>JAGFXR010000022.1 GCA_017861365.1 Oscillospiraceae bacterium | reverse complement strand
GTTCTCCGAACCCAGGATACCACGTCCAGCTTTATGAGTACGCTAATTGCATCATTGAAATATTTCCTTGCTCCCTGCATTACCCGTCACGGTGTACTGGTAGAGGTTTACGGCGAAGGCGTGCTCCTGCTGGGAGAGTCAGGCGTTGGTAAAAGCGAAACAGCCATTGAGCTGGTCAAACGCGGACATCGGCTCATTTCTGATGACGCGGTTGAAATTAAGCGCATTGCCGCCAGGCGCCTTTCCGGTACTGCGCCGGAATTGATTCGCCACTATATTGAGCTGCGCGGCATCGGAGTGGTGGATGTGCGCCGCCTGTTTGGTATGAGCGCCATTAAGCTGGATACCGAAATCGATATGGTTATCAATCTCGAACCATGGAAGGACGGCGCCATGTATGACCGTCTGGGTGCTGAAAATTTATATACCTCAATTCTTGACGTGGAACTCCCATCTCTCACCATTCCGGTAAAGCCTGGCCGGAATTTGGCGATTATCATTGAGGTTGCCGCTATGAATAACCGTCACAAAAAGATGGGCTATAACGCCGCCCTGGAATTTACCAAGCAGATTAACGAACACTTTGACCAGTCTATGAGCGGCCTTAAGTTCTGAGGTTCACACATGTACCGAATCGGAATTGATGTGGGCGGAACCAATCTCGCGGGAGGCGTTCTGGACGACGCAGGACGCCTGCTTTCCAAAGTTAAGCTGCCGGTGGATCCCTCCCGATCAGACGTGGAACTCTGCGCGGACCTGATCCGTCTCTCCCAAGCAGTTACCGCCCAGGCGGGGCTTTCCCCTGAGGCCATATCAGGAATTGGTATTGGCATTCCCGGTTCTGTGGACAGGAAAAACGGTATCATTCTGTTTACGCCCAACGCCGCATTCCAAAATACCCCTGTTCGAGATCTGTTTCAGACCGTTTGGAATATCCCCGTGGCCTTGGGTAACGATGCCAACTGCGCCGCGCTGGGGGAATATCACGCGGGCAACGCCAAAGACTGTGAGTCGGTGGTTGTGGTCACTCTGGGCACGGGAGTCGGAGTGGGCGTCATCCTGCGGGGAGAAGTCTTTCTGGGATTCAACGGGAGCGGGATGGAGGGCGGACACACCGTTATTGTCGTAGACGGACAGCCCTGTAACTGCGGCAGAAAGGGCTGCTGGGAGCAGTACGCCTCCGCCACTGCGCTCAAGCGGATGACGCGTGAGGCCATGGAACAAACGCCCGACAGCCTGATGTGGAAATTTTGTGATAATCATAACGTCAGTGGGCGTACTCCCTTCCAGGCGGCCCGTGTGGGTGATACCGCAGGCCGTGGAGTGGTTGACCGCTACCTCCACTATGTAGCGGTTGGATTGACCAACCTGGTCAATTTATTTCAGCCGGAGGTTCTGTGCCTGGGCGGCGGTGTCAGCAACGAAGAGGATGAGGATTTTCTGTTTCCCCTGCGGGAGATGGTTTACAAGGAGCATTTTGCCCGGGGCACTCAGCTTCAGCCAAAGCTGGTAAAGGCGTCTCTGGGCAACGACGCCGGAATTATCGGCGCGGCTTTTCTGATTTCCTAATTCTCACTTAGAACTTCTTGTCTTTATTATGTCAAAGCTGCTCAAATCGCAGTTGTGCGGATTTTACACCGAAAAACACAAACAGGCTCAGTCCATGTGACTGAGCCTGTTTGTTCATGCATGACCGCAACAATGACCGCTGTTCCATCGCCCGTAACACAATTATGTGTTGTGATCCACATGCTTCATATTCTTCAGATTTCCGATCTTCTCCGCACGGTGGCCAAGCTCAGAAAGCACGGCTTCGAGAGGAATTTCCTGCTGTGCCATCATGACCATCAGATGGTAGAGCAAATCGGAAATCTCGCCGACGGTTTCTTCCTCTACTCCATTTTTGGCGGCAATGATGGTTTCCGAGCATTCCTCACCGATTTTTTTTAAAATTTTATCCAGTCCCTTGTCAAACAGATAGCAGGTATATGACCCCTCCTGGGGATTCGCTTTTCGCTGCAATATCACTTGATTCAGGGCAGCTAACGTGTCGTTCACGATCCATCCACTTCCAATTACAAAATTTGATTGAAAAAGCAGTTTTGCGCTCCGGTATGGCAGGTCGGTCCTTCCGGTTTGCAGAGATACAACAGCGTATCGGTATCACAGTCGGTGAACATACTCCTGACATGGAGAAAATGCCCCGAGCTCTCACCCTTGTTCCAGAGTTTGCTTCGACTGCGGCTCCAAAACCAGGCAGTTTTTGTCTGCATCGTCAGCTCCACCGCCTCACGGTTGGTAAAGCCAAGCATCAAAACCTCTTTGGACTCCACATCCTGAATGATCACAGGAATCAATTCCGACTTTTGAAACAGCTCATCCAAATTCACAGATCTTCACCTCACAGGGATATCTTGCCCGCGCAGGTATGCCTTTACCTGCTCCACGGTTAGCTCACCGAAATGGAACAGGGAGGCCGCCAGCGCGGCGTCCGCATTCGCGGTTTGGAATACGTCTGAAAAATGCTCCAGCGCGCCGCACCCTCCCGACGCGATCACAGGAATAGGCACCGCCTGCGTCACAGCTCTGGTCATCTCCAGGTCAAAACCGGCTTTCGTCCCGTCCGCATCCATGGAGGTGAGGAGGATTTCCCCGGCTCCGAGCCGCTCCCCCTCCTTCGCCCACTCCACCGCGTCCATGCCGGTGGGCACGCGCCCGCCGTTTACCACGACCTCATAGGACCCGTCAGCCCTGCGTTTCGCGTCGATCGCCAGCACCACACACTGGGCGCCGAAGCGTTCCGCTGCTCTGGAAATCAGAGTCTTATCCCGCACTGCTGCGGAGTTGACCGATATTTTATCCGCACCAGCCCGCAGCAGTAGCTGAAAGTCCTCCAGCGTGCGAATTCCACCGCCCACGGTCAGCGGCACAAACACCTGAGAGGCGGTGCGCTCGACCACATCCGCCACCGTTTTTCTTGCTTCATGGGTAGCTGTGATATCCAAAAAAACAATTTCATCCGCACCGGCGTCGCTGTAGTACTTGGCCAGAGCCACGGGATCTCCCGCGTCACGCAGTCCAACAAAATTGACGCCCTTTACCACCCGTCCGTCCTTGACGTCCAGGCAAGGAATGATCCGCTTTGCTAGCATTGCGCTCCCGCCTCTCTGATTGCCTCGGCCAAATCAATAGTTCCCGCATAATACGCTTTGCCGATGATCGCGCCGTACAGTCCCATATCCCGCAGCTTTTTGATGTCTTCCAGATACGTTACCCCGCCGGAGGCGATGATGTGGCAAGAAACACGCTGCTTTAATGCCTCTAAACGATCATAGGACGGCCCGGACAGCATCCCATCCGTTGCGATATCGGTAAAAATAAGATATCGAACACCAATACGCTCCATGGATGTGGCAAGCTCCAGATAATCCAAACCAGAATCATGCTCCCACCCCGCGGTACGAACCTTGCCGTCCAGTGTGTCGAGTCCCACAGCGATGCGATCCGGATAGTTCCGTACCGCATATTCCACCACTTCTGGATGCGTCACGGCGGCGGAACCGATGACGATACGAGACACCCCAGCTTCCGCCACCGCGTCAACGTCCGCCTCAGTCTTGACCCCTCCGCCCATCTCAACCTGCAAGCCGGAGGTCTCCGCCAGCTTCCGAACAGTGCCAAAATTCAGGCGAACCCCGTTCCTCGCTCCGTCCAAATCCACCGTATGCAGCCACTTTGCCCCCGCCTTGACAAATCCGGCGGCGGTTTCACCGGCGTCCCCGGCAACCTGGTGAACCGTATCAAAGCTGCCTTTGTATAGCCTAACTACTTTACTGTCCTTTAAGTCAATCGCAGGTAAAAGAATCATCGGTTCATCTCCCCAAAATTACGAAGGATCACAAGGCCGGTCTCTCCGCTTTTTTCCGGGTGAAACTGGCAGCCATATACCCCGTTCCGGCCTACCGCCGCCACCACGCTGGTTCCGTAATCCGTCCGGGCGATCACATCCCCCTCATCCTCCGCCACACCACAAAAGGAATGAACAAAGTAAACGAAAGCTCCATCGTCCAGTCCCCGAAATAAGGGAGAATCGTGCTGAACTTTCAGTCCATTCCAGCCGATATGCGGCAGCTTGTACTTCGTTTCGATCTTTTTGACCGTACCATGTATCAGGCCAAGCCCCGCCGTGGGGCGAACCTCTTCACCGTCGTCAAACAGCAGCTGCATCCCAAGACAGATTCCCAAAATCGGCTTTTTCCCTGTTTGGTTCAGCAGCGTGTCCCGCAGCCCGGATGCCTTCAGCTTTTCCGCCGCATCGGGAAACGCACCCACGCCGGGTAGAATGATCGCGTCGGCCCGCTCCAGATCCCAGGGGTCAGCCGTGATCTGTGTGGGCAGGCCGAGATAAGCAAACGCATTGGTAATACTCTTTAAATTGCCGACACCGTAATCTAAGATAGCGGTGGTTCGCTCCATCTCACAGCACCCCTTTCGTGGAGGTTACTCCGGTTCCCTCCACGCGGATGGCATCCTTCATGGCAAGGCCAAGAGATTTGAACAGCCCTTCCGTGATGTGATGCGCGTTCTCGCCGTAAAACGCTCTTTGGTGGAGCGTGATACCCGCATTAAAAGCCAGGGCCCGCATAAATTCCACGGTAAGGCAGGCGTCGTATCCGCCGATCTGCTCCTGAGGCATTTTTGCGTCGAATACCAAGAAGGCGCGGCCAGAGCAATCCAGCGCGGTAAAGCAGAGCGCCTCATCCATGGGAACATAGGCGCTGCCAAAACGGCGGATTCCTTCCTTATCACCCAGCGACTTTCGGACAGCCTGCCCCAGCACGATGCCCGTATCCTCCACCGTGTGGTGCCCGTCCACCTGAAGGTCACCCCGAACCGTCAGAGACAGACCGAAGCCTCCATAAAAGGCCAGCGCCGTGAGCATATGATCAAAAAACCCGATTCCAGTGTCAACGGAAACACCGCCCCCGTCCAGGCAAAGCCTGAGGGCAATGTCCGTCTCCTTTGTTTTGCGGCTGATATCAGCAATGCGTGCCATACTCAAACCTCCTCAAAACGTACCCGGATGGAATTGGCGTGAGCGGTCAGACGCTCGGCTTCCGCCATCCGTATCACTGCCTGATGCACAGGCTCCAGCGCGTTTCTGTCATATTCAATGACGCTCATGGTTTTTAAAAAGCTGTCCACTGAGAGCGGAGAAAAGAAACGGGCCGTGCCCGAGGTGGGCAGGACGTGATCGGGGCCCGCCATATAGTCCCCCAGCGGCTCCGGCGACCACTCCCCCAAGAAGACAGCACCCGCGTTTTTGATCTGCGGCAGCAGCTCCCGGGGATGCTTTGTGACAATCTCCAGATGCTCCGGCGCGATCTCGTTGGCCAGCTCCACCGCCTTGGCCATGTCACCGCAGACAATGGTACAGCCAAAATCACGGATGGATGCCTCTATGATGTCGGAGCGTCCCAGATAGCCGGTCTGGCGAACCAGCTCCCGGTTCACCCGCTCCGCCAGCTCCTGACTGGTGGTCAGCAGCACGGCGGACGCCATCTTGTCGTGCTCCGCCTGACTTAACAGGTCGGCTGCCAAATACACTGGATTTGCCGTCTCGTCGGCCAGTACCAGGACCTCGGAAGGCCCAGCGACCATATCGATATCCAGCTTTCCATAAGCCATGCGCTTTGCGGCGGCAACGTAGGCGTTGCCGGGACCCACCAGCTTATCCACCTTGGGGATAAAGCCCGCGCCGTAGGTCAGCGCCGCCACCGCGTGGGCGCCGCCCACGCCGATCACCCGATCCACCCCTGCGATTTTCGCGGCGGCTAGAACGGCGATATTCAAATTTTCCGTGGGAGGCGTGACCATTACCAGCTCCTCCACCCCGGCAACCTTGGCCGGAACGGCATTCATCAGCACGGAGGAGGGATACGCCGCTGTGCCGCCGGGAACGTAAAGCCCCACCCGGGTCAGTCCTCGAACTATCCGTCCCACAATACCGCCGTCGGGAGAATTCCACTCCATGCTTTTCGACAGGAGCTTTTCATTGTAATCCCTGATGTTGGCACAGGCCCGCTCCATGGCGGCCACCAACTCCGAATCACAAGCCTGGTAGGCCGCCTCCAGCTCTTCCCTGCTGATTTCGCGAGGCTCCGCGCCGTCAAATTTCAGGGAGAACTCCCGCACCGCGGAAAAGCCCTCGTCGCGAACCCGATTCATGATCGTGACAACAGCCTGATCCACGCCCTGACCAACCTCCGCCGCACGGGCGCGCATAGCCGCGATGATTTTGTTTTCCGACTCGCCGTCGGCTCTGCATATCGTCATCATTTCGGTCGTTTCAACTCCTGTTCACATCTGGAGATAAAGTCCAGTATTTCTGTCCTGTGCAGTTTCATGGCAGCGATATTGACCAGCAGACGGGCACTCACCTGCGCCACGTCCTCAATGGGAACCAGTCCGTTCTCCCGCAGCGTCGCGCCGGTTTCCACAATATCCACGATGGCATCCGCAAGCTCCAGAATCGGAGCCAGCTCTACTGAGCCTTCAATTTTAATGATGGACACGTCCATGCCCTTTTTCTCAAAAAACTCCTTTGTTACCGCTGGATATTTGGTGGCGATGCGCCTGGTTTTATAGGTGCCGTAAAAATCGCTGCCTTCCTTGACCGCCAGCGCAAAACGGCATCTTCCAAACCCGAGATCCATGACCTCATAAAAGGCCCCGCCTTTTTCCAGGATGGTATCCTTTCCCACGATGCCCAGATCACACACTCCGTGCTCCACATATGTAATCACATCGGGTGCCTTGGCCAGCACGGCATCCAGCGGGTAGTTGGGAATGGAATGTACCAGCCGCCTGCCCGGGTTTTTGATGGGGGTGCAGTCCAGCCCCATTCCCTCAAACAGCTCAACCGACTGATCTTGTAATCTGCCCTTGGTGAGGGCAATCCGCAGCCGTTCGCTCATACCGTTACCACTCTTTCTCCCCCGTTTTCCAATACGAGCACAGTATCCGCGCCCTTGTCCCGGGCCAGGTTGATACTGCTCTCCAGCGTGCGGCAGGGGGACAGCTCGCAAGTGCCCACAGGCCGGGCGTCCACAGCAGCCAGCGCCCGCAGCAGCTCCCCATTCTCAAAATGAACCACACAGGTGAGAGCGGGAAGCTGCGCCCCCGGCAGGCACGCGGCCACCGCGTCCACGTCCACGGCGAAACCGGTGGCTTCAGCAGGGCGTCCAAACGCCTCAGCCAGATGGTCGTACCGTCCGCCAGAGAGCACCGGCGCGCCCGCGCCGGATAAATAGCCCCGAAATACTACGCCGGTATAATAGTCAATCTGATGTACCATACCCAAGTCAAACTTGATAAACCTGCCGTAACCTGCGGCATCCAGTATTTCATACAAACCGCGCAGGTAGGCAATATCCTCGTTTTCGCCGGCCAGCGTCTCCGCCTCATCCAGCACCTCAACGCCGCCGAAGAGATACGGCAGACGAAACAGCGCCGCGCTGGAAGCATGCGCTTCACGCTCTGCCAGTATATCCTGAAGCGCGGCAAAATTCTTTCCTTCAATCAGGCGGCGGATGGTCTCCAAATCTTCTTCCGGGATATCCGTGCGCCGGGCCAGGGTACGAAAGAACCCGGCATGACCCAGCTCGATGTGAAAATCCTCCACACCACAGGAGCGGAGCGCGTCCACCGCCATCACGACAATTTCCAAATCAGCCTTCGGGCCGGAGGCTCCGATGAGTTCGATGCCGCACTGGGCAATTTCGCTGCTTCCGCCCCGGTGAGCCGCTCCGGAACGAAATACGGTCTGATCATAGTAGAGCCGCTGGGGCAAAGGCACCGTTTTGAGCTTGGTAGCCGCCACTCGGGCAATCGGTGTTGTGCAGTCAGGGCGCATGACCATGATCTTGCCAGAACGATCAATAATCTTCAGCATGGTCTCCTGGGGAATGGGACAGCCGGACTGGGTAAAGAGATCATAAAACTCTACCTCCGGTGTGATGATCTCGTGATATCCCCTGGACTGGAACAGTGCGATCAGAGCGCTCTGTACCTGCCGCCGCTCCTGGCACTCGACAAACAAGCGATCCCGTGTTCCCTCCGGTGTATTGGCCGAAAAATGCAATTCACTCGCTCCTTACTTTAGTTCGCTAATGTATCATCATACTACCATGTAGAAGCACACCTGTCAAGATGCGAAACCGCCGAAAGGTCACTGACCATTCCACGGAAAGTCGGTCATTCTGACATTTTTCCTGCGAAATGAATTTAGAACAGCGATATCTGACTGTTTTCCGGCATATTTCCAAATGCTCCGGCATCCTTGAGCAGCTCTACGTGGGATTTGGACAGCTTGCAGGCACTTGCCACCTCGTCAATGGACACGAAGCCTCCCCTACTCCTGTTTTCCATGGCAGTCTGAGCCACACTCTCCCCCAGCCCCGCCACGGAAATCAGCGGCGGCAGCAGCGTCCCCTTTTCCTCATCCACCAGAAACCGGGTTGCGTGAGAGCGGAAAATATCCATGGCCTCAAAATGGAAGCCGCGCAGGTAAAATTCATAGCAGACCTCCAACGTGACCAGCATGTCCTCCTCCACCGCGGAGGGGCGCTCCGCCCTGTCCTTGGAATTTTTCTTTGCCTGAATTTCCCGCATCTTTCCTTTCACAACCTCCATGCCCCGACACATGAATTTTTCGTCAAATGCTTTGGCGCGGATGGAAAAGTAAGCCGCGTAAAATGCCAACGGCTTATGTACTTTAAACCACGCGATGCGGAACGCCATCATCACATAGGCCACCGCGTGAGCCTTGGGAAACAGATACTTGATCTTTTTGCAGGAATCAATATACCAGTCCGGAACTCCCAGCGCCTTCATCTCGCCCTCGGCACCTTCTGGAAGACCCTTTCCCTTTCGCACCGCCTCCATGATTTTAAATGCCCTGGTATCCTTCATGCCCCGGGAAATCAGGTAGAGCATAATATCGTCGCGGCAGCCGATGGCCTGTCCGACGGTTGCCGTACCCGACACAATCAAATCCTTGGCATTGCCCAGCCACACGTCGGTGCCGTGGGAAAATCCGGACAACCGTACCAGAATATCGAATTGTTCGGGCTGCGTATCCTCCAGCATCCCGCGCACAAAGGTGGTGCCAAACTCCGGAATCGCCACCGCGCCCGTAGGTCCGAGAAGCTTGTCGTCCTCGAAGCCCAGCGCCTGCGATGTGGTAAACAGTGACATGGTATCCTTGTCGTCCAGGAGAATCTTCTGGGGGTCAACGCCGGTCAAATCCTGCAACATGCGAATCATGGACGGATCGTCGTGTCCCAGCATGTCCAGCTTGAGCAGGTTGGATTCCATGGAGTGATATTCAAAATGGGTGGTGATGATATCGGAATCCTTATCGTCTGCCGGATGCTGCACGGGGCAGAAGTCATAAATCTCCTTATCCTGCGGAATGACCACCATGCCGCCGGGATGCTGTCCCGTGGTGCGCTTGACGCCGGTGCACCCCAGCGCAAGACGGGTCTCCTCCGCCCGATTGACGGTTTTACCGCGAAGCTCAAGATATTTCTTCACATAGCCGTAGGCGGTCTTTTCCGCCACTGTGCCGATGGTTCCCGCACGGAACACGTGGGTTTGTCCAAACAGTTCAAAGGTATACTTATGTGCCTTGGCCTGATATTCCCCCGAAAAGTTCAGGTCAATATCCGGTACTTTATCGCCGCCGAAGCCCAGAAAGGTCTCGAAGGGGATATTAAAGCCGTCCTTGACGTACTGTGCGCCGCAGACCGGACAGAGCTTGTCCTCCATATCAGCGCCGCAGCCGTAACCTGCCCCCGCCTCAAAATCCGCGTGCTTACAGTTGGGGCAGCGATAGTGGGCAGGCAGCGAATTGACCTCCGTAATGCCGGACATGAAGGCCACGATGGAGGAGCCAACCGAGCCACGGGAACCCACCAGATAGCCGTTCTCCAGTGAATTCTGCACCAATTTCTGTGCCGACATGTAAATTACGTCATATTTACAGTTGATAATATCGGTCAGCTCGGCGTTTACCCGGTCAATCACCAGCTGCGGCGGCTGATCTCCATAAAGCTCTTTCACTTTCCCCCAAACCAGATCCTTCAGCTCTCCGTCTGAGTTTTCCAGCTTTGGTGTAAACAACCCGCTTGGCAGTGGCCTGACCTCCTCGCACCAGTCCGCAACCTGCCTGGGCGCCTCAACCACCACCCGGCGGGCCATCTCGCCGCCCAGATAGGAAAACTCAGCGAGCATCTCGTCGGTAGTACGGAAATACAGGGGATTGGGTGCGTCCGCATCCGGAAAATCCTTGGAAGTCAGGAGAATGTGGCGGTAAACTTCGTCCTCTGGGTTTAAAAAATGAACATCGCCCGTGGCGCAGACCGGCTTTCCCATTCGCTTGCCCAAATCCACAAGCCGGCGGTTATAATTCCGCAGCTCCTCCTGGCTTTGCGCCGCGCACTTGCCATCCTTATCCGGCCTGAGCATAAAGGCGTTGTTGGCAATGGGCTGAATCTCCAGATAATCATACCATTGGGCAATACGCATCAGCTCCTCGTCCTGTTTCCCCGCCGTCACGGCCTGAAACAGCTCTCCCGCCTCGCAGGCACTGCCAATGATAAGGCCTTCCCGATTTTCGTTGATGACCGATTTTGGCATAATCGGCACGCGGTTATAGTGCTCCAGATGAGAAAATGACACCAGCTTATAGAGATTGCGCAGTCCGGTCTGATTTTTGGCCAACAGAATCAGATGATAGGGGCTGCGCCGCTGTCTTCCACCCCGCCGCATGGTGGCCAAAACCCCGTTTACCTGCTCCATGGCGTCAACGCCCAACTTTTTTAAGTAAGGAAAGAGGCCTGCCAAGATCAGCGCCGCCGTCTCCGCGTCGTCCTCCGCCCTGTGGTGGTTGAAGGGCGGCAGCTGTAACTGCGCGGCCACCGTGTCCAGCTTGTGATTTTTCAAATTTGGCAGCAAATATTGCGCCAGAATCAGCGTATCAATCCAGAGCGGCTGAAATGTCCGCCCCATCTTCCGGCAGGCCACGGCGATAAAGCCGGTGTCAAACTCCGCGTTGTGAGCCACCAGCGGAGCATCGCCGGCAAAGTCAAGAAACGCCGCCACCGCATCGTGGCAGCTTGGCGCACCCTTGAGCATGGCATCTGTAATCCCCGTCAGTGCCACAGTCTCCGGGCTGACCGGATGACCGGGATCAGCAAAGGTGCCAAACCGCTCCGTAACCACTCCGTTTTCCAGCTTGACCGCTCCGATTTCAATGATACTGTCCGTTTGGGCCGACAGCCCCGTGGTTTCGATGTCGAACACCACGAAGGTCCCCTCCAGCGCGGCGGTACCCGACCCGTGCACTGCCACCCGCTCGTCCACATCGTTGCGGTAATATGCCTCCACGCCATACAAAATCTTGATGTCGGAGCCTTTCGCGGCGTTGCAGGCATCCGGGAAGGATTGCAGGACGCCGTGATCCGTAATGGCAATGGCCGGATGTCCCCATGCAATAGCGCGCTTGACCACAGTCTTGGTATCAGTCAGCGCGTCCATCATGGACATACGGGTATGAAGATGGAGTTCCACCCGTTTTTCCTCCGCCAAGTCCTGCTTTTCCGCCTTTTTCGCAGATATAATCCCCGTAGGCTCCAGCACCATGTCGCCCTCAAACCGGTTGAAGCTGAGATAGCCCTGCACCTGCAAATGCTGTCCCTGTTTCACGCCGCTGAGGATGGGCTGTGCCTCATCACCCGGCATAAATTTAGAAACCCGCACGGAATTGGTATAATCCGTGATATCAAAGCAGACAACCCAGGCGCCGCGTTTTTTCAGCTCCCGGTGCTCCACCGAGATGACATCGCCCTCCACCATCACAAGTCCCATATCCATTTGCAGGTCCCGCATAGGTACGGGAGTTTTTTTGCTGACCCTCCCAAACAGTTCTGTGGAACCACCCCCGGAACCCAGCTCCTTTTTCCGGCTTTTCACGGGAACAAGCTTTTTGAGTGCCTCGGCCCGGATGGCCTCCGTCCTGCGGAAAGCATCGTCCTCAGCCTCTTGAGCCGCCGGTTTACGCTCCTCCGGTCCGCGCTGCTTGTCGTCCTGTGGAACCGGAACCGACACCGGTTCCTTGTTGTGCAGCATGACGCGGTTCATGTGGAAGAAGTCCTTCAGGCTGTTTTGCACCGTGGCGGTCAGCACCTCTGGAAGCCCTTCCAGATAGGCTTCCATACTTCGTTCCGCCTTGTTCACCACAAGACTGGTCACCATGCAGTGACGCAGGCCGTCCGCTTCCTCCGGTTTTGGAATGTAGGTTGAAAAAAGTGTCGAGAAAGGTACTTTTTTCACTTCTGCCATGTTCTATAACACTCCTTACTCGAGTTCACCGATCAGCTTCATCAGCTCATCCGCCAGTACCTCCGCCGGCACCTTCTTCACAATTTTTCCTTTTTGAAACAGCACACCCACACCGTTGCCAGCCGCAATTCCCACATCAGCTGCCGATGCCTCGCCCGGCCCGTTGACCGCACATCCCATGACCGCTACAGTGATGGGCTTCTCAACAGCCTGAAGACGACGCTCCACCTCCTGTGCGAGAGTGATGAGATCAATGTTAGTTCTGCCGCAGGTCGGACAGGAAATCAGCTCTGGTCCTTCTCTGCGCAGGCCAACCGCCTTCAAAATATCTCTCGCTACGTAAATTTCCTCTACGGGATCCGCCGTCAGCGTCACCCGAAGGGTATCGCCGATGCCCATAGCCAGCAGTCCTCCAATGCCAACGGCAGACTTCAGCGTCCCCATATGCAGGGTTCCAGCTTCCGTGACACCAAGGTGGAGGGGATACTCCGTCCGCTGTGCCATAAGTCGGTACGCAGCCATGGCAACCGGCACGGAAGAGGATTTGAGGGAGACGCAGATGTTGTCAAAATCAAACCGGTTTAACAGCGCAATGTGCCCCATTGCCGATTCCACCAGCGCCTCCGGGGTTATACCGCCATATTTCGCCAGAAGCGGTTTTTCCAGCGATCCGCCGTTCACGCCGATTCGGATGGGCACATTCCGAAGGCGGCAAGCGTCCGCCACGGCCTTTACCCGGTCTGTCCCGCCGATGTTTCCGGGATTGATGCGAACCTTATCCGCACCGGCGGCAACCGCCTCCAAGGCCAGCTTGTAGTCAAAATGAATATCCGCCACCAGGGGGATTGCAATCTGTTCCTTGATTGCTCCGATGGCCTTGGCCGCCGGAAGATCGGGAACCGCCACACGGACAATTTCACACCCTGCGGCCTGAAGGCGGCGAATTTGCTCCACGGTGGCTACGGTGTCATGGGTTTTTGTGCTGCACATGGATTGAATGCTAACAGGGGCGCCCCCGCCAACGGGGACGCCTCCGACCAGAATTTGTTTCGTCATCGTATCCTTCCTCAGCGAAAACATCCATTCGCTTTTGATCCCGTGAGGCTACACACCGGCAATTTTTAAAACGTCGCTTACCGCAACCACAGCCATCAGCAGCAGGAGCAGCATAAAGCATCCCGCGTTCAAGGCATTTTCATACTTGGGATTGAGCTTCCGTTTGGTAATGACTGTGTAAATGCCATTGACCAGCAGGAAAAAAATCCGTCCGCCGTCCAGTGCCGGAATGGGCAGCATGTTCATCACCGCCAGATTCACTGCAAGCATGGCACAAAAGCTCAATTCACTGAACACAGCCTCCTGCGTCGTCGCCGCCGCAGTGCCAACCTGACTCATCATATCCACGATGCCGACAGGGCCGGACAAATCCCGCAGCCCAACCGCACCGGTAATCAAATCACTCAGACTCAAGCGCACCGTGCGAACCACATCGACGGTATACAGGCAGCTCTGCTGAAATTTGGTCCAAACCGTGGCCTTCACGGTATTTTCAAATTTCAGGCCGTATTTGGTTACGGCAGCCCCACTCTCGTCGGTGTATTGCTGAAGCGTAAAGGGAAAATCATTCAGAATGACCTTCTCTCCGCCGCGTTCCAGCACAAAGTCAGCCGTACCGTCGGTGATTCTGGAAAACAGAAGCGTGAGATCGCTGACGTTGTAAATACGCTCACCGTCAACCATGAGGATACGATCCCCGACCTGAAGGCCCTCGGCGCTCTCATAGGGGCAGCCGTCATAAAAACCGGAAATGACAGGCTCATGAAATTCCGTTGCCTGCGCAAAGAGCACCAATATAATTACAAATCCGAGAAGCAGATTCATAAAGGAGCCGGCCACCAGAATAATGAATTTTTTCCATGCAGGCTGAACGCAAAAGGCCTTCGGGTCCCCAGAGTCCTCATCCTCGCCCTCCATGGCACAGTAACCACCCACCGGGAAGAGGCGCAGTGAATAATCAGTTTCTTTCCCCTTCTTGTGAAAAATTCTAGGCCCCATACCAATTGCAAATTCATTGACCCGGACGCCCAGCAGCTTCGCGGTTAAAAAGTGCCCAAGCTCATGAATCGCAATGAGCACTCCAAACATGATAATGGCAATGATAACGTATTCCAATACACTTCACCTCATAGCAATGATTCTAGCCGTCCGATCCGCCTCCAAAATCTCCTCCAGAGAGGGGTTCGGTACCGGCACAAGTTCCCTCAGCGCACGCTCCACCAGCGCGGGGATATCATAAAATCCTATACTTCCCTTTAAAAACAATCCAACCGCAACCTCGTTTGCTCCATTTAAAACAGCTGGCGCCGTTCCACCAATGTTCGCCGCTTCCATCGCCAGGGCAAGGCAGGGAAATGTCTCCAGATCCGGCGGTGTAAAGGTCAGCGGCGGGCAGGACAGCAAATCCAGCGGCTCCGCAGGCCCTGTCACCCGATGGGGATAAGAGAGGGCATATTGAATGGGCAGTCGCATATCGGCGGTTCCGAGCTGTGCAAGCTGTGCACCATCACAATACTCCACCAGGGAATGAATTATGCTTTCACGATGGATTACGACAGATATTTTCTCCAGCGGCATCCGATACAGTCGCATCGCTTCCATCACTTCCAGGCCCTTATTCATCAGAGTGGCGGAATCGATGGTCACCTTCGCACCCATGGACCAATTGGGGTGCTTGAGCGCCTGGGCGGGAGTGACCCGCTCCAGCTCATCCTTGGATTTCCCGAAAAAGGGTCCGCCTGAGGCAGTCAGAATGAGGCGTTTGACCTCGTCCCGCCGGTTGCCCTGGAGGCATTGAAAAATCGCGGAATGCTCCGAGTCAACGGGAATCACCTCGGCTCCCGCCTCCTCCGCCCGGCGCATCACCAGCTCACCGGCGCAGACCAGCGTTTCCTTATTGGCCAGCGCGATGCGCTTTTTGGCGTCAATCGCCGCCAGTGTCGGCTCCAAACCGGCCACCCCGACCACAGCGGTGATCACCGTATCGGCCTGTGGCAGAGATGCCGCCTCCGTCAAGCTTTCACGTCCGGAGAGGACGCGGATTCCGGTATCCGCCAGCCGAATTTTCAGGTCGGCGGCAGCGGTCTCATCCACCGCCGCGACCAGAGTGGGATGAAACCGCCTCGCCTGCCGCTCCAGAAGCTCCACACTGCGGTAGGTGGTCAGCGCGGCGACGGACATGCCGCAGGCGTGGATCACGTCCAGCGACTGAGTTCCGATAGAACCTGTGGAGCCTAAAACAGAGATCACCCGCTTCATCATCCGCTCACCTGATGCAGGGCCGGCAGCATGCGAATGAGTATTTCAATGAGCGGGGCGCAGAAAATGACGCTGTCAAACCGATCCAGCACTCCGCCATGGCCTGGCAGGATATTGCCGAAATCCTTGATCTCATACTGACGCTTGATATAAGAAAACGACAGATCTCCGAACTGTGAAATCAAACTGCCCAACACGCCATACACCACCAGTGCCAAATAGGAAACACTCAGATGAAACCAGTACTGCGTCAGAAGCCCATAAATCACGCAGCCGATGACCGCGAAGATCAATCCTCCAACGGCACCCTCCACGGTTTTCTTGGGGGAAATCTCGGGAGCCAGCTTATGCTTACCGAATGCCATTCCCGCAAACAGGGCAAAGGCATCGCTGACGAAGGAAACAAGCAGAGGCAGGAGAATATAGAAATCTCCCAGCTCAAGCTTGGAAATGCGAATAAAAGAACATAAAAAATACGGAATCATAAGGGAAAACAGGAACGCGCCGCCCATTTTTTCCAGCGTGACGCTGAATTTGCTGTGCAGCGCTTCGGCAAACAAAAGTGTAAAATAGATCAGACTGCCGCAGAGAAACGGCAGCGGTTTTGCTCCGAAAAAAATCCAGAACGGAATGGTTCCTGCCAGCACGATGGATATCGCCGAAATTCTTACATTTTTGACAAAGCCGGTGGACCAGAGCACCTCATGAACTCCAATCATGGAGAGCAGCGCCAAAATAATTGGCAAAACAATATCCGGCAATCCAAAGAAAATAACAAAAATGACAGGGATAAAGATGACTGCCACCATAATTCGCTGAAGCATGAGTATGACCAACCCTTTCGACGGAATGTAATCGCCTGTATCCGGACGCATATCCGGTCCTGAAAAAGAAAAAGGAGGAGCAGCCGGAAACCGGGTATTTCCTTCTCAAACGCCCCCAAACCGCCGGGAGCGCGCCTGATATTCCGCGATCGCGCGGTTGAGTTCCTCACGGTTAAAATCCGGCCAGTATAAATCCGTAAAATAAAGCTCGGAATAAGCGGCCTGCCAGAGCAGGAAATTGGAGAGGCGAAGCTCCCCGCTGGGACGAATCACCAAATCCGGGTCGGGTATTCCGGCCGAATAAAGCCTTCCTCCAAACTCCTCGGCGGTTAACTGTCCGGGAACCGCGCGTCCTTCGGCACAGTCCAAGGCAAAGGCCTTAGCTGCCCTGAGAATTTCATCCCTGCCGCCGTAATTCAGGCAGATATTTACCTGCATACCGCCATAATGCCTGGAGATTTTCTCCGTCTCGCGGCACAAATCCCGCAGTTGCTT
>JAGFXR010000003.1 GCA_017861365.1 Oscillospiraceae bacterium | reverse complement strand
ATCGTATCGCCAACCTTGACAAACCATTGATTAATCGTTCCTTCGACAACTGATTCGCCCATCACCGGGACCTTCATAACATAGGCCATTATCCAAACTCCTTAGAAGCGGAAACTATTCTCAAAACAAAAATCGAGGCGAAGGTAATGGCAAAACGATATGGACGCGGCGGCACATGGAACGGAAAACTGACAGGACGGGAAAAGGGCTTGGGCAGCATCCTTCTGCTGCTCTATCTGACCGTTCTGCCGTTTGCCGGCGCGTGGCTCTGGACGTTTGTGGACGCGCGGTTTAATATCTGGTACAGCGACGTTGCCGAACGGGTGCTCTATTACGCAGTGCTGGCAGTGATCCTGTTTTTCCTGTTCTGGACGCTTCTGAAAAACGCCGTGACGGCGCTGCTGGATAATCCGGGCGGGAATCTGATCGCATTTCTGGCGGGGCTCTCCGGCGCGATTCTGGGAAACTGGCTGATTGCCCGCATTTCGCTTCCTGTGGCGAACGTCACTGCGCAGACCTATCTGGAGCAATATGAATTTCAATCCGGCGCCACTGTGGCGGTTGTGATTGTGTTGATCCCCATTGTGGAGGAACTCTTCTTTCGCGGACTGGTATTCGGCTGGCTCCGGAACCGCCACCGCGCGGTGGCCTACATCATATCCTGCCTGCTCTTTTGCCTTGCAGGTGTCTGGCAGTACGCCTATTCCTATGGGGATATCCGCTATCTGCTGCTGGCGATCCGGCTGCTGCCCGCCTCCGTCGCCTTCTGCTGGAGCTATGACCACGGCGGCTCTGTCTGGTGTCCCATGGCACTGCATATGGCCTTGAACGCCATTGACCTGTTTGGAACAGTATCCATTTAAGAAAGGAAACTTTATGCCTAAAATCAATACTCTTGACCCTCACGTAGCCGACCTGATCGCCGCCGGCGAGGTGGTGGAACGTCCTGCCTCGGTGGTAAAGGAGCTGTTGGAAAACGCCATTGACGCGGGAGCGGGTTCCGCCACGGTGGAAATCTCGCGGGGAGGAATGTCCCTGATCCGCGTCACCGACAATGGCTGCGGCATTCCGGCGGACGAGCTGGAAACGGCCTTTCTGCGGCACGCCACTTCAAAAATCAGAAATGAATATGATTTGGAGGCCATAGGAACCCTGGGCTTTCGGGGCGAAGCGCTGGCGGCCATTGGGGCGGTCTCCCGCATTGATGTACTTACCCGCACGGAGGGCGCGGCTTTGGGCGCGGCCCTGCGTCTGGAGGGCGGCACGGTAACGGATCGGGAGGAGACGGGCTGTCCCCAGGGCACCACTATGGTGGTGCGGGATCTGTTTTTCAATACCCCTGCACGGCTGAAATTCATGAAGCGCGACGCGTCGGAGGGCGCGGCGGTGTTCGACGTGGTACAGCGGGTGGCGCTGTCCCACCCGGAGGTATCGATCCGGTTTCTGAGAGACGGAAAGCAGGAGCTTCTGACCCCGGGAGACGGTCAGCTCAAATCGGCCATGTACAGCGTGTTCGGGCGGGACATTGCCCTGGGCTTTGCCCCGGTCAAGGGAAGCGGAGAGGGCATCACTGTGTCCGGCTTTGCTTCACTGCCGGTCTGCTGCCGGGGGTCCAGAAGCTATCAGCATTTTTACGTCAATGGACGCTATGTGAAATCCCGCACCATGACGGCGGCGCTGGAGGAGGCCTATGCCAATCAGAAGATGGTGGGCAAATTCCCCGGCTGTGTGCTTCATCTCAATGTCAAGCTTAATATGGTGGATGTCAATGTCCATCCCGCCAAAATAGAGGTCAAATTTATCAATGAACGGATGGTCTTTGATGCGCTGTATCATGCGGTGCTCTCGGCGCTGACGGGAGAACATTTTCGCCCGGCGGTCAGGGTTGTGGTTCCCTCCGTACTCCAACCGGAGCCTGAGGTGGCCTATCAGACGGTAATGGCGGTGCACGACAGCGTAAGACCGATATTTCAACCCGAATCCGGCGCAGTGATAACTCATATCCCACCTTCGCCGGATACGCGGCAACGTCCGGTGGGCAGCCCGGCTGAGAACCCCGCCTATCTAAGGGAGCAGGACGGCTCAATGCCACAGAAGACGCCCGCCCCGCCTATCCCCGAACAGAAGCAGCAAAGAGTACCGGACACCACCGTGATGGTCACTCAGGCCGAGCCTCTGCCGCAAAGCCCGCAAACACAGCGGGCTTCCGCTCCCCTGGCGCAGGAGCACCGCCCGGAGGCGGTTCAGGAGCTTCGGGACCGTTTACAGGAAGAACCGTCCCCGGAGGTTCCGGACGAGCCGAAACAGGAGCCTCTGCCGTGGCGCATGGCCGGGGAACTGTTCGCCACTTATATTATCGTGGAGCAGGGAGATACGGCCTTTCTCATTGACAAGCACGCCGCCCATGAGCGGATGTGGTTTGACCGCCTGAAATCGGAATCTCACGCTCCCATGGGGCAGATGCTTCTGGAACCTGTTACGGTCAAGCTCTCCGGCGAGGAGCGGGCAGCGCTGCTTCAGCACCTGCCGCTTCTGCGAAACTTCGGGTTTGAGGCGGAGGAATTTGGAGGCGGAGCGCTGATCATACGCCAGATTCCCGACTATCTCAAGGTCGGCGAGACAGAATCCGCGCTGACGGAGCTCGCCGAGCGGCTGTTAACCGCGGGAGGAGCCGAACCCGCCGCCGCGCGGGACGAACTGCTCCACACCATGGCCTGCAAGGCGGCTATTAAGGGCGGGCAGAAAAACTCTCCGCAGGAGCTTTTGCGGGTGGCGGAGGCTGTCATGCGGGGTGAGGTAAAGTACTGCCCCCATGGCCGTCCGGTGGCTGTGGAACTGCCCCGTGCACAACTGGAAAAGCAGTTCAAGCGAACCTGAACTGGCCGCAAGCAGATGATGCACAGCTGTTTCACCGGATATAGAAACGAAAACCGGCATAAAAACGCGCCGTTGGGAAATCAGACGATTTCCCAACGGCGCGTTTGCCCCGACAATTGATTGAAAAAACCACTGCGGCGCGGATTTTGTTGCGTTTAGTTCTTCAGTGCGTCGAAATTGGTGAACACCTTTTCGCCGGTGTAAGGCTTGGCCTCCTCGTGGCCAGTGAGAACGCGGTAAGCACCGGAAGAGAGGGCTTCCATCTCAAACTCACCCGCGCGCACCTCAATGGGAGCAATAAAACCGACATACTCCTTCATGTTGGCGCAGAGCTCCTTGTCGTGAGCGATGCCACCGGTGAGGATGATGGCGTCAACCTTGCCCTTGAGCACGGCCGCCATGGAACCGATTTCTTTAGCAATCTGATACTGGAAGGTATCATAGACCAGCTTAGCATACTTGTTGCCCTGCTTGATCATATCGACGACTTCCAGAGTCTCAGAGGTGCCCACATGATCCACAAAGCCGCCGGACTTGGTCAGGCGCTTGTACATCTCATCCCGGGTCCATTTGCCGGAGTAGCAGAGGTTCATCAGATCCACCGCGGGCAGCGCGCCGGAACGGGTGGGCGCCATGGGTCCCTCGCCGTTGATGATTCCGTTGGAGTCGATCATCTTGCCCAGACAGTGGGCGGTGACGGATACGCCGCCGCCGATGTGGGCAACAATAAAGTTGGAGGTCTCATAGGTTTTGCCCAGGTCAGCGGCCACGCGGATGGCGGTCTCCTTCTGGTTGAGCGCGTGGCTGGAGGGGGTGCGGAAAACATCGGCAAGTCCGGTCACCCGGGCCACATCCTGGAATTCATCTACATCGGGGGGATTGACGATAAATGCCTTGACACCATACTGCTCGGCAAATTTCTGGGCGATCTGGCAGCCCAGGGAAGCGGGGTGGTTACCGCCGCCGCGGCGGGCGTGGGCAAGCATCACGTCGTTGACCGCATAGGTGCCGCCGGGGCAGGCATCCAAACCGCCGCCGCGGCCCACAAAGGCCGCGCAGTCGGAGATGTCGACGCCCTGCTCCTTGCAGACGGCGAGGATCGTCTCCACGCGGTAGGGAAGCTGATCGGCAACGGTGGTATACTTCGCCAGCTCGGCGGCGTCATGCACCACGGTTTTCTTGAAGATTTCGGTTTCACCTTCAAACACGGCGATTTTTGTTGAGGTAGAGCCGGGGTTGATTGCCAAAATTTTATAATTGGACATGGGGAGATTCCTCCTAATTAGCATTCTGACTTGCGTCCTTTTTATTATAGCATGTTAAAACAGACAGGACAAGTATTTCCAGTGCATACAGTTGCAAAATGGGCAAATTAGCGGTATGATGGACAGTAAACGAACCGAAAGGGGGAGGTTGCCATGAAGGATGGTTTCATCAAAGCAGCGGCAGGCACTCCAAAAATCGAGGTTGCCAACTGCCGCTATAATGCGGAGGCGTGCTTTACCCTAATGCGGGATGCCGGACGGCAGGGGGTGCGGGTTCTTTGCCTGCCCGAGCTTTGCCTCACGGGATATACCTGCGGAGATTTGTTTCTGCAGCCTGCGCTGCTCCGGGCGGCGGAGGACGCCCTCGGCACTGTTCTGGAGGCAACTCGGGATCTGGATATGATTACGGCGCTCGGCCTTCCGGTGCGGCGTGAGGGGAAGCTCTATAACTGCGCCGCCGTGATTCACAGGGGAACTATTTTAGCCGTGATTCCCAAAACCTATTTGCCCAACTACGGAGAATTTTATGAGCGGCGCTGGTTCACGCCGGGCGGCGCGGGAGATGGTACCGTCCGCCTCTGCGGACAGGAGCCAGCCTTCGGAACCAATGTGCTCGTCTGCTGCGATGCCATGGAGGGGCTGTGCGTCGGTGTGGAGCTGTGCGAGGATCTCTGGTCGGTTGTCCCGCCCTCCAGCCGTCTGGCGGAGGCAGGAGCAACCCTGATTCTGAATCTCTCCGCCAGCGACGAACTGGTGTGCAAGGATGATTACCGCCGTCAGCTGGTGCTGGGACAATCCGGGCGGTTGATCTGCGGTTACATCTACGCCGACGCGGGAGAGGGAGAGTCCTCCACCGACCTGGTGTTCGCGGGGCACAATATGATTGCGGAAAACGGCGCTCTTCTTGCCGAGCGGCGTTTTGCCACGGGACTGACCGTCTCTGAGCTGGATCTGGAAAAGCTTCTGTTTGAACGCCGACGCATGAGCACCTTCCCCGCGCCGGAAACAGTGGGAATGCGGTATGTACCGGTTTCTCTGGAGTCCTCCACCACCACGCTGACACGGATGGTTTCCCGCACGCCCTTTGTCCCGGAAAATCCCGACGAGCGCAGTGCCCGCTGCGACGAAATTCTGCTCATCGCGTCTCTGGGGCTGAAAAAGCGGCTGGAGCACACCGGGGCGAAAACCGCCGTGGTAGGTCTGTCCGGGGGACTGGACTCCACCCTGGCGGTTCTGATTACCATGGTTGCCATGCGGCTGCTAAACCGCCCCTCCACCGACGTCATCGCGGTCACTATGCCCTGCTTCGGAACCACGGACCGCACCCGGAACAACGCCGTGGAGCTGGCGGAGCGGCTGGGAGCAACCCTCAGGCGCATTGATATCGGGGATGCTGTGCGCCGCCATTTTGCCGATATAGGCCAGTCCATGGACACCCACGACGTGACCTTTGAAAATGGACAGGCCCGGGAACGGACCCAGGTGCTGATGGATATTGCCAATCAGACCGGAGGCCTAGTGATCGGAACAGGGGATTTATCCGAGCTCGCCCTGGGGTGGGCTACCTACAACGGAGACCATATGAGTATGTATGCCGTCAACGCCTCCATCCCGAAAACCCTGGTTCGCCATCTGGTTTCCTTCGTCTGTGACGACAAGGCAGAGGAGGATCGGGAGCTCTCTCATGTTCTGGCGGATATTTTGGATACGCCCGTTTCGCCCGAGCTGCTGCCCGCCGTGGGCGGAACCATCGCCCAAAAAACAGAGGATCTGGTGGGTCCTTATGAACTGCACGACTTTTACCTCTATTATGCCATCCGCTGGGGCTTTCCACCCAGAAAGGTACTTCGGCTTGCGGAGCATGCCTTCGGGCAGCGGTATTCCAGAGCAGTGCTGCTTAAATGGCTGAAGAATTTTTACCGCCGCTTTTTTGCACAGCAATTCAAGCGCTCCTGCCTGCCGGACGGTCCCAAGGTAGGGTCGGTAACGCTGTCGCCCAGAGGGGACTGGCGGATGCCCTCGGACGCCGCTGCCCGTGTCTGGCTGGACGAGTTGGAAGCCCTGGAGTAACTATCTACAGAGCCGGTGAGTCCGAAAGGACTACCGGCTCTGTTTTTGCGTGGAAAACCGTGCCTCTGGCACTATAATGATAGCACGCACTGCGGTGCGCCTAATGCCATGGACTTAACCCGCCTTTGGCGTATAGTAGGGCTTTTCCATTCCGAACTCGGTGATCACGTCCTGGTGACCCGCTTCGGGAAATGCCACCACGAAGGCGTATTCCTCGTCAAAGCTGGCGTCCCAGCCATAGACCAGCCGCTCGAAGCTCTCAATCACATAGCCATCCTGATCGTGATCCGTGGTGTCGTAGGGATCCGCCAGAATCAGCACGTCGTCCTGGGTGGTATCTGTACCCATGTCGTCATAGCCCACAACCACCTGCCAGTGGCCGCCCCACTCATCCCAGCCGATCATCATGGGAATCCCCTGAGACAGAAGATAGGGAATCAGTCCGTTGTCGGCGGCTCCGGCAGACAGATAGTGGCCTCCAATGCCCAGATCTTCATCCAGATCACGCATGGTAAACCATGCCCAATCCTGACCATAGCTGGTATTCAGATTACTGAACACCTCCTCCAGGCCGTTGACAGTGGTGGCGCCTTCCTGACCGTTCTGCCGCATGGCAGCCAAATCGATTTCAGTCAGATTGTTGTCGTCGTTTTTCCCGAACCATTCCATGTTCATCAGCGCGGAGGCCAAGCCGCAGGTCCACTCCGTGGTCTGTTGTGTGGTTTGAAACCCGGTGAGCATGGTCAGGTGATCGTTGCTCACCATATTATAAAAATCAAAGTGAGAATAATAGGAGGAATTGACCACGTCACCGCTGTGCCGGTAGCTGCCTGTGGCGGGGCCCGCCAGTGCGTCGTCACCGGTGCCCCAGATATATGTATCTGGATAATATGTCTGGATATCCGCCGCGGTGTCGCGGTAGCTGACCCAGCTGCTCTCCACGGCGGAGCCGTAAGCCGCTCCGAAGTCCATGGCGCTGCTGGTTTTGACGATGGTGGAGCCGTCGCCGTCGTAAACGGACTGTTGGTTGCTCCAATCCGTATCGGGAATGGCCACAAGGAAGATGGTTTCACTGTAGTTCACATCGTCATCAAAGCTCTGGACTCCGTAAGCCAGCCGCTCATAGGACTGGATGCCGTAGCCGTCATTCCTGTCATCGGTGGAGTCATAGGGATCCATGAGAATCAGCACATCGTCGGCGGTGGTGTCGGTGCCCATGTCGTCATATCCGATGATCACCTGCCAGTGTCCGCCGAAGCTGTTCCACCCCACCATGATGGGATAGCCCGCCGCAAGGGTGGATTGAATCCAGTCGGGGTCAAACAGCTTTTCAGGATCGTCATAGCTGGACTCGAAGGTCCATCCCGAGGTCACACCCAACTGCGAAAGATTGGTAAAGACGGTTTCCAGCGGTTTGAGCTCTGTTGCGCCGCCCCAAGTATCAAGACCTCTCAGTCCCACAAGGTCGTTGTCGTTGAGGTCGCCCCTCTGACCGTACCAATCCAGAACGGTGAGGGCCGCGGCCAGGCCGCAGTTCGAGCTGGTGGTCTGCTGATAGGTTTTGTAGTGAGTCAGCATGGTCAGCGTGTCGTTGGACTCGGCATTGTAGTAGTCGTGCTGAGGCCAGTAGTAATTCAGATCGTCGGTTCCGTCCGTGACCAAAGTACTGCCGGTCTCGTCGGCATAGCCGATGATATTATGAAAGTCCGTGCTGCCGCTCCAGTCGCCCAGGCCGTAACCGGTCAGCAGACGCTCGCCCATGGGAATGACATAGTCGCGGTCAAAGGCGTCCTCCCCGGTGGCATCTTCCACCACGGGCTCGGTACTCGCGCCCGCCCCATTGAGCCAATGCATATCGGCATCCCAGACGGTGGCGCTGTCCTGCCGCTGAACGATGAAGGCGCCGTCCGCCGTACCGTCTGCGTCCATATCGCGCAGCTCCACAAAGTTCCCCGCGATATTCCCCGCGGTGAAGGGTACCGAATAATAGGACTTGGCCTCGTTGTCCCACAGGTAGGCCGCGGCCCGAGCCTCTACAGGCACGCAGTTGATCACGCCGCCGCTGTAGGAACCGGCCAGAGTGAAATTACGCAGAACAGTTCCACCGGACAGCTCCTCGCTTGAATAAAGCTTCTCCACTTTCTGGGACGCAACGCTGGAGGCGCTGTCCACCGTGACGGTATCGGTATCGCCTCCCCGGATGATCAGGCTGCCGGCTACGGTGGTTCCCTCCAGCGTGACGCTTCCGCCCGCCACGCCGTCCGCCACGATCAGGTCACCACTGACGGTGGCGTCCTTGAGTACAACTCCGTCGGCTTTGATAATGGCAAGGCCGTCAACCGTGTCGGTATAAGTTCCGGCCTGGTTGTAATAGGCCTTAATTGCGTGATCCAGAATGGTCACAACCTCCGCGCGGGTGATGTCCTCCTGTGGATAAAACGCATTGTCGTATCCTGTGATGTATCCCGCGGCCTCCATGCCGAATACATAGGGCTGCGCCCAGCTGGAAATATCGGCGGCATCACTGAACTTGGTATCCTCCCCTCCGGCGGAAGATACCCCCAGGGCTCTGGCCAGCATGGTGGCCGCCTGCTCCCGGGTGATATTTGCGGTGGGTGCGGCATTGCCCAGATCATCCCCCAGCAGAACTCCCGCCGCACTTGCCTTCAACACGGCCTGCTCATACCAGGCGCCCTGCTGCACATCTGGAAAGGTGTTGGTCACCTCCGTCTGATAGCCCATGAGCTGATCGAGCACCGTGGCCAGTTCCCCACGGGTGATGCTTTCGTCTGGGCGGAAGGCTCCCTGATCGCCGTTGAGCACGCCGTAGCCGGCCCATTTCTCGATGGCAGAAGCCGCCCAATGTCCCCCCGTGTCCGAAAAACTGCCCGCGGTGACCGGCCCAGCCGAGCTCCCCGCGGCAAGGACATGGGAAAACGAGGTGAGTACCATGGAGGCGCTCAACATGAATGTGATGAATTTTTTAAGTATCATTTTTTCTCCCTTCCTCATTGCTTTGTTCCATGACGTGACGGTTCTCTATGTATTGATATTGTCACGCACAGACAAGTAAAACAGGCAATAGCGCCGCAGTGATGCGGCGCTATTGCCTGTATGTAACTATAACGCGCTCCATTCTGTTTGTCAACGATGAGGGTACCCGCTGATCAAATAAAAACCGCTCCATTCGGAGCGGTTTTTATTCATTCGTCGCCACGTATCAGGTTCTCGGTATAGTCCTTTAAGCTGGCGAAGGAATTGACGTGTTTTGCGCGGGATTTGATATGGTCGCGCACATAATCGGGCAGCTTTCTAAAATACTGATTTGCTTCCGGCTCATTATACAGCACATCGTAAAGATCCTCATATTTCAATGTCATTTCACCCCACGGATAGTTTGCCCAAAGACCGAAAAAAACAACCGGGGTAAAATTTTTATGGACGCCCATGAGGCTTTGGCGGAAAAAAGGGAAAGGGTGGTTTGGGCGGCGGCGGTGGAGGCGGAGGTGGCGGCGCAGGAGGATGCGGGGGACGAGGTGGATTCGGTTTGCGTCTTGGGAAAAATGGATTAAATATCGGCATAGCAAGCCCTCCTTTCACCCCTATTGTATGCCCGGTACCGACGTAAGGAACGTGCACAGTCATCCATCGGTCACCCTCTGGGCGCATCAAGCGTTCAGCGTGAGAAAAAGAAAAGCGGCGCTGCCGAAGCAGAGCCGCCCATGATGTTAGCCGCCGCAGGAGCTGCTATAGCCGCCGCCGTAGCACTGATAGAAATACTGAAGCAGATTTGCGCAGCTGGAACCACAGACTGAGAAACAACTACTAATCAGGTTACACATAAAAAAGTCCTCCAAATTAAGTATTGTCCATCAGGGACAAACATATAGTAACAAATTGTAACCATTTTATCAAGTGAAAATTTATGGTAATTTAAGATTCATTTATGATTTTTGCAAAGGATAATCATACCAAATCGGTCGTAAAAGTGAACCTATGGTGGCTGTCGCATGTTGGCCTCATGACTTGAATATAATGAATGGCCTGATGTCCGGCGGCCTTGACAAAATCGCTGACGCAATGCCATGGGCAGGCGCGTCCGACACCAGCGCAACGGCGCAGGCTGCCGTTGTCAAAGGAGGGACACTGGTGTTTATCAGAATTACAAATCCCAGCATCACTGTTTTTGACGGAAAAACCGAACAGCTCGTCGGCGTGGCGAGATTCACGCTGGCAAAAGAATCGGAACAAGCGCTGCTGGCACTTGTCAATGAAGGTCGGCATCCTCAGTCGCTTATGTTATTAAATGTAGATTTTTATCAACCGACCGAACACTATCACCCTCCCCATGAATTTATACCTGTAAAAAGCAAGGGCATTCTGAGAGGGGCTTATACCACGGAGCGACGGGAGCTGTCGGTAATCGAAATCCGCTTCTCCTTTGATGCAATCGCGCGGGGAAAACGATATGAAAATCGATATTTCTTTGACAGTGTGGAATACAATAATATTAAAATAGATTCAATCAGTGAAGTTATTTACTAAATAATACCGTTTATTTTATCATAATATGGCCTGAAAACAACTGGTTTGGTAAACTGCCGTTCGCCGCGCGGTATAGTTTGCATTCAATGATTTATACTATGCGATATACCATAGAAAAGGAGCTATAACAGAAATGGACCAACATGAACCGTCACCGGATCAGGAGATGTTTTTTGATACCCTTACGAAGGTAAATCAGGATTCTCAGATTAAACCATTACGAGAAAATGTTTCACGGGCTATGAGTATGGTAAGTCAATACCACATTCCTTGAAACGCGTAAAGAAACCACCCCGGCATAAAAAATGTGCCTGGGTGGTTTGCTTTTGTGATTGAGCTGTGCGGTGCTGACCTTACAACTGTTCGCATCGCCGCTTCTGGCGGCTTTGGAAGCGGCTGAAACAAAGCCACGGTTCCGTCGTTTACTGCCTGCTGAAGTTAAATTTAAAAAAATCTTCCTGATATGTAATGGGCACTTCATTTTTTTGTTTTGCCAGACATGGTACTTCCGAAGAGTAGACTTCCTCTAAATCTGTTTTTTTTCGATCGATTCTTCTTACAATTTCTAGTTTATTGGTTCTGTTGGCTCGCACGGGTTGTTGTGGCTTTTCCATCATAGCACCCATCTTTTTGTTGTAATTGTTTCTGAGAAATAAGTTCAATATAGTTTAACATATTGCCCTGCTGGATTCAATGCTTTGTGCCCGTGTAAGTTATGGCAAGCCCAACGAAATGCCCCTATATTGGACGGCGTTCCCGGTGACGGTGGAGTTCAGCATATCCAAGGAAGACAACGTCAGCAGCAGGTAAAACGAACGCCGGAGGTCTGCACGGGGCAGGCTTCCGGCGTTTCTTATTTTGGTTGTTGCTGTTGCTGTGGCTGCTGTGTTGGCAGCTGCATGCGCTGCTGTGATGATAATTGGCCTTGATACGTATTTTGCGATGGAATTTGGATAATTTGACCGGCATAAAGGTTAAATGGATTTATATTGGGGTTGGCGTCTATAATCTCCTGTACCGTAACATTGTATTGATTTGCAATTTTGTACAGAGTATCTCCTTGTTGAATCATATAATTGATCATTTCATCACCTCTACCGCAGTGTATGAGATAATGAACTGATTGGTACCCGAAATTCACCCTATGCAGCATATAAAAACGGCTGTATCTTTAAAAGGAATGGCGGGAAAACAGAAAAAATGAATGGAACCATCATCGAATTTTCGTCTCTATTTTACAGAGGTGCTGTACTATAATTACATGAGACGCCTAAAAAGGCGCCTTGTGCATCCGTACCGCGGCGGAAAACGCGGACAAAAATTAATATGAGGTATTCCCTCATTTTTGAGTCCTCCCTGGTTGAATCCTCGGAGGGCTTTTCAATGTTAAATCTTTTACCATACGAAGCGTGGCTTCTTCCACCAGGAAGCTTTCTAATGGGGGTTCAGCCGAAGCAGGGCTCTACCTGCGGGGAAAATACATAATAATCCAGACACCGGCAAGCGCAACCAGTCCGCCAATGATATCAAATTTGTCTGGAATCGTGTTGTCTATTTTCCATCCCCAAAGAATGGACATTGCAATGAAAACGCCGCCATATGCCGCATATATTTTTCCGAAACTGCTGCTTTGAGGCTGCAAGGTCGGAATGACGCCATAAAGCACCAGCACAACAGCTCCGGCCACTCCGAACCAAATGCTTTTGCCCTCACGGAGCCAAAGCCAGACCAGATATCCGCCGCCAATTTCAAATAAACCAGCCACAATAAAATATCCGATTGATTTTAAGATCGTCAGCATGAAAACACCCCTTTTTGCAACAATACCACAGTAAAACGGAACAACGCAAGTGCTTGCGTCTATTTTTTAAATAGAGGGCGTCCATGGGGAAAGAATTCATTTCAGCGGCTTGGCGCTTGCCCGCGTCCGAAACAGGTTCGTTGCACTACCAAACCAAAAACGAGTGAGTATGGATCATGATCCATACTCACTCGTTTTGTCTCGTTAGGAACGTATTTGCTAATCCATTCAAAAGGAGGTTTGCCGTTGTTTCAGAAGCCCTTACTTAACATATCCGGCGGTTTGCATGGCGGACAAAAGGCTTTCCTTTGCAGTGTCATGTGCGGTCACGGCGTTCTTATAGTTGGTCAGCAACGTTGTCAGCTCTTTAACCGCAGTGGAATTTTTCAGCTGATTGATTGCCGTCTGAACTTTGTCAACATCGATGGTTCCGTTTGTTTCATAGTTCTTGATATTGTACTTTGTCAATCCGGCGACAAGCGCCTTTTTGGCGGAGGTAACAGCGTCATCCTTTGTTGCATAGGTTTTGTAGAGCGCTGTCACCTTGGTTTTTGTAGTAGAATCCGTTTGCGTCTTGATAAAAGACTGAATTTCTGAGTTGCTCATCGCGCCAAAATCAGTGGCACTGACATTCTTTTGAGCCTGTGTGGATGTCGCCTTTTGGGACTGAGTAGACGTCGTCTTTTGAGTCTGATCAGACGTCGTCTGCTGAGACTGAACAGCTGTCGTGCTCTGCGTGGGTTGGCTGGTATTGAGAGGACTACTGGCGGCTGAGGCGCTCGAGATGAGCCCTGTCGCAAGAATTGTAGTAGCCATCAAGCTTGCCATCATCATCTTAAATTTCATTTTTTGGTTCTCCTTTCATACCTGCAAATGATGATTTGACAACCGTTGGTTTGTAATCGATTGTCTGGTTCTATGTTAATTTGCGAATTTGTAGAGTATGTGTAAGAAAAATGAATGTTATGTAAACAAAACGAATAAATGTTCCAAATTCATAATAATTAACCTCCGTTTTTGGTAATATAGGTTTATATTTCATGTTTTTTTAAATTAATTTGGAATTATATTTGCAACTCCATTTTTTTGTATTTTATTTTGAAGGACGGTATGGACGATTTGCCGTTTCAGCTATTCTCTTCACGTTTTTTCATCTTGCTCTCCTCAGTATACAGCAAAAGATAGGAGACACGGTTTTTCGTGTCCCCTATCTTTGTCCCATTTCACAAGTTGCTGCCAACGGCTCTCTTTGCCTGCTAAACTCTCCATTTCACAGTCGCCTGTTCTCCCGCCAGCTCTACCCGTTCAATAAAGCGGGCTGCCACCAGCTTTTTCTGCGGCATCGTCAGCTCACAAAACCGAATTTGTTCCGATCCCGGGGAAACCGCCTGCCGTCCGGCGGCACCGGCGTCTATAAGCTGGTTTTTCTCCTGTTCCAGTCTTTCGATCTGCCGGTTGATATAGCGGATGGTGACATCGCTTCCCTCGGAAAGCGCATGAATCAGCCGCTGGATTTTCCGTTCAATTTTGGCGAGCTGCTCCGCCCTTGCACCGTCCGGCGGTTTCTCGGCAGTCTCCGGAGGACAGTCCTCCAGCAGTCGGCACAGCTCCTGCTCAATCCCGTGTTCCAGCGCCCGCAAATCAACTTGAATACTCTGCCCGCAGGCCGACTGGTTGGAGCGTCTGCTGCAAATCAGATAAAACCGCTCTCCGTCGCGGTTCACCTTGACACTGTAGCCACAGGCGGCGCATTTCATCAGTCCCGTCAGCCAGCTGTGCTTTCCCTGGTTTGCCCGGCTGAGCTGCCGATTGTGGTCAAGCTTCCACTGACAGTGCAGCCAAAGCTCCGAAGAAATGAAGCCGCTGTGATTTGCCAGGGAAAAATGCTGTTCCTCCAAATCGTTATACTTGTTAGCGGAGCGGCTGCGTTTCCCAATCACCATGCCCGCGTGGGAACCGTCGAAGTCTCTCACATCATTGGAAAAGCGAAGCCCCTTTCCCTGAAAATAGAGATAGATGTCCTCGTCCGCCATAACATAGAGCGGACTTCGAAGCAACCGGGACAGGGTGACGTTATCCCAGACGTCTCTTCTCGGTGGCGGACTGTGCTCCGCGGTTAATTCCCGGGCCAGAAGCCCAAGGCTGACGTCCTCCTGGGCGTAACGCAGGAAAATGCGCTCCACGGTGGGCGCGAATTCATTCTTTCGCAGAGCGGGAACGGCGTGTCCGTTTCCGTCCGGCGTCCGCCCGATGGAAAACCCGTAGGGCGCGGGGCCTCCCGGCCAGGAGCCCAGCGCGGCACGCTGGTAATAGTTGTCTTTTACCCGTTCGGCCGTGGTTTCACGCTCCAACTGCGCAAACACCATAATAATCTGCAGCATGGCCCGTCCCATGGGAGCGGAGGTGTCAAACTGCTCTGTCACAGAGACAAATTCCACCCGGTTCGCCCGCAGAAACTCCCAAACCTGACCAAAATCCATAATAGATCGGCTGAAGCGATCCAGCCGATAGACATAAACCTTGGTAATCAGACCCTTCTCAATGTCCTGAAGTAGACGCTGGAAGGCGGGCCGTCTGGTGTTTTTCCCGGAATAGCCGCTGTCGCGGTACACCTTGTATTCCTCCGTCAGCTGTCTGGCACAGAGGTCAATCTGTCCCTGAATTGACAGGCTGTCCTTTTTCTCAATGGACTGACGGGTATAAATCGCAACCATATGTATCCGGGTCGCTTATCGCTCCAGAGCCTTTGAAGCCATTGGAGCCTCGGTGAACAGCCCCGTCTGACGGGCCATATTACGCTGCAGCTCTGCCCGACAGCTTCGGTGTGTCTCAAAAAGCAACGCCTTTCGCTGCTCCGGCGAATAGTCCGGGTGCTGGTGTTGAATGGTCATATGACATACCTCCTCGTTTTCTTATGTCATGTATATTCCGAACAAGCACCGTTCATCACTTAATTGGGAGAAAACAGATCAAAGCGGCAGAATCTTTAAATGCCCCATGGGAAACCGTCCGGCTCATTCCTCCAAACAGGAAGACCGGAGAGATTCCATAACGTATTTAACAAAGATTCTGCTGTTGCTTTTGGTTTCAGACTGCTTTCCGGCTAGCTTGTAAACACCTCCATAAAGCGCTGGAGCATGGCCGCCGCCTCGGCGCGGGTGACGGTATCGGCGGGATGAAGCGCGCCGTCGTCGCTGCCCTTGAGAACTCCTATCCCAACCGCCCACCGCATCGCAGTCTCCGCATAGGAGGAGACTGTGGCGGCATCGCTGAAGCCGGAGAGGTCTCCCGCGGCGGTGACGTCATATTCGAACCGCTGGGCGTACCGATAAAGAATGGCCGCGATCTGCTCACGGGTAATGACGGTATCGGGCTGAAATCTGTTTTCTCCCATGCCCTGCACGATTTCGTTATCCGCTGTCCACGCCACCGCCGCCTCGTACCAGGAACCCGGCTCCACATCGGAAAAGATCCCTTCCCCCACCGCCGGCTCTCCGGCCATACGGTATAGAATAGTAACCAGCATGGCACGGCTGAGATTTTCATACGGGCTGAATTGATCTTCCCCAGTGCCATTCATCAGGCCGTTGTCCACCATGAAGCAGACGGAGTCATAGAACCAGTCCGATGTGGAGACTTCCCTGAAGACCGGCTCTTCTGCGGACAGTGTGGCCTCGCTGCCGCTGTCTGCGGTTTTCATTTCGATGTAAGTGTATGCCAAGGGGCTGTCCACCTTTGTACAGGTCGTGGAGGTGCCGCTGGTGGATGCGGGCAACATGGCCACAGCACCGTCGGAGCAGAGTCCGGCTACCATGGAAACGCTGAGTACAAGGGACAGAGTACGCGATAATTTCTTCATACAGGTTCTCCTTAATCTACAGTTTTCCTGGACATTCCGCCCCGATCACACGGTTCGACAAAGTTTCACGCTCTGAATCTAAGCCCCCCTCACGCCATCGTCAGATTGAGCCAAACACCGCTTTTGACAAAGCGGGGACGACAAAATAACATGTGCGTGCCCTGTCAGGCAGTCCGGTTGCTTCCTTCTAAATTTACTTAATTTTACATATTTTACATATACGACTATACACGAAGTAAAAACAACAATCAACAGGGAAATTTTGTCGACTTTGCTTAAACGTATGCCTATCGGGAACTTTATCCTGTTTTTGCCGTCTAATGACCATTATGAAAGGAGTCTTAATTAAATATTAAAGAGTTGTTATTTCTTTGTAACGACAGACTCGAACAGAATGTGATAGAATATTCTGGATATGCAGGGACAAGGTGTGCCGAATGCAATAGATTGGAATTGGCGATATCCGGTCGGCTTGTTCCGTTTTATGGAGGAACCGTACATGAATGAAAGTACCACACAGACAGAGCAGCCAGCTCCTCTCCCGGAAGCGGTGTCTCCTCCGCTTCCTCCCAACAAAAAGCGCGGCCGAACAAAACGGCTGAAAAAACTGATACCCGTTGCGGTTGTGGTTCTTGCGGCGGCAGCGGCTGCGGTGCTGCTCTGGAAATTCGTCTTTACCGACCAGACTCAGGCCGTGGGGGATCCGACGCTGGACACAGCCAGTATCTCCTCCATCTCCACAACGGTGGAGGGCAGCGGCAGCGCGAAGGCCAACACCTCCTCCACCATTACCCTAACCGCGGCGGGGACGGTAACCGACGTCTATGTGACGGAAGGGCAGCAGGTTATGGCGGGCGATCCGCTCTATTCCATCAGTAGCCCAACGGCGGAGGACGCCGTCACCGATGCGAACGCCGCCGTCAAAACCGCACAGGAGGACGTCATCGACGCGCAGGAGACGCTGGTGGAGGACAAGAAGGCGCTGCAAGAGCAATACGACGCCCTGGACGACATTTATGAGGATCAGGCTACCGCGCTGGCTAACAGCAAGGTTACAGCAGCCTTTACCGGACAGCTTCAGGACGTGGAAACCTACCAGGTGGACGATGACATCGCCAAGGGCACCCAGATCGCCACACTGGTGGACGACAGCAAATTCCGTCTGGAACTCTATTTTAACTACGCCTATCAGGGGCAGGTTTATGTGGGCCAATCCGCCACGGTATCCATTCCAAGCTACATGACTACCCTGAATGGCAGTGTGGAGGAAATCAATCTGGTTCGCAAGATTTCATCGGAGGGCGCAACGCTGTTCCAGGTGGTCGTGGTGTTTGACAACCCCGGCGCTCTGGCTTCGGGCGTGACGGCCACCGCCGTGCTCGGCGGCAATCTTTATCCCTACGATTCCGGCACCACCGCCTACTACCGCACCACCGCCGTTCTGACCAAGGCAGCCGGAACTGTGGATGCCGATTATCTGGAGAGCTACAAGGACGTAACAGCGGGCGATACCCTGCTGGTGCTGAAGCCCGAGGACTTTTCGGACGAAATCGCGGACAAAAAGGAAGAAATCACCGACGCGGAACAGACGGTTGCCGACGCGGAAACGGCGGTTCAAACGGCACAGGATGACGTGACCAAGGCGCAGACGGCAGCGGACAAGGCGCTGGAGGCGCTGGACGATTTTAACCCCGTGGCTCCCATCAGCGGAACGGTGATTTCATGCTCCCTGGTTGCGGGAGAGGATGTGGAATCGGGACGGGTCGCTATCTCCATCGCCGACACCACCACCATGACCGTCACCCTGGACGTGGATGAACGCAATATCAGTTATATCAAAACAGGCATGAGCATTGATCTGACCGACTGGAACGGAAACTCCTTTTTCGGTACGGCGGATACCGTGAGTCTGGAAGGCACGTCGGAAAACAATGTCACCACCTTCCCGGTGACAGTGCTGGTTGACAACAGCGATGGAACCCTGCTCACCGGCACCACCCTCTATTACAGCTTTGTCGCCAGCCAGAGCGAGGACTGTGTTGTACTGCCCATCAGTGACGTGCGCTACATCACCACCGACGACGGAGAAACCGTCTCCGTGGTTTTCGTACAGAAGGAATCCCGCCCGGAAACCGCCATAGACCTGCCGGAGGACTCCTCCATTCAATACCCTGACGGCTTTTACGCGGTTCCGGTCACCATTGGCCTGTCTGATGACTATAACGTTGAGATCAAAGAAGGGATTGAGGAAGGGGATGTGGTGTTCAACAGCTACTCCTCCAGTGAGACGGACGACAGCAGCGGCAGCGTTATATATGGTTAGGAGGCGGCGGTATGCTCATTGAGCTGAAAAACGCGTATAAAATTTATAACGAGGGAGAGGAGAGCGAAGTCCGCGCTCTCAACGGCGTCACCCTCTCCATTGACCGCGGGGAATTTGCGGCCATTGTCGGCTCCTCCGGTTCAGGGAAATCTACACTGATGAACATCCTGGGCTGTCTGGACATCCCCACCTACGGAGAGTATCATCTGGACGGAGAGGACGTTACTGAGCTGTCCGACAAAAAGCTCTCCTTTGTCCGCAATAAGCAGATTGGCTTTATCTTTCAGGGCTTTAATCTCATCCCTGCACTGTCCGCCCGGGAAAATGTGGAACTGCCTCTGATCTATCAGGGACTTCGGGCCTCCTGGCGGGAAACGCTGGTGGAGGACGCCCTCAGCCGGGTTGACCTGGGCAACCGCGCCGAGCACAGACCCACGGAAATGTCCGGCGGACAGCAGCAGCGGGTGGCCATTGCCCGGGCCATCGCCACCCACCCCCCGATTATCATGGCCGATGAGCCCACCGGCAATCTGGACTCCAAAACCGGCGCCCATGTACTGACCATCCTGCAAAAACTGTACCGGGAGGGAACCACCATCATTCTGATTACTCACGACAATAACATCGCCGCCATTGCCCCCCGGGTCATCCGGGTTTCCGACGGCAGGATTGTTGAGGACTACAGGCAGGAGGTTGACTGGCTTTGAACCTCCGGCAGACTCTGAAAATCGCCTTCAAATCAATTGGAGCCCGAAAGGGCCGCTCCTTTCTGACTATGCTGGGCATCATCATCGGCCTTGCGTCGGTGATTACGCTGGTCTCCTACGCCAAGGGCGAGACACAGCAGATGATGGATTACTTAGAGAGCATGGGCACCAATAAAATCAGCGTGGACGCGTACTCCTATCAAGAAAATATCAATCTGTTTGATGATCTTTATCAATACTGCCTTCAGATGGACACACTGGTTAACGGCGTAACCCCAAATGCTTACTACAGCGGAAAAATCACCTTCGGCGCGAAATCCTCCTACACCATGGATTATTCGCCTGACCTCTATCTTGGCGGCGACCAGTGGTCGGTGTGCAATAATTTCACCATTGAAAAAGGGCGCGACCTCACCTATCTCGATATTCAGGAAAATCATCAGGTGGTTGTACTGGGCGCGGACGCGGCCACGGCATTTTTCGATTACGCCGACCCTTTGGGCAAAACCATGTACGTGGACGGAGTGCCCTTTACCGTCATTGGCGTGTATGCCAAGAAGGATTTTCTCAACGAGGGTTATACGCTTGACAACGTGATGGTGATTCCCTACACCGATTCAAGGGTGCTGACCATTGCCAACAGCTATGAGGTTGGCAGCGACATGACCAACTTTGTGGTTTCGGCCAAGAGCGCCGAGGCCACCCAGCAGGCCGTGACCCGTCTGGACAGCTTCCTGTCCGGACTGCTGGGTGACATGAATGACCCCATGAACAACAAGGGCTATTACAATGTTTACAGCATGAATGACTCCATCGACTACGCCACCGAGGCCAGCGCCAGCCAGCAGAAGCTGCTGGGAGGCATCGCGGCAATCTCTCTGCTGGTGGGCGGCATCGGTATTATGAACATTATGCTGGTCACCGTAACCGAGCGCACCCGGGAAATCGGCATCCGCAAGGCCATCGGAGCCCAGCGGAAAAGCATCATCGTCCAGTTTCTGATTGAGGCCAGCCTGCTGTGCGGCATGGGAGGAATTCTGGGCATACTGGTGGGTTACCTGTCCACGGCGGTCTACTGCAAGCTGCAGCTTGGCTATGTGGTGCTGCCCGACGCCTCCATCACCGGACTTGCGTTTCTGGTAAGCGTGGTGCTGGGCGTGGTCTTCGGGCTTTACCCGGCCATTAAGGCCAGCGGCCTCCAGCCGGTGGACGCGCTGCGCACGGATTAAAAAGGAGAGCATACACATATGAAACGAATTTTTTCTGCCTGTTTGGCTGTGCTGCTGTGCTGCGGGGCGGCGGTGACCCCGGCGTGGGCGTCCTCCTCCAGCTTCAGCGACATCACCGACACCAGCGTCGCAGAGGCCGCGGAAACACTCCGGCTCCTTGGCATCGTGCAAGGTTCGGACGACGGCCTATTCCATCCCGGCGACGTGCTGACCCGGGCTTCCTTCTGTAAAATGGCGATTCTGGCGGATGACCGGGGCAGCGAAGCCGGGCTCCAGAAGGGCCGGGTCATCTTCAGCGACGTCACCGCGGACAACTGGGCCTTGGGCTATATCAATGCCGCGGCCAGCGGAACCTCCCCGCTGGTGCGCGGTTCGGGCGACGGCTCTTTCCGTCCCGACAGCGCCGTCACCTACGGTCAGGCAGCGGCGATTCTAATGCGGCTGCTGGGTTACGGCGATTCCGACGTGGCCGCGGGAGTCAATTGGTATGACGGCTATCTGTCGCTGGCGGACAGCATCGGCCTGACGGACGGCGTGACCGCCGGAGGCGGGGATATCATCACCCGCGGACAGGCGGCCATTCTATTTGAAAACCTGCTGTACGCAACGCCGAAGGACGCAAGCAGTGTTTTTCTGGAAACCACTCTGGGCGGCAGCGTGGTCAGCGACGTGGTGCTGCTCTCCGCCACAGATACCACGGTGAAAATATCGGGTGCGACCTATCAAAGCGAGCGCAGCGATTTAAAGCGTCTGAAGGGGTATACCGTTGATCTGTACTTAAACTCTTCCGGACACGTGATTGCCGCCCGCTCGTCCGAGAGCGCCACCGGCACCAGCAAGACGGTTACGGTTTCAGAATTTGAGGCGACCTACGTGAAGCTGACAGACGGCACCAGCATTTCCGTCAACTCCTCCACCGAATTTTGGGAGGACAGCACGGAAACCACCTATGCCGACGTTTATCTCGATCTGACTGCGGGAGCAACCATTACCTTCTATTTTGATGCTGATGGCACAGTGGAGCGGATGACCCTACTTGATGACGGTGACACGGTGAAAAACGGTTATCTCACCGCCTTGACCGGGAGCAATCCCTTTTCTTCCCTGACAGGCTCGGATACCTTTACCATCCTCAAAAACGGGGTCACCGCCAGCCGTTCTGATCTGCGCATCTATGATGTGGGCAGCTACAACGTAAATACCCAGGTGCTCACAGTGTCTGATGAAAAAATAACCGGAGTCCTGGAGTCGGCGTCGCCTTCCGTGCAGTCCGCCAGCACCATTACCGTTCTGGGACATGCCTTTTCTGTCCTCAGCTGCGCCACGGACAGCATTGCCTCCTGTTCGGTTGGCGATGCCATCACACTGCTGCTGGACAGTGACAATCAGGTGGCGGGCGTGGTGCCAGCCAGTACCGTCAGCACAAAAGCTCTGGGTCTTGTCACCGAGGTATCCTATCCCACAGTTACGGTTACCCTAATCTCCGGAATCAAGGTGACGGGAACCGCTACGGCAGGTTCCTCCTATATCAACGCGCTGCAGGGCAAGCTGGCTACAGTAACCTCCACGGAAAAAGGATATCTTTCCGTATACCAGGCTACGGGAAAAGGAGCCGCCTTCACCGGTGACTGGAAGGTTGCGGACGCAACACTGGGCAGCCTGAAGGTTTCCTCCGGAGCGGAGGTTTATGAGCGGGTAGGTGACAGCAAGCTCTATGACGTAGGGCTGGATCAGGTCACCGTCAAAACAATTTCCGCGGACGACATCTCCTATGTGGGTCTGGATTATGCCGGGCGCGTCAATCTGCTGATTCTGGAAAATGTAACAGGCGACTGCTACACCTATGGCCTGCTGGACTATACCAAAGGAACGACCAGTGACGACATCAGCCCTGATTTAAACAGCACAGTAACGGTGGAAAATTCAAGCAGCAGCAACTCCACACTGATTACAGGGATGGATTTGGGTAAAAAAGACGGCCTGCCGGTGGGGATTGTCGGACAGGTTTACGCCAACTCGGACGGCCACAACCGGATGGAAGACATTATATTTCTCACCGCCGTTACCAAAGTCAATCGCTCCGCCTTCAGCGATGATACCGTCACCGTCAACGGCGTGGACTATCCTATTTCAGAGAATGTCCAGTGCTATAACGCCGACTCCGAAACCTGGTTTTCTTCCCTGACCGCCGCCCGGGCCTACGCCAAGACCCTTACGGTATACTATGACAAGCCAGCGTCCGAGGGCGGCAAAATTCGATTGGTGGTTGCTGGAACGCTGGACAGTTGATCTCTCGCTTTCAACATTAAAAGCCTTCACCGGACTGCGCCCAGTCCGGTGAAGGCTTGTTTTATTGTCTGCCGGATACGCACTTTATAAGGCGGCGAGACGCTTCTTCCTCCTCTCCCGACAGGATCCCTGAAAGAAAGCCGATTCATTTTTCAGCTAAGTTCAAGGCAATGGGGGTATAATTCAAACGAATGGCATCTTATTTTTGAGATGAAGGAGTAATCATATGTACCTGTTAAAAATTCAAACCACAAAGCGCGGATTGGCGTGCGCGTTGGCACTCACACTGGTTCTCACCTCGGTGTCGGCGGGATTGGCGGCCAGCGCCACGGATACATCGACAGAAACCGCTCAATCCCAGTCAGCCCCCTCAGGAAACCCACCTTCCGGCGGAGGAGGTCCCTCAGGTGATTCTTCCTCCGGTGGTCCGGGAGGCGGGGGCGGCGCGCCCTCCGGTGATTCTTCTTCCGGCGGCTCCGGCGGCGGGAACGGTGCTCCCTCTGATGGCGGCGGCGGTCCGTCTGGCGGGGCTCCCTCCGGAGAAGCGCCTTCGGGCGGAGGCGGCGGTGCAAACACCATGACCTATGACTACACGGGAACCCTCTCGGGCGCGCTGACCGTCGACGGAGAATCCGTCACATCGGACGGCGAATCCTACAGCGCCACAGACGCCGATCAGAACGCCGCATTGGTGGAAAACGCCGGAACCCTGGTCATGACCAACGGAACCCTCAGCAAATCCGGCGACGACACCAACGGCGACAACTGTAATTTTTACGGTATAAACTCCATCCTGCTGGCGGTCAACGCTGATTCCTTCGCCTATATCTCAGACAGCACCTTAAGCGCCGACAGCGAAGGCAGCAACGCGATTTTCTCCACGGACAGCGCGACGGTCTACGCCAATAACGACACCATTGCCACAACGCAGGGCAACTCAAGAGGCCTTGACGCCACCTACGGCGGAACCATCGTGGCCAATCAGATGACCATCTCCACCCAGGGCGACCACAGCGCCACCGTGGCCACCGACCGCGGCGGCGGTTACATTTCCGTTGCCAACAGCACCCTGTCTACCGAGGGCTCGGGCTCACCCCTGCTCTACTCTACCGGAGACGTGGAGGCGGACAACGTGACCGGAACCTCCACCGGCAGTCAGATCGCGGGTATGGAGGGTCTGAACACCATTTTGATTTATAACTCCACGCTCACCAGCAAATGTACCACCACCACAGGCAGCGACCCCATCGCAAACGGCATCATCATTTATCAGTCCACCTCCGGCGACGCGGAATCAACCACGGGCAGCAGCGCCACCTTTGAGGTCTCCAACTCCACCCTCAAGAGTGCCATTGAAAGCGGCACCATGTTTTACTTCACCAACACCCAGGCGAATGTGGTACTGAGCGATACTGTTCTCGATTTCGACAGCAGCAAGGCCAGCCTGATCACCGTTCAGGGCAATGACGCCAACAGTTGGGGTACCGCTGGAAGCAACGGCGCGGAGGTTCAGTTTACCTGCCTGAGTGAAACCCTCAGCGGCGACATCGACGTGGATACCATCAGCAGTTTAAACCTGTTCCTGCTGGAGGGCACCACCTATACGGGCACCGCCGCTATTTCCACCAATGAGGTGAATACCGACGCAACCGACGCTCCCATTACCATTAATGTAGACAGTACCTCCAAGTGGGTGGTGACCGGAGACTCCACCGTAACCAACCTAAACGTCGCGGATGGCGGTTCTGTGGTGGACGAGGACGGAAATACCGTCTCCATTGTCGCGGATGGAACCGCCGAGGTAACCGGCACCAGTTCTTACACTGTCACCGTTACAGGCGCTTATTCCACCACTGTCACAACCAACGAGAGCAACGCCCTGAGCACCTCTTTTATTGACCGTTCCGACTTTGACACGTATTACGCGGTGGAAACCACCTTCAGCAGCAACGGCTCCTCCTCCGGCACGACGGAAACCACCTCCACCACCGCGGCTTCCGAGGCATCCGGCGAGTCAGCGGCATCCAGTGATTATACCGGGCTTTATGTGGCAATTGCCATAGTGGTTGCGCTCGCCGGCGCGTGCGCCATTGGGTATTATTTCTATCAATCAAATAAAAACCAGGGTTCCGGCGATTCAAAGTAAGTGGCAAATCCGACGAACCCGTGAGCGTCATCAGCAGAAACGGGCGGCCTCCCACGAGGGGAGACCGCCCTCACACGTATTGCCCAATGGAGCGCCTCGTTTCCCCTTTTGAGGCCATTTTATCAGGCAGAAGGCGTGTCTTTCGGTTGACAACAGGGGGAAACCGTATATAATGGTAGTGTTAAAATGGTGTAGAATTGACATAAGTATTGGATCGACAAGTTGCGGAGGAATTGGGTATGCTGACAAATCAAGAGAAAACCATGGAAAAAATCGTGGCGCTTTGCAAGGGCCGCGGCTTTGTTTTTTCCGGCAGTGAAATTTACGGCGGTTTGGCCAACACATGGGATTACGGCCCCCTTGGCGTTGAGCTGAAGAACAATGTAAAGAAAGCATGGTGGAAGAAATTCGTCCAGGAAAATCCCTACAACGTAGGGCTTGACGCGGCCATTCTGATGAACCCGCAGGTTTGGGTGGCTTCCGGCCATGTGGCCACCTTTAACGATCCCCTCATTGACTGCAAGGCGTGCAAAATGCGCCACCGGGCGGATAAGCTGGTGGAGGAGTACAACCACGAGCACGGCAGTGACGATGTTGCAGTAGAGGCCATGGACAACGACACGCTGATGGCCTATATCCGCGAGAAGGAAATTCCATGTCCCGGCTGCGGCAAGTCGGACTTCACCGATATCCGCAAGTTCAACCTGATGTTCAAGACTCATCAGGGCGTGACGGAGGATTCCGCGGCGGAGATTTATCTGCGTCCCGAAACCGCCCAGGGCATATTTGTAAATTTTCAAAATGTCCAGCGTACCTCCAGAAAGAAAATTCCCTTCGGCGTGTGCCAGGTGGGAAAATCCTTCCGTAATGAGATTACCCCAGGAAACTTTACCTTCCGCACCCGCGAGTTTGAGCAGATGGAGCTGGAATTTTTCTGCAAGCCCGGTACGGAGCTTGAGTGGTTCGACTACTGGCGCTCATATTGCAAAGACTGGCTCGACTCCCTGGGCATACAGGCTGGGCACATCCGCCTGCGTGACCATGAGAAGGAGGAGCTCTCCCATTATTCCAACGCCACCACGGACTTTGAGTTTCTCTTCCCCTTCGGCTGGGGCGAGCTGTGGGGCGTGGCCTCCCGCACCGACTATGACCTGAAGGCTCACCAATCCACCTCCGGCAAGGATCAGACCTATTTCGATCAGGAGAGCGGGGAACATTATGTCCCCTATGTCATCGAACCCTCTCTGGGTGCTGACCGGGTCACTCTGGCGTTCCTCATCGACGCCTACGATGAAGAGGTGGTCGGCCAGGACAAAAACGGCAAGGACGACGTGCGTGTGGTGCTTCGGCTGCATCCTGCTCTGGCACCCTTTAAAGCCGCGATCCTGCCCCTGTCCAAAAAAGAGGTTCTCTCCGGCCCGGCACTGGAGCTTTATCAGGAGCTCTCTCGGGACTTGATGGTTGATTACGACGATTCTGGCTCCATCGGCAAGCGCTACCGCCGTCAGGATGAGGTTGGAACCCCCTTCTGCATTACCTTTGATTTTCAGACGGTGGGAGATGAAAAAACTCCTGCCGATCACTGTGTTACCATCCGTGACCGCGACACTATGAATCAGATTCGTATCCCTATCAGCGAAGTCAAAGCATACCTGGAGGAGAACATAAGGTTTTGAAATTTCAGTTTACCTTCCTCCGGAGGGAGGATCACCCTATCGCATATTGGGTCTGGAATGCCGCGGCGCTGCTGTGCGCGGCCCTGCTGACCGGCGCCCTGTCTCTGTGGTTTTCTACGGGATCGTATTGGATTCCCATGTTTCTCAGTTATTTTCAGCATCCCCTTTTGGCGGCACTGAATCTCTTGCCCCCCGTACTGCTGGCGTTTCTCCTCTGGTTTGTGACAGGAAGAAGCTGGATCGCGTTTCTGTCTACTTCGTCTCTTGTCATGATTCTGTCCTGGGCCAACTATTGCAAAATTTTAGCCAGAGACGATCCCCTTGTCTTTGAGGATCTCATGCTGATCCAAGAGGGCGTCAAGATGTCCGACCAATACGAGGTGTTGATCCACGGTTCTATGTGGGCCTCCATCGGACTCATTGCGGCGGTGACCGTATTTCTGTTTTTTTGCGCCAAAGGGAAGCCTATCGGAAAGATCCGGCTGATTGGCTCAGTGGCGGCTCTGGCCTGCACCGCCGCCCCTGGATATCTTTATTACAGTGATGAGGTATATGATACCGCCACGGAAAACGGCGCGATGGTCAGCCAATGGTCTGAAAACCAGACGTTTATCTCCAAAGGCTTCCTCTATCCCTTTCTCCACAGCATCACCGACATTTTGCTGACTCCGCCGACGGGGTACAGCGAGCTTACCACCGAAACGCGCCTGTCCAACTACGAGGATGTGGATATCCCTGACGATGAGAAGGTCAACATCATCGGCATTCAGCTGGAGGCGTTCAGCGATTTTTCTAAGTATGATCAGCTTGAATTCAGCTTTGACGTTTATGAGGCGTTTCATGAGCTGGAGGATGAGAGCTATTCCGGCAACCTGCTGACCAATATCTTTGCCGGAGGCACGGTCTATACGGAGCGGACCTTTTTGACCGGATACTCAAGCCTGGGTAATTTCCGCTCCAACACCAATTCCTATGTCTGGTATTTTAAAAACCAGGGTTATCAGACCACCGGGGACCACCCCTGCTATGAGTGGATGTACAACCGCATGAACATCAATCAGTATCTTGGGTTTGACAGCTACCGTTTTGTGGAAAATTATTACGGTGAGCTGACGAATGACCAGGTCGCCAACGATGACACGTTCTTTTCCGAGCTTGCCGACCGTTGCCTGAGCTTAATGGATTCAGATGAGCCGCTGTTTTCCTTCAATGTCTCCTATCAGGGTCATGGTCCCTATGACGACTACATCTGCTGGTGGGGAGAAAAGGGAGACTATGTGGTCAATCAGGGATACACCGATGAACAGCAGTATATTTTGGACAACTATTTCGGCTCGGTTCACGACACCAGCGAAAATCTGGCCGAATTTGTGGATACCTTCCGTGAGAGCGACGAGCCGGTTGTGATCGTCGTGTTCGGCGATCACAATCCGTGGCTGGGCTATTCCACCAGCGTCTATCAGGCTCTGGGGATCAATCTGGACTGCGGCACAACCGAGGGCTTCTATAATTATTACGGCACCCGATACCTCATCTGGGCAAACGACGCGGCAAAGGAAGCTTTGGGGTATGACTTTGTGGGAGAGGGGCCGGATTTGGGACCCTATTTCCTGATGAGCGAGCTGTTTGAACTGTGCGGCTGGGAGGGCTCCGCTTACATGCAATCGATCAGCCAGGTGAAGGAAGCGGTTCCGGTCCTGGGCGAAAACGGCATTTACCTCGAAGACGGAACGCTGACCGACACTCTGTCCGAGGAGGACGAGGAGCTGGTAAGCGAATACCTTCAGAATCAGTACTATACCCAATATCATTTCAACGATTAACGTAAATTTATAAAGGATGTGTCATGGTTGGAGAAAGCGGAACAAATGAAGAAGCTTCGCTTATTTGCGGAGGAAATCCGGGTGGCAACTCTTGAGGAGCTGGGCGCGCTTGGATTTGGGCATGTGGGCGGAGCCATGTCCATTGTGGAGCTGGCCGCCGTTCTTTACGGCAGCGAGCTCAGGCACGATCCCAAAAATCCCCGGTGGGAGGAACGGGACTGGCTGGTGATGTCCAAGGGACACGCCGGCCCTGCTCTCTATGCCACCCTGGCGCTGAGCGGCTACTTTCCCATGGAGGAGCTGAAGACGCTCAATCAGGGCGGAACCAATCTGCCCAGCCACTGCGACCGCAATCATACCCTGGGTGTGGACATGACCACCGGCTCCCTGGGTCAGGGAATTTCGGCCGCCATCGGCATTGCGCTGGGCAACCGTCTGGACGGACGGGAGAACTACACCTATTTCGTTTTGGGGGATGGCGAATGCAATGAGGGCCAGGTCTGGGAGGGCGCCATGTTTGCCCCCAGCCAGAAGCTCGACCATCTCATCGGCTTTGTGGATTTAAACGGCCAGCAGCTGGACGGATACACCAAGGACATTCTGGATCTGGGCGACATGGGCAAAAAGTGGGTGGAATTTGGATGGAATGTCATCAACGTCAACGGCCATGACATCGAGGAGCTGTTTGACGCCATCCGCGCCGCGAAAGCACATAATGGAACTCCCACAATGATCGTTCTCCACACCAAGAAGGGCCACGGCTGCACCTTTGCCGAGGACAACGAGAACAACCATCATATGAACTTCAAGCCCGAGCAGATGGAAGAGGCGCTTGCCGCGGCCCGCAAGATTCTTGCGGATGCCAAGGCCGCGCTGTAAAAGGGGGATTTAACATGTTTCAGGTGAAAAAGACCATTTTAGATAAAGATCCCCGCCTGATGCGGGATGTCTACTGCGATACTCTGATCGAGCTGGCCAAGAACGATCCCCGTATCTGCGCTCTGGATGCCGATCTCATGGGCTCCTCCGGCATGAAGCCCTTTATGAAGGAGTTCCCCGGCCGTTTCTTTGACGTGGGTATTGCCGAGGCGAATATGATCGGCGTCGCCGCCGGCCTGTCCGCCACGGGAAAGATTCCCTTCGCCCACTCTTTCGGCGTGTTTTCCTCCCGCCGGGTGTGTGACCAGATCTTTATGTCCGCCGCCTACGCAAAGCTCAACGTACGCATCATTGGCAGCGACCCCGGCGTCACCGCCGCCTACAACGGCGGAACTCATATGCCTTTCGAGGATATGGGCGTACTGCGCTCCATTCCCCAGATCACTCTTCTGGAGCCCTCCGACCCCGTGATGCTGGGAGATTTGACCCGCCAGCTGGCAGACACCTACGGTGTCTACTATATCCGCATGGCCCGCAAGGACGCTGTCAGCATCTATCAGGATGGCTCAACCTTCGAAATTGGCAAGGGAAATGTACTGGTGGAGGGCCGGGACGTCACGATCATGGCATCGGGCATCATGGTCGCGGAGGCCATCAAGGCGGCCATCGTGCTGGAGAATGAGGGACTTTCCGTCCGTGTGGTGGATCTGTTTACCTGGAAGCCCATGGACACGGAGCTGGTGGCTCGCTGCGCTGCCGAAACCGGTGCAATTGTCACGGCCGAAAACCATAACACCCTGGGCGGACTGGGCGCCGCCGTGGCGGAGGCGGTCACGCGGACCTGCCCCTGCCCCATGGAAATGGTGGGTACGGACGACCGCTTTGGGCAGGTGGGCACCGAAGCGTTCCTGAGAAAAGAATATGACCTGACCGCCGACCGCATCATCCGCGCGGCAAAAACCGCCATTGAGCGCAAGAAGAAGCACTGAGAGACTGAACGTGTTGTAAAGGGGATTGCCGCCCGAAGCGGGCGGACTCAATAAAAAATTGTTGTTTGGGGATGTTATCTTAGATTGATTGCAGATTAGAAAGACAGGTACGCGTTATGGGTTTATTCAAAAATGCGATGGAAGATATCGTAGAGAGCCTTTTGGATCGGGAGATGCAGGGAACCGGATGCTGCATGTGTCCGCTGTGCCGCAGCGATGTGGCGTGCTACGCGCTCAACCGCCTGCCCCCTAAATATATGGCAAGCTGCCAGGGGGAAATGCTTACCCGGATTCAAACGGGGGAAAATCAGCTTTCGGCCGACATTATGTTTACTGTCAGTGAGGGCTGCCGGATTGTGAAAGAGAATCCAAGGCATGAATTGATGCGGCTGAAGTGAGCGAACCTGCCTCCTGTGTAATTTTTTTCTTTACATTGGGAAAAATATATGATACACTTCTACGGCATGAATTGATGCATACCCAAAGGCTTAGAAGCAGGATTAAGCCCGCCCGCGCGGGGGTTTCACCCACCTGTTTCCCGGCTTTTCGGGCCATAACCGCCGCCTGTCGGCGGAATTTTGAAAGGTGGAACTGCAAATGATTCGCAAAGATGAAAAAACCTCCGTGATTGAGGCAAACCGCACCCACGAGACCGACACCGGATCCCCCGAGGTGCAGATTGCCATTCTCTCGGCCCGCATCAGCGAGCTCACCGGGCATCTGAAGGTTCACTCCCACGACAACCACAGCCGTCAGGGTCTGTTCAAAATGATCGGTAAGCGCCGCAAAATGCTCGATTATCTGGCGAAGAAGGATATTGAGCGCTACCGCGCCATTATCGCAAAGCTGGGCATCCGTAAATAATGCTGTATGTGAAGAAGGCGGTGCAACTGTTTGCACCGCCTTCTTAAGCAGAAATGCCCGCAGGCCGCTGACTGAAACGGCGGTTCCCTGGGTAAGATGAACACAAACCGGAGCGGAGCCGATTCTCTTTTTTAGCAGTTGAACATAAGCCTGAAGGATATGGCCGTCGGGCTCGTCTTCAAGTGCTAAAAAGAATGGCTCTGATCTGCGCCAAACAAAAGGAGGACGCATATGTCAACCATTATTAAGAAAAAGCACTTTAACACCAAGGTATATGAAACAGAACTGGCCGGACGCCCGCTGAAGGTGGAAATCGGCAAAATGGCCGAGCTTGCAAACGCGGCTGCTATGGTCACCTATGGAGAAACCTCGGTTCTCGTGGCGGTCACCGCCTCTGCAAAGCCCCGGGACGGCGTTGATTTCTTTCCCCTGTCCGTGGATTTTGAGGAAAAGCTCTACGCGGTGGGACGCATCCCCGGCTCCTTCATGCGCCGCGAGGGACAGCCCTCACTGCCCGCCGTTCTGGCTTCCCGCCTCATTGACCGTCCCATCCGCCCCCTGTTCCCCTATGATTTCCGCAACGATGTGGTGGTAACCTGCACGGTCATGAGTCTGGACCGCGACTGCTCCCCCGAAGTCACCGCCATGATCGGCACCTCCGTCTGCCTCGCCTATTCCGATATCCCATGGAACGGCCCCATCGGCTGCCTGGAAGTCGGCTATGTGGACGGCGGCATCGTGTTCAACCCCACCCGTGAGCAGCGGGCGGCTTCCCAGATGGATGTCACCGTTGCCGCTACTATGGAAAAAGTGGTTATGATTGAGGCCGGTGCCAAGGAAATTCCCGACGAGATTATGTACGAGGGCATTGTCGGCGCCCACGAGGAGATCAAAAAGCAGATTGCCTTTATCAATCATATCGTGGCCGAGATCGGAAAGCCCAAATTCGAATACCCCCACGCAGATTTTAACCAGCAGCTTTTTGACGACATCGTGGCTTTCGGGCTGGAGAAGGCGAAATCCTGCATGGATACCGACGATAAAAATGTCCGTGAGGCACGCTGGAACGTATTTGTGGATGAGCTGCACGCGCAATTCCTGGAGAAATATCCTGAGATGGACAAATATATGGAAGAAATCACCTATAAGCTGCAGAAAAAGATCGTCAAGGCGTGGCTTCTGGAAGGGCATCGAGTGGACGGTCGCGCCAAAAATGAAATCCGTCCTCTGGCTGCTCAGGTGGGGGTACTTCCCCGGGTTCACGGTTCCGGCATGTTTACCCGCGGACAAACTCAGGTGCTGTCCATCTGCACCCTGAATACCCTGGCTGCCGAGCAGAAGCTGGATACCATTTGGGAAGAGGAAACCAAGCGGTATATGCACCACTATAATTTCCCCTCCTTCTCTGTGGGCGAGGCCCGCGGCAGCCGTTCCACCAACCGCCGGGAGAAAGGGCACGGTGCCCTGGCCGAGCGGGCGCTGGAGCCGGTGCTGCCCCGTACCGAGGACTTCCCCTATGCCATCCGCGTGGTATCCGAGGTACTCTCCTCCAATGGCTCCACCTCTCAGGGCTCTGTCTGCGGCTCCACGCTGGCACTGATGGATGCCGGCGTACCCATCACCGCGCCGGTGGCGGGTATCTCCTGCGGCCTGATTCAGGACGACAACGGCGAGTTTACCACGTTCATTGATATTCAGGGCGTGGAGGATTTCCACGGCGAGATGGACTTCAAGGTGGCGGGTACCAAAAAAGGCATTACTGCCATTCAAATGGATTTGAAAAATGACGGCCTCAGCCATGCTATTATCAAGGAAGCTCTGGAAATTACCAAAGATGCCCGCTTTGCCATTCTGGATGAGATCATGCTGCCCTGCATTGCGGAACCCCGTAACGAAGTGTCCGAATTTGCTCCCAAGATGATCAAGATAAAGATCGACACCGACAAAATTCGGGAAGTTATCGGCTCCGGCGGAAAGGTAATCCAGAAAATCTGTGCCGATACCGGCGCGAAGATTGACATTGAGGACGACGGAACCATCTATATTTCCGGCGAGAACGCAGAGAGCTGCGATGCCGCCAAAAAGATGATTGAAACCATCGTATTTGTGCCCGAAATCGGCACACTGTACTACGGCAAGGTGGTTCGGATTATGACCTTCGGTGCGTTTGTGGAGCTTGCTCCCGGCAAGGACGGCATGGTGCACATCTCCAAGCTGGCGGAACGCCGCGTAGACAAGGTGGAGGATGTGATCAATATCGGCGATATGATCTGGGTTAAGGTCATTGAAATTGATGACAAGGGTCGGGTCAACCTGTCTTACCGTGACGCGTTGCGAGAGATTAACGCGAAAAAGCAAGGCGTGTAATTGTGTAAAGCCTCGGCCAATCTGCTGGAACCTATCGCCTGCTCTTACAGCAGCGGCTAATTGCGTATATTTAAACCACTGACACGAGCTTGTTCGGGATTGCCATCATCGGCATCCTGAACAAGCCCGTGTTTTCCTATACGTGAACAGAATGAGATTCCGCCTTACCCAGACCATGACCAAAGACCCGCCGCAAACTCAAAAAGTGAGCAATTGCAACGAGTCTATGGTTTGTCGGAGGAGGGAGGGCTTAGTAACTGAAGCTTATCTGCCCCGGATTTACTAAGACCCAGAAGTATAAACTACCTAGCATCAGAGCAACGGAAGTAATAAGGGCGCAGTATTTTCTCACCGGATCAGGAGCTGTTCTTGGTCGGTATCTGTACAGCAGCCAGCCAGGAATCGACAGTACAGCACAGCAAGCAACCATTAGCAGCACCACTATCACAACTTCACTCGTCGTGCTGCCATCAAAAAAAGAAGCCATGTGAAGCATCTGGACAATAACTGCTGCTATGGCAAACTGAAGAAAATGAATACACCCGTGAAAGATTTTATTATCTGTCATTTGCGTACACAAGCCCAGTGCCAATGAATAGACACCAACAAATCCGAAGAGATAGAGTACTTGTTGCCATAAGTTCCATGTATTCATGATGCTATCATCCGCAAAAGATATTTGGGGCACGAATCGGAACAGCAGAAAAAGGTATGGTACTGTAACTGCACAAACACCGGCTATGATGATGGTTGTACCCATTGTTCTTCGCGTAATTCCATTTTTCTGCGAATGTCCATGACCAGAATATTATGATCTACTTTTTTTGCGTAGTTTTCCAGTTCCTTCTGTCGTTTCGAATCGCTGTACTGCATAGCGTTCTGCCAGGCATTCATACGTTTTAGATCGGCTACGCCCGCTGCCAGACCGTCTTCACAATTTACCCCTGCCTCCAACATTAAAGACACAATATAAGCTTCCCCACAAATGGGGTCTTCTTTAAGCGCACGATTCAGTAATTGTAATGCCTCTTTCGGATCATCCACTTTTATGGCGTTCTTCGCCAGATTAACATACTCCTGTGCCCGCTTGCGAGCAATATCCTCTACAGGGGCGGAAGTTGGTGTAGGAACCGGAGTGGGAGCGGGGGGTGGTTTAGGAGACGGTACAGGGACGGACATGTGAATCCCCTTCGCCCGGCAATATGTATCGATATAAGTCTGCAGCTCCTGCTCTGAAATATCATTGTACAGCCGCCGGCCCTGTGTCACAAATGCTCGCTTCATGGCGGGGGTCATTTCATTCCCGTTTGCTGCCGCCTGCTGGGTCATCTGCTGGCTAAGCTGCAAAAAACGGTTGGTTTTCAGATAAGCATCGTAGCCAGTCCTTGTTGCCTCGTCGGCAAAAATTTTAATACAAACATCACACAGGCGGTTTGACGCCAGATCCTCGGCAGTAGGCGCCACTGATTCCCGGATCATTTTCTGTTTTTCTTTGGTCGCTGCCAGAAGCCTTTCCGTCTGGTCACTTTCCGTTCTATGTAAGAACTGATAGATTGTCCTATAACGGTAATTCATGATTGAAAGCTGATGTTCAAGCTCTTTTCGCACGGACTCGGGCAAAGCAATCTCTGCCCCATCTGCATTCTTCCCCTCTCGAAGCGGGACCATTAAAGTCCGCTGGATCAACTGCTTGGTCATACCATAAGGCGCATATTTTTTGACTAGGAGATTAAGTTCCTCTGGTGTTACAAACCCTTTCCCGGAAATAAGCGTCAGTTCTTCCTGCAGTTCCTCCTGAGCGGATTTGATACGTCGCTGCGCAAGAATTGCCTCCTGTTCCCGCAAACCTCTATCCATCATGGTTTTTTCCATTTCGGGAAGCAGGAGACGAAGTTCCGCCGCCTGCAGTTTTTTCTCTGGAAGAGGACTCATTTCTCCCTGCTGGATCCTTTTCTTGAACTTCCCAATCGCTTCCCGGATGGAAGCTTCATCTGTTTCCGGAGGATCAAAGTGAAGATTCAAAAGAATAAAAAAGTTTTCCCGTTCAGTCATATTTCCGCTCCCACTCATTCAACTGTGCAGACCACCTCTATCTTTCCAGGTTCTACACGAATTACAGTAATATCAAAGGTACCGTCACCCAGATCATAGACCAAAACATTCTTTGTGATTTTAGCATCCAAGCTACCAAACATGATCGCTGCAGCCGTTGGTTCGTTGAGAATACCCAACACATTTATTCCGGCAAGTTTTCCTGCCGTGTCGGTGGCAGCGCGCTCGGAAATTCCGAAATATGCGGGGCAGGTTATCACAGCTGAAACCTCAGGCTCTTCACTGCCTAATTTTCCAATTTCCCGCAGGGCCTTGATTGCATCCTGAACTACTTTTTTTAGAACATAGGCGGATTTCCTCCGGTTTCATGTCAATGTTATTCATAAAACAGGTATAATTCTTTTCTCCCATATGGCGCTTGATTTGAGACGCAACCTTATCAGGGTACATTAAAGCATATTCTTTCGCAGAATTACCTACATTGACCAATCCTTCGCTCTCGAAATACACCACCGAAGGAGTTGTCAATTCCTGTTCAGCATTTTTCAGAACCACCGGCTTTCCGTTTTCATCTGTGCGGCATGTTCAAGCGTTTCCGGCAGGCTCCGCAAAACCACGTCTAGATTATCCATCACAGAAATAATATCCAGCGACATCTGATCTGTCGACTTTTCCAACGCTCGATTGCGAAAGGCGGTTAACTCCCGATGCATGTTGTCAAACAGCGTATCCTGATGTGCGTCACGGTTTAGTCGGGTGTTAAAGTCCTCCCGCAGAGACTGCATTTCTCTGAGCAGTTCTGCCCAAGGAACTGTTTTCTGTTCTTCAGGTGTAGGCATCTGTGATTCTTCTCTTTCGGATGCCTCCAAGTCATCATTCTGATTGAGCTCAGCTTGCTGTTCCGGTGTAGGAAATGGCGCATCATTCGTATCACACCTTGTTTCGGCCAGAGATGTGCTCAGAAGCTGTTCCAGTTTTGCCTGCGCATCGCCCTCGGCATTGACTTTCAAAGCAAGTTCCGGAAGTACGTCAAGCACCGCTTGACACAGTTTTTGGTAGGTCGCGTGTTGCATAAATTTCTCCTTTCAAAATAAATCAGCCTGTTGGCTTATCCTTGTAACATACTGCGAAAAAATCTCCACTCAGCTCTAATTCAACGGTTTTTGTATATGACATCGTCAAAGGAATAGCCTTTTTCCATTTTTGATGTCAGACCGTCCTTCTTCACTGAACCGCAGTCAGCGTCCGGTTGCCTTTTTCGAATTCCCACGCATGACCGCCGGTGGCCTTGACTACGCCGAGACCCTTCACAAGCCACTGGTCATATTCCAGATTAAATTCCTCGTCCATGTACGAACCGTTTTCCACGACGTGGAGATGCGCGGCTGTCATCGTCTGTCCCATGACCTCTAAGGTCTCCCATCCGGTGAAGGTCTTTTTCATATAGCCATAGCTCTCGTCTCCATTTCTGGTATGAGCTTTCCAGTTGCTTTCCCAGCTCTCACCAACGCCCACGGGCGCAAGCTCGATGCACTCGCCCTCGTATACCTCAATCGGCGCGCCGCCGGGGCTGTAATGCGTCCAGTAGACAGACCCGTCCTTGATCTGATCACCATAGGTACCCCATGTGGAGACACCGTCTTGATACGGCGCTTCGCCATACCAATCCTGATCCAGTTCAATCCACTGATAGGAATAACCGTTGTCGTAGACATAGGTCTTGGACGTGTCCGGCACATAGTAGTCCGCCGAAAGAACGTCCTGCGCCGATTCGCTGGCGGAAACCGGGGTCTCCGCTGATGCCGATTCCTGCTGCCCGGTGGTCTGCACGGCAGAAACCGCCGCCGTGTCTGCCGGGGTCTGTGACCGGTTCGCGTTCATCAGCGGAACCGTTACGCCCGCGATTACCGCAACAGCGGTGGCTCCGGCAAGAACCGCTTTTGTCTTCGCGGATAGTCCGGCAACCTTGGCCGCCGCTTTTGCCAACGGTTTTGACTTGACCGCCGTGGTAATGGTTCCGGTTTGGGACGCGGTCCCGTGAACGGGCGATACGGCGGACACGACCTGATGCCAAACCTTTTCCAGCGTTCCCTGTGCAATTGTCTGGGCGTTTGCATCCTCAGCAAACAGCCTTGAAAGGAAGGGTAATGGCACGGCACTATACAGTTTGTCTCCTTTCTGTTCCAAAAGCTCCACTTCTCGCTTAATTATTTTTTTGCATAACTGATTCTGCTGGTTACGGTACTCTCACTGCACTCCATTACTTCTGCAATGTCCTTGACCGATAACTCATCATAATAACGCAGCAGAATGGTGGTTTGCTGCAACTCAGGAAGCATATCAATAATCTTTATAATCTGTTTTCTTTTGGTTTCCTTTACGATATATTCCTCTGGCAAAAATTCTTCGTTCTGTTCTGGGATGTTATCTAGAAAATACTGCGCCTCTTCATTGGTTTTGAATAACTCGGGCTTCTTTTTCTTGCGCATGTTGATGCAGTTGTTGATGACAATGCGTTTCAGCCAAGAAGCAAAGGCCGATGGGTTCTGTAACTGATCGAATTTAGAAAATGCGTCTATGTAGCTATTTTGCACTGCATCTTGGGCATCTGCGTCGTTTTTCAAGATGGAAAGTGCCGTATAATATGCCATACGGCTAGTTTCACGATACCACTGTTCCATCTTCTCCTGCCTGTTTTCTATTGAACCGTCAGCTATTGGGGTTTCGTTCATAAGACTCCCTCCTTTTTCTTGTCCGCTACAAAGACAAATGCCAGAATCAAAAAATCTTGTAAATTTTTTGAAATTTTTTATCTTTATGATTTAGTGCATTTTTATAAAGCAAGTCATTTCACCTGGCTATATGACAAGCTCATTCATTCTTAGAGGGAAGAGTCTTATATTTGGTAACGTTACCCTGCAATACATGATTTTCTTTCTAAATTTATTACTTCAATTGTAAAATTTAAAAATTCTTATAATATTATATTACTTTTCAAGAGAAAATTCAGTATTAAAATATCTTGTGACGGATTTTATAAAAATTGCAGTAAATTCAGGTTATTAAGCACTCGGTTTTTAACTATAAGCAATTAATTATTCCAATAATACAAAGAAAAACGCAACTTACAATTGCAAAAAACTATATGCATAAACCAATCGTCAGCAACTTCTCTTATATTTGAATTCATGTGGGATTGCTCAATCATTCAAAATAAGCAATACAACTATCCTGCTTTCATTTTCTGCTCCCAACTCTTGATAATAGATAAACCTCACTGCAATTTCCCATATCTTTTTATTAGGCACAACGCACCTTATGACACATTGTCACAGCAATCAGTAACGATCATTTTTTCTTAATATAGAACTGTTGCTGGGGTTCCCGTCACCATGCCGCCCGATTGCAGCAGTTCTTCCTTGCTCTCCTCAATGGTCTTGTTTACCGCGCTATCGAAATAGATATCTGCCGTGACTTCTCTGAAGCGTTCGAATTTAATGATTTTTAGTCCTTTCTTGTAATTTTCTCCCCTTTGCTGTAGAGTTATGTGCAGATAGGAGGTGATAAGTATGACTAAAGGTGCAAGTGACGAATTGTTCGACTTGCTTCAAAACGGAGAGATTGAGTTGAATCATAAACAGAAGGCTGACTTAATGGACCAGCTAAAATGTTATATTCCAGCAATGAAATCCATAGAAAGTCCGACTGGTGATCTGGAGGTCAAAAGCCCAATTGAGTTCATGGAACATATCGATGCAAGGCTTGACCGAATCGAGAAGCTGAATGCAGTTACCAATGAACAGCGCGCCCATGACCTTGCGATTGTAATGCTTCAAGTTCAGCTTACCCCCGAAGCGATGCAGGCGAGGGCACAAGAAGAAATCAATTCTGGAGCTACTGAATGCGTTGTAAACATTGAAGAAATGTACTTCGAAGCGTACGAAACCGCATTAATTGCAATCAATAAGAAGTATCCACAATCCACTTAGCGAATTCTTTCCCGTTTAGAAGAATCCTTATTGTTCCACTCTGCCGCTCTTGAGCTTGCCCCTCATGGGCGGCAACTCGTTCTTCCAGTGCTTCGATACGTTCTTATGCGTTTTGTCCTCCTTCCTGCGGCTAGATTCAACTGTCGCCCATTAAATATTATCATTCAGGCTATGGTGATCCCCTGACATATACCGGTCAAAGAGCTCCCTAGGGATGATATAAGCCCATTTTCCGTCTTTGACGGCTGGCGGGAGTAACAGCTCCCGAGCCGAGCACAGTCCTCATAACAATATCAGTCAATAAGACTGTGGCGGCGACTGACGAGGAAGGCATTAAGTATACTGTGAAAGACACTACAAAAACAGGAAAACCGCGTGAGGTTGTTCTAACGCCATTAGGAGCAGAAATTTTTCGTTCAGCGCCTCGAACCGGGCTTTATGTGTTCACTGGCAAAAGCGGCAATTTTTGTACACCAGACGTTTACAGAAGGCGGTATGATTCAGTATTTCATGCGCTCGGTGGTCAAGTCCGTCACCTGTCCCCGCATAAGTGCCGGCATACTTACGCTTCGCACCTTCTAGCGGGCGGAGCAAACATCCGGGCCGTGCAAGATCAATTGGGACAAGCCAGAATTACAACCACGGAAATTTACACTCATGTGGACATAGAGAGCAGAAAAGATAACGTGTCAAAGTTGGCATACTGAATCTCATTAGATATTCAATTTTTATACCCACATCCATACCCACACAGGGCAGGTTTTCAGAGGATTTAAGGGATTTATCTGGCGAAGCAAAAACCCGCCGCAAGCTCAAAAATGAGCAATTGCAGCGGGTCTACGGTTTGGTGGAGGAGGGTGGATTCGGACCACCGAAGCATTACGCAACAGATTTACAGTCTGCCCCCTTTGGCCACTCGGGAACTCCTCCGTATGAAATTGTGGAGCTGGTGGACGGACTTGAACCCCCGACCTGCTGATTACAAATCAGCTGCTCTACCAACTGAGCTACACCAGCATGCTCTGTTTTGTTCATCCACAGCAAAAATTATTTTATCAGAAGAGGCCCGCAATGTCAAGCAAAATGTTTCAGAACCGCGAAAAAGGTTGAAGCTGTGACGCAGAACCATAAACCAGTGGAATTTCATCTTCTTGATATCCACGAGACGGCGACCGGAGCGAGGATAACAGATCTGCCACCCAGGACCGGGGTGCAGGACACCCGTACCGTCTCCTGTCGCCTTCTGCATCAGGGAGCAACCCCGGTGGATGTTCCGTCAGCCAAATCCCCGGTCTCATCCGGGGTTTCCACCACGGCAGCGTCTTCCGGCACGGCGGCGGCACTTTCACCCGTGCCTGTCACAGCGGTCTGGGCAGCGGAGCTGTCGGTTGTGTCCGGGACTGTCTGAGCGGCGGTTTCGCTGCTGCCGGTGTCGGCAAGACCCAGAGACGCGGCATCGGCAGGATTATAGTGAATGACCTCATCTCGTTTTTTATACGTGTTGGTGCTCTCCAAGGTAGTGCTCAGGAGCGTTCCATTTGCGGAGTAAACATTGCGATAGGCCTCCACCACACGCCCGGTATAGGGAGTAACCGCTTCCACCGTCGTTCCCTGGGGGACGGTTTCATCCGCAACATAAACCACCTCGTAATCGGTGGTGGACAGGCGATTGTTGGTCATGACCACATAATTTCCGCTGGTGTTGGTGCCATAAAGGGTAACGGTGAGCTTCTTGCCTGAAGTTGTGGCTACAATTTTAATGGGATAATCTGTGTTATTTTTAAATTGAAAGTCCAGGGAGCTGGAATATACAGTGGCATCCATCCCGTCAGGGACATAGCCCACGGCATACATGTGGTTATGCCGCTCTACGATTTCCAGATTCCCCTTCAGCGCCGCATAATAAATGCTGGAGGACACCTGACAAATTCCGCCGCCCATTTCCTGCACTGTCTCCCCGCCGACGTAGGCGGGCGCCGGAAGATAACCTCGCTCAGAAGAAAAAGGCGCGACGGTATCAAGATAGGAAAAAGTCTCCCCCGGCAGGAGAATGGTCTTGTTACAGTAGCTGGCTGCGTTTTTCACGTTGGAGACACGGTTGGAGGTACCGCCGATGGTGGTGGTCACACTTCCTAAAATGTCATGAAACAGGGACGCCTCCAGTTTTTCAGTGGTAATGTCCGGCTCTGTTTTCGTGAGCGGAATGGTACAGGATTCCCCCTCATCCAGGGCGGCGTAGGCCTGCTGCGCTTCGTCGATATCGAAGGATACCCCGGTAACCGAGGGCGTGACTTCATATGTGGTTTTATCAAAGGCTGCATCCTGAGGGGCAACATACACGTCGCTGTAAAGAGCCACGAAATCCGGGGTAACCGGTTCGGATGTGGATGAGACCGCTTCCAGCGCGAGTGACTCCGTCGCGCCTGCTCCGACCTTTTCCACCGCATCCTGCAGCAGCTGCCCAATGGCGAGAATGGTGGCATTTTCGTCAATGGCATAGCCTGATGCGCCCTTTGTGATCGTCAGCCCGGCATCGGTAACCGTTGTAGCCGACAGGGAGAGCGCCTGGTTGCATTTTGAGGCAAATTCAGAAACGGTGTCCGTTAAGTACGCCTCCGACTCAGCGGAAAAGGAAACGGTGGGAGCATAGCTGATGTCAGAAGCCAGACTCTTGAGGAACGCCGCTCCGCCGGCAAAAAAATTTTTCTCATTGCTGGCGACAGAAATGGTCATAATATCGGTGGGAATCGAGACGGAAATCCCTGCGGCGTTCTGCCACAGCTCCAGAACGCCGTCCGGATAGCTGGTGTCAAATGCCTGCTGAAGCGCTTCACTTGCATCCTCATAGGTCATTCCGCCGATGTCCACGGACATTGCCTGGGAATGAGGCAGCATCCGTCCGGAAAAAGCAGTCCAAAAACAAAAACCAAGGTATATGGCAATCAGGCCCAGCGCAACTCCGCCGGTAATTAACAGCGCAACGAGCCTGCCGCTCAGCCTCGATTGTTTTTCACGTCTACCCTCCATGCCGATCACCTCTCATATAAATTACAAAATAATTGGCAGTTAAAATTTAGTATACACAACTACAGGCAGAAAAGCATTACAAAGTGGTTACACTAGAATAAAATGCAGTTGGTTTTGATCTCTTCTTTACATCAGTGCGCATATGGTGTAATATCATAATGAAAGAGAGTTCAAAAATATCGGCGAATGCGCCATGCCGATAAACCAAACAGGAGAGTATTATGGCAGATCGTCAAGATTATACATACCGCAGACCCGATGAGGGAAATAACTTCTACCGTGGCTCAGATAACAGCAGCGGCGGCGGGGACTTTGGCTCATGGATTCTGATTCTGATTTTCATGATGGTTCTTCCGCCTGTGGGCCTGCTGCTATTGTTCCGAAAGCTGATGGGCTATTCCAACCGGAAACACTTCCGCACGAAGCGGGCTGCCGGACAGCATCCCTACGACGTGCGTCAGGAGAGCCGCCAGCAGCAATCCTGGACGCAGACCGGGAGCACGGCGCAATCGGCAACCCGGCGGAGCCAAAACAGCGCCAGTGCCGCTCCTAAGCAAAATAAGCAAGCGCAAAAAACAGGAGGCTATACGCCGCCGGAGCATATGAAGGCAAAGGTCAAGCAATTTCAGAAGGTTCCGACCGGAAGAGGGCTTGTGATCGGCGGAGGAATTACAGCCGGAGTTTTCGGCATGAGCTTAGTCGCCGCCCTGCTGGATTCCATCAGCATAGGCTCCGTGCGGGAGGATTTGGCCGGTTTTTTCGTTTTGTTTGTCTTTTTTGCCACCGGAATGGTACTGCTGTCCTCCGGTATCGCGCGAGGGCGCAAGGGAAAGCGGTTTCGTAAATATCTGTCGGTCATCGGCAGCCGCGAACTGATTTCCGTGCGTGAGCTTTCACAAAAAACCGGCATCCGGGTGAAAAAGGTCAGGGACGACCTGCAATGCATGCTGGATATGGGAATGTTCCCCCAAGGATATCTGGATCTGTCCGTAGATATGCTGGTACTCACGGATGATGCCACCGTGCCGCAGGAAGAGACGCAGACGCCGGAGCAGGCTAAGGATGATCAATCTGCCCTGCAGGAAATCCGTCAGCTGAATGATGCGATTGAAGATGAGGAGATGTCCCGCAAAATTGACCGCATCGGCGAGATAACCGCAAAAATTTTGGATTATCAGCGTAAAAATCCCGGTAAGGACAGTCAGCTGCGCAGCTTCTTAAACTATTATCTCCCCACCACCCTTAAAATACTGCATGCCTACGCCCAGCTTGAATCCCAGGGCATTGAGGGTCAGAACATCTCCTCCGCCAAGGAACGGATTGAGGGGATGATGGACAAAGTCGTGGAGGGGTTTGAAAAGCAGCTCGATATGCTGTTCCAAAACGACGCGATGGATATCACCTCGGACGTCTCCGTCCTGGAGCAGATGCTGAAAAAAGACGGATTATCCGGAGGGCAGAATATGACCTTGGGCGGATAACTCCTTATGTCTCTATTTTACGTAAGTCCCTGGTATTAAATCAGGGGCTTACGCTTTTTATGTGGCGCCTCCGGCGCTGCCCCGGCCTTGATTCCTCTTGTTTGCCGGGACGCGCGGGAATTCCTGCCACGTCAAACGTGCATAGCGGAGGAAACCGCCGCATATACATGTCCCAAGAACGGGTAAGGACGTGGTTGTATGCGGGAGGAGCGGAAAGAAAATCAGATTTTGCTGCGGGGTACGGTGGAGCAGGAGGCGGTGTTTTCCCATGAGGGACATGGGGAACGGTTTTACCGTGTTCCGATGATCGTTCCCCGCTTGTCTGGTGTGGAAGACCATCTGAATGTGGTATTTCCCCAGCGCCTGCTGGAATTGCTTCCGGCGGAGGGAACTCAGGCAGAGATCCGGGGGGAAGTGCGGTCCTACAACAATCGGGGCGGTATCGGCAATCGATTGATTATCAGCGTTTATGCCAGAGAGATTCTTCCCACCGAGGAAGATGCAGCCAACGTGCTGACACTGACCGGTACCCTGTGCAAGCAGCCTGTGCTGCGTCGCACGCCGCTGGGCCGGGACATCTGCGACCTCATGCTGGCGGTGGGGCGCGGATATGGGCGGGCGGATTACCTGCCCTGCATCGCGTGGGGTGTGGTGGCCCTGCGTTGCGGTGTACTGGGGGTAGGAGATACCATCGACATCTCCGGGCGGCTCCAAAGCCGGGAATATACCAAAATAGACGGTGTCACCGCCATCCGTCGTACTGCCTTTGAGGTTTCGGTCATGGAGCTGGAGGAACCGATCTAACAGAAAGCCGCCACGCTCTGATGTCTCTGAGCCCCGGTGCGGCCAGGCACTTTCATCGTCACCACCGTAAGCTCGTTGACCCCGTGACTCGGCAACCGCCCGACCCGGCCGCAGCAGCGGCTGAGTCGGGTGGTTTTTATACGGAGCGCGAGCTACACGCCCCGCTGGATGATGTAAAATCCACTCTATTGCAAAATCGGCGGAGAACGTGGTACAATAAGGTCAGGAGAAGGATGAAAGGGGGTGCGCGCAATGGAACTGAATTTGTCAATCAAGCAGACCCAGACGCTCTCCCCACAAATGCTGCAGACGCTGGAAATTCTCCAGATGAGCACGCTGGAGCTGAAGGATTATGTGGAGCATCTGGCCCAGGAAAATCCCGTTATGGATCTGGATGACGCGCCTCCGCCGGAGGAATTTACAGTGATCCGCCGCAAGCTGGAGTGGCTGGAGGCAACGGATACCCAAAACTCCTATTACCACCGGCAGGATGAGGGACAGGATGAGGATCCTATGGTACGCTGCTCCGACCATTCGCCGGAGGAGACGCTTTATTTTCAGCTGCTCAGCCAGCTGCACGTACTGAGACTCAAGCCGCAGGTGGAAAAAGCGGCTCTGATGATTTTAGAAAGCCTGAACGATGACGGCTGGCTCGACGAGGAATTATGCGCTTTGCCGTTTCCCGCCCCAGTCGCACAGGAAGCGCTGAAGGCGGTTCAAAGCATGGAACCGGCCGGTGTTGGCGCACGGAACCTTTCGGAGTGCCTGACTCTGCAGCTCAGGCGGATGCCGGAACCCCATAAGCTGGCGCTGCGCATCGCGGAAAAGTATCTGGACGCCCTCAGTAAAAACCATTATCACCAGATTGCGAAGGCGCTGGGAGTTTCCCAGGAGGAGGTGCGGGCGGCCTGCGATGAGATCCGCTCCCTGAACCCAAGGCCAGGCGCGGGCTTTGCCACAAAGGAAACCCTGCCCTATATTGATCCCGACATTGTTATTGCCAGCTTTGGCGATCATTTTGAGCTGTTTTTAAATGACCGGGGACTTCCCGCAATCAAGCTGAGCAGTTATTACAGTAACCTGTTTAAGCAAACCGACGACACCGGAGTAAAGGAATACCTATCGGACAAGCTCAGGCAGGCAAAGTGGGTGGTTCGCTGTATTGAGCAACGGCGCAAAACCCTGCGCAGCTGTGCGGAGACGATTTTAAAGCGGCAGCAGCGTTTTTTTGAACAGGGGGTGGGGCATCTGGCTCCCATGACCCTGGCGGATGTGGCGCGGGACGTGGGTGTGCATGAATCTACCGTCAGCCGAGCCATCCGTGAAAAATATATTCAGTGTGCCCATGGAATTTTTCCTCTCAACTACTTTTTCTCACGGGGACTTGGGAGCTTTTCCGGGGAAGGCACCTCTCCCGACTCCGCAAAGGCGCTGCTGCGCCGTCTGGTGGAGCATGAGGATAAGAAAAAACCCCTCTCCGATCAGAAGCTCTGCGAGCTAATGGCGAAGGAGGACGTGGAAATCTCCCGCCGCACGGTGGCAAAATACCGGGATGAACTGAACCTCCCCGCCGCCACCGGGCGAAAACAACTGTAGAAAGGCACCATTCATGGAGAAACGCGGTATCATTTTTGATTTTGATTATACCCTGGGGGACAGTACCGAGGCGATTTGGCAGGGCTTCCGTAAGAGCTTTGCTGAACTGGGTTATCCGGAACCTGAGCGGGAGGCGGTACGGCATACGGTAGGATATACCCTTGAGGATGGGTTTACCATGCTGACCGGCTGCGGTGACGCGGACGCGCGGGAGCGGTTCCACGCGCTGTTCCAGCAATACGGCAGGCCCCTGATGCTGGACTTCACCGTGCTGCTCCCAGGTGCGGTGGAGCTCTTGTCCACATTGAAACAATGTGAAATTCCAACTGCCATCGTCAGTACCAAGCGAGGCGAAACCATCCGGGATATTTTGAATCACCATGGAATCCCCGAGCTTGTGTCCTTTGTGGTGGGGGCGGAGGACGTGACCCTCTGTAAACCCGATCCAGAGGGGCTGCTTCAGGCAATGGATCGGTTAAATCTTCCGAAGCATGCGCTTCTTTTCTGCGGGGACACCGTGATTGACGCGGAGACTGCACTGCGGGGCGGAATCGACTTCTGCGCCGTGCTGAACGGAACCACAAAGCGGGAGGCGTTTACGCCGTTTCCCAAGCGCTATATCGCGGAAAATCTGCTTGATCTAAAGCAATGGCTGCGAATTTAAAACGGCAGAAGTACATCACGTCTGCTTCGCCGCAGACGTTTTAAGCTGGATTATTTCCGACTTATATGTCCCGGGAAATGACGGATTCAGCCCTTTTCGACTGGGCGCGAAAAAACTCCGCGGGACTTTGGAACCTTAATCAGAGCTGATTGAAAGGCTGGGAGGAACGGAGCAAGCTCCATTCCTCCCAGCCTTGAATTTATTCCGGATGGACAGGAGCGGCGGCGTCCGGCTCTGCCTCTTGCGTACTGCCTGCCTGAACGGCGGGCTCCGCCTTCTTTTCTCCATCGGTATCCTCTTCGTCCTGGAGATCGACTTTGGTGAGCGCCATCAGCTGCTCCCGGGTAGGAGCCTCCATGGCAGCCACCCGATTGGCCTGCCGGGAAATGCCATACTCAAAGATATTGCGCACGTCGCGGGCATTGCCGAAATTTTCGTCCCGCTGTTCATACAGCTCCATAAACGCGCCGCGGGAAAACGAGCAGGTCACCTCATCCAGCGTGTAGCCATTTTGCTCGCACATGCCGGTGAAGATTTTCATGAGGTCCTCGCCGCTGTAATCCTCAAAGAAAAAATATTTATTGAACCGGGACTCCAGCCCGGGGTTGGCGTGAATAAAGTTCTTCATCAGCTCAGGGTATCCCGCGACAATGACAATCAGATCATCACGGTGATCCTCCATGCCCTTTAACAGCGCCTCGATTGCCTCCTTGCCGAAGTCGTTGGGATTGTCCTGGTTGGCAAGCGCATACGCCTCGTCAATAAACAGCACGCCGCCCAACGCCTTTTGAATCACCTCTCCGGTTTTCATCGCTGTCTGACCCACGAAGCCCGCCACCAGACCGGAGCGGTCCACCTCGATCAGCTGCCCCTTGGAAAGCACGCCGATGGCGTGATAAATCTTTGCCAAAAGGCGGGCTACCGTGGTTTTGCCCGTTCCGGGGTTGCCCATAAACACCAGATGCAGACTCATGGGCGGAACAGGAAGCCCGGCCTCCTGCCGCAGCTTTCGCACTTTGACCAGGTTGATCAGGCTCTTGACGTCCGCCTTGACTTTGGGCAGGCCGCAGAGCGCGTCCAACTCCGCAAGCAGCTCCTCCAGCGTTAGTTGAGGCTCCGGCTCCCGCTCTTTCGCCGCCTCCGCGGGACTTGCGGTTCCGGTTCCCGCACCGGCTGCGGCCGGTGTAGGAGCGTTGTCCTTGACGGGTGTTCCGTCAGGGTGCTTGGTCACAAATTCTCCCACATCAAGAGCAGGCTTGTCGCTGTGCACCCCCGCCCTGTCACACAAGCCGGAGAGACTGTCGGCGCAGGCATTCACAAACCCCGCCTCCGCTTCGCTGACCACATCGTCGGCAGCCGCGAACAGCAGCAGCATGAGCGTCATGGTGTCGATGAAACGGCGGGAGGTCCGCCGTCCGGTTGCAAGATCATACTGAATCATTTTTTGAAAAAAGGCAGGCGCCTTGAAGCCGGGATATTCGCTGACCGCGGTGGACAGCTCCCAGTAGAGGATGGCGGGAACGGGATTGCCCTTACAGTAGACCGCGTTATAATATTCCACATGGCGGGGCGTCAGCCCGCCGTCCTTCTGCCAGACCCCCAGAGCGCAGGCGCGCATAAAGGCATCCGCCTCTCTGCCGAAGGCAACACGGACCGCCGGATCCGCAATATGCCGCCGAAACGCGGAAAGTCCCTCATCGTATTGTTTGTGGACCGCACCGGCCGACATGGAATTAGCCATCTTCAAACTCCTTATTTTGGAAGGGATCACACGCCGGACTGCCGCGCGGATCAACCTAAACTCATGTTGCATTGCGTTCATTATAGAACAAACCGGGGAGCGGGTCAAGAACTCTTGACGCAGGAGCCGGAAACGTGTAGTATAGGGTGGTATAGAATTGGACAAGCGTAAAATGATAGCGAATCCTGAAAGGACTGATTGCAGCGCTATGGCAAAGCATAGGATTAATGAATTGGTGCACTGTGAATTCTGTGGGGAGGATTATTCCTCCACTTATCGCCGCTGCCCGTTCTGCAACAATACCGGTATCGTTGACGAAGAACCCGATTATCGTGATGATTTCGAGGACGACTTTGACGATGCATCCAATTCCTACGGAGGTCGGCGGCTGACCAGAGAGCACCCGATCCGGGGCAGACGGCAGATTTTGCGTATTATAGGTTCGATCGTCGCCGTGGGACTTTTAATTACCATTGTCCTTCTAGTGCTTTCTATTATACGACCACTGATGAATATGACATCCAATTCCGGGGAAACGTCGGTGGAGTCTTCCGGCACAACGGAAACCGATATTGACGACATCGACACGTCTGCTGCGTCCGGCAGCAAGGATATCCAGCAGAGCGGCAGCAGCACGGACACGGATACACAGACGGAAGATCAGGACTCCGATACCGAGACTTCCTCTTTAAACAGCTCGGATACCTCCGCAAGTTCCTCCGAGACAAAGGCCGAAACCACCCAGTCAACCAGCAAGACCGGCACCACCGCCGCGTCATCCACGGCAACCAACCTGACCTTGAGCAAGGACGACTTCACCCTGTTCTCCGCCGGTGAAACCTGTACCCTCAAAGCAACTCTGACCCCCTCCGGCAGCAGCGGCACCGTCACATGGGAAAGCGAAAACACCTCTGTGGCCACCGTCAGCTCCAGCGGCAAAGTTACCGCGGTGGGCAAGGGAAGCACCACCATCACCGCTATGCTGGATAACGGCGCCACTCAATCCTGTGTGGTGCGTTGCAGCTTCACCGGTTCCTCGTCTTCTGCGAACAGTTCGGTGGCCAGCAGTGCCAACAGCGCCCTGAACAAGACGGATTTTACATTACTCTCCCTGACTGAAACATATCAGCTGAAGGTCACCGACTACACCGGTAGCGTCACTTGGTCGTCCAGTAACACCTCCGTGGCCAAGGTTTCCTCCAGCGGAACCGTCAGCGCCGTTGCAAATGGAACCTGCAAGGTAACGGCAACGCTGGAGGACGGAAAAACTCTGACCTGCATTGTGCGGGTGAATCAATCGTAAACAGCTTCCTAGTGATTAACAATCCAAACAACAGACTTGATTACCTTCAGCTGCCCCCGAAAGTTAGACAGTATGATATACTGAACTAACTTCCAGGGGCAGTTTCATCAAGCTCTCCGACTGTATAAAATTTTTATTGGAATTGATTTTAAATACGCCTTTACTCTTTGCGTTGTAAATGTAAAAACCACCCAGACGTGCTCCAAACGTCCGGGTGGTTTTCACTATGATTGGAGGATTTAAATGAAAAGAAGCTGTTTCTTGCAAGGTCTATATTATCAAACACTTATTAAGTAAGTATGTTTAGTATGTTACAAAAGAATTAAATTTAAAAAGCCCTCCAAGGTTTTAACCGAGGAGGGCTTAACAATGAGGAAATACCTCACATTATTTTTTGTCCGCGTTTTTCCGCCGCGGCACGGATGCAGGAAGCTCCTTTTAGGTGCCTCATATGGTTATATTACCATATCTATGTAAAAAAGAAATGGATATTTTGTTACTCTTCTGTGAATTTTTCATTTGATGCCCCATAACTTCCCTCCCGTATTCCATGGAGCAAGATTTCGTCTTCCAAACGCTATGATGATGAAAAAATTAAGGCTCCGGAATTAAAAATTGCCGCAATTCCAATACGGACGATGCAACAAATTTTATATTGTAAGAAGTTAAGTCTTTATCTGCATCTAATCCCCATCTGACAAAGGCAATATCCACCTTGCTTTTATTACATGCCTTAATATCTCTGATTTCATCGCCAATATATAAAATATCAGAGGAATGACAGTGATACCGTCTCGTAAACTCAGTGAGCGCTTTATGTTTACCTGACAATCCTTTAGAAGAGATAATGGGAATGTCAAGGGCTGCATCATTTAGATGCAGAAATTTCGCTATATTTTCGGCTGCATTGGATGAGATAATCGCAAGGTCATATCCGCTGGCCTGCAACGAGGATAGTAACGATAATAATCCCTCAAACGGTTTTACTTTAAACAGAAGCTCGTTGTACAGTGATTTGTATTCAGCCTGAATTTGAATCACAAAAGAAAGCATTTGGGCTTTTTTTCGAAACGTTAGGCTGTCCCTGCGTCTAAAGGCTTTGACATCCATGTTGTTGAAATGGTGCTTCATTGCCAGTTCCTTTAATATCTCATTCTGTACCGATACAGAATCGACGATTGTACCGTCAAAGTCAAATATGATATATTGATAAGCCACTCTGCTTCATCCTCATTATGTCTCAAATTTTTTAATCATTGCTCAGATCACTTAATTATACCATCATTACCACAAAAATCAATCTCCTCATTGATTACGGTCCGCCGTGTCAATAAACCTTTGTTCCGCTATCTGATCTGTGGTAACATAGTCAACATTGATGGCAGATGTTATTATTTATAAAAAATTCACGAATTATTTCCAGATCGTTTTCAATTCTTCAAGATAAAAAATATATCGGTGTGATACTATTAACATGTACGGAGTGCTTGTATTTTTGGAGGTAAGAATGACACCAAACACCGCTGTAGACATGATCGCAACGTTGAACGACTATGATCGTTTTATCCAACCATATCAGGCAGGGATACGTGAAATCAATCTTAGAATGGATACGCTGAAAAACGATTTTAGTAACGAATTTCAACATAATCCGATCCATTATATTCAAACAAGAGTCAAAACCATGAAAAGTATCTATGGAAAATTAGAACGGCGCGGATATGAGCCCAACTTTGAGAATGCGAAAAATTTCTTGACGGACATCGCGGGAATCAGAATCATTTGCTATTATACAAAAGATATTTACACGGTGATCGATGCGCTTCACAATATGCATGATTTAGAATTTCCAACCGAAAAAAATTATATCAAAACGCCTAAACCCAATGGATACCGCAGTTATCATATGATAGCCGTCGTTCCGATTCACAACATAGGAACAGATTATTATCCCGTGGAAATTCAGCTCCGGACGCTTACCATGGACACCTGGGCAGGTATGGAGCATCAAATTCGGTATAAGGCACAGCTGGACAACCCCGACACGGTCGTCGATGAACTCCGGGAATATGCCGAATTGCTCAACAACATTGAGGAAAAGATGAACCGGCTGTATCTGCGTGTCCCATTTCATCACAATTGACTTGCGCACTCCGATTGACTCGGAGCGCACACACAGCAAAGAAAGCGCATAAGGACGGAGAACGCAGTTCAACCGTCCTCTCAACGTGATAAACGCGTCTAAGACGGGCGGCTTCAATCAGTGAAGCCGCCCGTTTTTTGCCTCCTGCGCCAATTCAGATATTGCCCCTTTATATGATTTAAGCTATAATAAGTCTGCTGAATCAAATCATGTGCAGGCGGAGGAATGATTGCCATGAACGAGGTGCAGGAGATTATTGATACCATCGGTGACGGCATTTATATTGTAGACCGGGAGGGGTTTATTCTCGCCGCAAACCGCACCTGGATACGCCATATCAATATTCCTGCGGAACGGCTGATCGGACGATATATTACCGACGTTCTGCGGGAATATTACTTTTCCGTCCAATGTCTTCAGGACAGCGGAACGGATTGGACCATGCGGGAAAAGGAATACGAGCAGGCGGTCTCCCTCAGGGTTCTGAAGGAGGGAATTCAGATTTCCGACTTTTTTGAGGAGGGACGTCTGATCTGCACGGGGACGCCGGTTTTTGACGACGGCGGCAACATCAAGCTGGTGGTTACGCTGGTGCGCGATCTGACTGTTATTCCCGACTACGACGCACTTGCCGAAGGGCAGCGGCTTCCCTCCGGCGGCTCCGCGGAAACCGAAAGTACCATGCTGGGGACCTCTCCCGAAATGGAGCGAATCCGTATGCTCATCGGCGAGGTGGCCCAGACCGATGCCACCGTGCTGATCACAGGAGCCACAGGCGTCGGAAAAGAGGTGGTTGCAAACGAAATTCAACGCAGAGGCGGCCGGGCCGACCAGCCGTTTGTCAAGGTCAATTGCGCGGCCATTCCGGAAAATCTGGTGGAGGCGGAGCTGTTCGGCTACGTGGACGGCGCTTTTACCGGCGCCACCAAGGGCGGAAAAACAGGATTGCTGGAAACCGCCAACCACGGAACCGTTTTACTGGACGAAATCGGGGAATTTCCCCTGCCCCTGCAACCAAAGCTCCTGCGCGCCATTCAGGAACGCGTGATTACGCGCGTGGGCGGCGTCACCGCAATTCCCATTGACGTCCGGGTGCTGGCCGCCACCAATCAGAATCTACAAGAGCTGGTAAACCAGAAGCGGTTCCGGGAGGACTTATATTACCGTTTGAATGTAATCCCACTCTATCTGCCTTCGCTGCGATCCAGAGGGGAGGATATCTCGCTATTGGCAAAAAACTTTTTGCAGCAATTTAATCAAAAATATAAACGGAGCAAGATATTTTCCCGGGGCGCCCTCCAGGTATTGCAGGAGTATGATTGGCCGGGCAATATCCGCGAGCTGCGCAATCTGGTGGAACGTCTGACTGTTTTAGGCTCCCAGCGGGAAATCACCGCCGCCGCCGTCCAGCGCTTTCTCAACTGGAAGGGAGATCAGGATCTGCTGTCCGAAGCTCCGGTTTCCCTCCGGGAGGCGACGGAGCAGGTGGAATACCGCCTGATTGAATCCGCCCTGCTGCGCTGTGGCAGCACCTATAAGGCGGCGGCCGCTCTGGGCACCAGCCAATCCACTCTGATACGCAAGGCGAAACGGCTGGGCATTGAAACAGGCACACCTACATAAAATTCACACTGAAATCACGTTAAGTTATAAATGACTTTTTTAAGTCATTTATAACTTATTTTATTTCATACCAGACGGGAACAAAAAAGGCGGAATGAAAAAGGATTCTGTCGTTTTATGATCTCAGAAGAAAAAATAGCAAGTCATTTTTAACTTAATATTATGTGAATTTTTCTTCAGCAAACAATATTGTAACGCAGATAAAGGAACACGGCATGGGTAAAAACACAGGCGGCATAAAGGATCGCCAGCTCACTGTACACCCGCCCGTGGGCAAAAACCGGCACACAGAAAAATTGGCACACGGGTTGCATTAGCAATAAAGCAACCAAACCCGCATCAATTAGATAAAGGAGGGGCTTGCAATGAGGCAATCGGCGGAGGGTCAAAGAGTGGCATGTCTGGGGGTTGGGGTCATCGGCGCCAGCTGGGCCACGAATTTTGCACTGGAGGGCTGCGAGGTTGCGCTGTATGACATCAGCCAGGACAGCGTGGATCGCGCCATGGAGCACGTTCGGCATGATCTGGATTTTTTGGTGACCCAGGAAATTCTCTTTCCGGACACCGCGGACAGGTGCTTTGCTCGGCTTCATCCCACCACTGATCTGGCGGAGGCACTGAAGGACGTCCGACTGATTCAGGAATCGGGGCCCGAGCATTATGAGGCGAAGCACAAAATTTTGGAGCAGGTTGACCGGTACGCGCCGCCGGACGCGATTTTTGCCAGCTCCACCTCCGGTCTGCTGATCACCGAAATTGCCCGGGGTACCCGCTACCCCGAACGCTGTGTAGGCGCGCATCCCTACAATCCACCTCATCTGATTCCTCTGGTGGAGCTGACCCGGGGTGAACAAACCTCGGAGGAATGCCTCCAGTGGGCATATCAGTTCTATCAGTCCCTGCACAAGGAACCGATTATTTTGCAAAAGGAATGCCTCGGCTTTATCTCCAACCGCCTGCAGCTGGCGCTGTCCCGGGAGGGCGCGGATTTGATTATGCGCGGTGTGTGCACCGTGGAGGACATTGATAAGGCGGTTACTTACGGTCCCGGCCTGCGCTGGGCCTTTCTGGGGCCTTACCTTTTGATGGAGCTGGCCAGCAGCCAGGGCGGCTTCGTGGTAGCCGACGAGCATTTCAGATCGTCTGCACAATTGTGGTTAAAGGACATGGCAAAATGGGAGGCTTATCCCGACCGATGGAGCGAGGTCGCCCAGACGCAGATTTATGACGAAATGGCCCATCGCCCTGCCGAACAGGGTAACAATGCGGCTGAAATCATGGAGTACCGCGACCGGATGCTCATTGAGCTTCTGAAGCTCCACAAAAAGCTCCACCAGAGGAGCCGATGACGAATGAATACGCCGGATGGCGATTCATACAGGATGCGTGTCCCTGAATATTGAGAAACGGTTGCAACGGGGCAGCCGCAATCCAAATCGAACAATTGGAAAGGAAGAACAAGTCATGAGAGGGAAGAAATTTTTCAGCATTCTGCTGGCTCTGGCAATGATGCTCACACTGCTGTCGGCCTGCGGCGGAGACAGCGCGGACTCCGGCTCGGATTCCACCGCAAGCGGGTCAGGAGGGGACTCCAGCGACACGGTGAAGGTGGGCGTGCTGCTCCCGCTGTCCGGCTCCACGGCCTACTACGGCGGCGTACAGCTCGACGGAATCGAATTCTGCGTCAATTACATCAACAATAACGGCGGCCTGAGCTCGCTGGGCGGTAAGCAGATTGAGCTGGTGACGCAGGACTCCGCCAGCGACCCCGAGACCGGCGTTTCCGCCTTTGAAAAACTGGTGGAGGAAGGCGTCGTCGCCGTCATCGGGCCGTACAATTCCACAGTGGCGGCGGCAACCGTACCCCTTGCGATCCAGTATCAGGTTCCTTACATCATCGTCAATTCAACGGCGGAAAATTTCATGAGCACGGAAAACAAATATGTCTACCGCACTAATACTGGTTCCACCGACGGCGACAACATGTGGACGCTGATCATCCAGTATCTCAACCAGGTTCGCTCCGACAATCCCACCGATAAAATTGCCATTGTCTACGATTCCGGCGATTGGGGCACCGCTGCGGTGAATACCTGGCGCGAGAATGCCGCCAAGATGGGCTACGAGGTTGTGGTTGACGAAGCGGTTACCGAGTCCACCACAGACATGTCCACGCTGGTCAATAAGATCAAGAGCGCCGATACGGATCTTGTGATTACAGCCTGCTTCTCCGCCGCCACCAATCTTCTGGTGAAGCAGATGTCGGAGTACGGCTGCACCGCCAAGGTCGCGGGGCTGGGCGGCGGTGTCGGCGACACCGAGTTCATCGAAAACTGTGGCGACGCGGCCAACGGCGTGCTCTATTCCGCCCCCTGGATTCCCTCCTACGGCGGCGCCGGTGATGAGGCAACCGCACTGGCGGAGGAATTTAACACCACCTACGGATATGAAATGACCATGGAGCCCTGCTGGGGATGGCTGGGAATGGCCACCATCATCAACGCCATTGAGGATGCCGGTGCGGCCGACCGCGAGGCGGTGGCGGATGCCCTCTACCAGATGGACGTGGACAAATCAGATTGGTCCCTGTGGTTTTCCGGCTATGACGGAGTCCACTTCGCCACCGAAGGGCAGCAAAATTCCGTCTTCGGCGATACCGGTGTCCGCTATAACAACAATGACAAGCTGGGCGAGACCGACGGCATGGTGCTGGTGCAGGTACAAGATGGCAAATGGACCATTGTTTACCCAACGTCCTACAATGACGGAGCGGATACCATCCAATATTAACGAAGCTTAGAACATGCCGGGGCAGCACCCCGCGTTCCGACCCGAGCGGGGCGCTGCCATACGGCGAAACAATCTTCCGAGGGGGAATGATTCATGACGGTGTCTATCCTGACGCAGGCACTGATAGACGGAATTCTGATCGGCGGCGTTTACGCGGTCATCGGACTGGGACTGAGCCTGGCGTACGGTGTCATGGGGGTGGTGAACTGGGCCCACGGCGAGGTGCTGATGGTGTCCATGTATATCTCCTATTACCTGACCAAATTTGCCGGGTTTGACCCTTATCTCACGGCGCTGGTCAATATCCTTGTGCTGGGGGTGGTCGGCTTTATTCTTCAGAAATATATTTTCAACAGACTTATTAACCGGGGAAAAGCCGCGTGGCGCGATATTCTTTTGTTTACCGCCGGCATGAGCATGGCGCTGCAGGCTCTGTTTAACCTGCTGTTCGGCGCGGAGGTCAAGTCGGTGGAAACCAGATACAGCGGCATGCTGGAGCTGGGCAACATGCTGGTGTCGGTGCCGAAGCTGATCTCCTTCCTGCTGGCGGCGCTGTGCTGCGCGGGCCTGTATGTATTTATTCAAAAATCGGAAATGGGCCGCGCTTTGAGGGCTACCTCTCAGGATCGTATTACCGCTCAGCTGATGAGCATCAACGCCAATTTAGTATACTGTGTCGCGTTTGTCATCAGCCTGGGCATCGTGGGGCTGTCCGGCGCGCTGCTTACTCCGTTCTATTCCGTCAATCCCTATGTGGGCGTCTCCTTCTGCTTTAAGGCGTTTATCATCGTCGCCATGGGCGGCAAGGGAAACATCCCCGGGGCCATGCTGTCGGGCGTAATCATCGGAGTCATTGAAAAGCTGGGCGGCGCCATGGTGGGGGATAATCTGGCTCAGATTTTCATTTTTGTGCTGTTTATTTTGATCCTGCTGGTAAAGCCGGAGGGCATTCTGGAAAAAAGGGTAAGGGGGTAACCGGATATGAAGCAAAAAAAATGGATTCTGCCCGTGATTGTGCTTCTTGCGGCGATTCTGCTGCCCGTTGTGTTCCATATTGGGCTGTCCAACATGTCCATCCTGATTTCAGTTCTGCTCTACATGTATTGGGCCAGCTCATGGAACATCATGGGCGGGTATACCGGTCTGTTTTCCCTTGGCAACGGCATTTACATCGGCCTGGGCGCGTATCTCACAGGCTGTCTGTTCGTATACGCAAACCTCACGCCCTATGCCGGCATGCTGGTCGCCGCCCTGCTCACCGGCGTGTTTTCCATCATCATAGGCTACCCCACCTTCCGTTTACAGAGTATTTTTTACTCTCTTGCAACCTTTGCGCTGCTGGGCATGATGAAAATCATTTTCACCAATTTTCAGACCATTTTCGGCGTCAATGTAGGCGGCTCCAACGGCTTTAAATTTTCTCCTGGAAACGACCCCCTCAACATGCAGTTTTCCAGCAAGATGCCCTACTATTACATCGTGCTGGGTATGCTGGTGGCGGTGCTGCTGGTATCGCATTGGATCACCCGCTCCAAGCGCGGCTTCTACTTCCGGGCGATCAGCGCCAACGAGGGTGCGGCGGCGTCCCTGGGCGTCAGCGTGCTGTCGCTGAAAATGCAGGCGCAGTTTATTTCCGCCTTTTTCTCCGCTATGGGCGGCGGGTTTTACTGCATGTTCATCAGTTATGTGGACCCCAGTAAAATGTTCGGCGTGGAGCTGTCCATCAATGTGATGATCATGTGCGTGGTTGGCGGCGCCAACACCCTTTGGGGGCCTGTGATCGGCGCGGGTCTTATTTACACCATCAACCGTATTGTCACCATGTACGCGCCAAGCTCTCTCAACGGGCTGGCAACGCTGATTTCCGGTTTGATTTTAATGATATGCGTCTTCTTCCTGCCCGGAGGACTCATTCCCTTCCTGGCGGACGAGCGGGAGAAGCGGGCGATGTCCCGGCGGAAAGCCACCCTGCAAAAACAGTCCGGCGGCGGAGGTGGAATCCATGAGTGAACATTCCGGCGAGGCAATTCTCAGCGGCAAGGGGGTGACCAAGCGATTTGGCGGATTGGTGGCGGTCAATCACGTTGATATCCACTTAAACAAGCATGAAATTCTGGGTCTTATCGGCCCCAACGGCGCGGGTAAAACCACTCTGTTCAATATGCTGTCGGGCACCATGCCCATGTCAGAGGGCGAGCTGCGCTATCACGGCAAGGTCATCCCAAAGCCCCGCTCCAACGAGCTGTGCAAAATGGGTATCGGCCGAACCTATCAGATTTGCCAGCCGTTTTCCAACCTGACGGTGCTGGAAAACGTCATGGTGGGCGCGTACATCCGCCACGGCAAAACCTCCGAGGCCAGGGACGCGGCCTATCAGGTACTCAAGCGGGTAGGCCTGGAGCAGGCGGCCCATTCCGGCGGCAGCGCCCTTACCCTTCCCCAGCTCAAGCGGATGGAGGTGGCCCGGGCACTTGCCACCGAGCCCGATGTGCTGCTGCTGGACGAGGTGATCGCGGGATTAAACCCCACGGAGGTGGAGCGCATTATGGAGCTGATCCGTGAAATTCGTGCCGGCGGCATGTCTATCATCATCATTGAGCACGTCATGCGCGCCATGATGAACCTGTCCGACCGCATCGTGGTCATCAATCAGGGAACAAAAATTGCCGAGGGGCTTCCGGCGGAGATCGCGTCCAATCCGCTGGTCATCGAGTCGTATCTGGGGGGAGGGAAGCACTGATGCTGACGATCAATCAAATTCATGTCAATTATGGAAGCTTCCAGGCTCTGGACGGAGTATCCCTCCAGGTCAATCAGGGCGAAATCGTGGCTCTTCTGGGTTCCAACGGAGCTGGGAAAACCACGACCATCAACACCGCCTCCGGCGTTCTGAAACCGCTGACAGGGTCCGTCACCTTCAAGGGTGAGGAGTTATCCCGTTATAAGCTCCACGATATCTCCACGCTGGGCCTGGTGCAGGTGCCGGAGGGACGCAAGCTGTTCCCGGAAATGTCCATCTATGAGAATTTGCTTATCGGCTCTTACTCCAAAAAAGCCCGGCCCAAGCGGCAGGAAAACCTGGATATGTGCTTTGAACTGTTTCCCAAGCTGGCGGAACGCCGGAAGCAGGCGGCGGGCTCCCTGTCCGGCGGAGAACGGCAGATGGTGGCCATTGCCCGGGCACTCATGCAGTGTCCGGAGCTGCTGATGCTGGACGAACCATCCCTGGGTCTGGCGCCGGTCATTGTGGATCAGGTGTTTGAGACCATTGTCAATATCAATAAGCGGGGAATGACCATTTTGCTGGTGGAACAGAACGTGCAATCCTCTCTGGAAATCGCAGATCGCGCCTACGTCATCGAGACCGGCCACAACGTAATGGAGGGTGCCGCAGGAGACCTGCTCCGGGATGAGAGCCTGAAGGCGGCTTATCTGGGTCTGTCGTAACGGAAGTCCAATCAACACGTGCCGGAAAAGGCCACAGCCTTTTCCGGCAGGGTTAAGCCCCGCCCCGGCCATTGGCCGGGGCGGGGCTTTGTCATGGACTGCCGGCGTAGCAGTCCAGCGAGAACCAGAAGGTACTGCCCTTGCCAAGCTCACTGACCACGCCGTACCGCGCGTGGTGGAGTTCGAGAATATGGCGTACAATAGTCAGCCCCAGTCCGGCATGGAACTGCTCGTCCCCGGTGTCGGAATAATAGCGCTCCCAAATCAGCTTGAGCTTGTCCTTGGGAATTCCCTCGCCGTCGTCGATGACGGATACGCGGACCGCTCCGTCCTGGATTTCGATGCGAAGCAGGATATCGGGCATATCACCGGCGTGAGACATGGCATTATTGAGCAAATTATAAATCACCTGGGAGAGCTTAACCCGGTCGGCCCGCACCTGAACATGCTCCGGGCCGTCATAGGTAATATGACAGCGCCGGTTGATGCTGAGCTTTTGATAGCGCTCAATGGTACTGCGGCAGGCCGCCGCAAAATCATAAAAGGAGTAATTTACCTCATCGGTCACTTCGGCTGGCTGGGGGAGCAGCAGTACGTCATCCACCAGCTCGGACAGGCGCACGGACTCGTCAATGATAATCTGGGCGTTCTCTCCCGTGTTTTCCTCCGGGACGTCGCGCATCACCTCAGCGAAGGCGATGATCATGGACAGCGGCGTGCGCAGGTCGTGGGACACGTTGGCAATCAGCTCCCTGCGCAGTCCGTCCAGCAGCGCCATTTCACGGCCGGTGGCGGTGAGAGTTTCACTGAGCTCCGCCACCTCCTGATAATTGTCGATATCAAAGGTCACGGAAAAATCCTGCTTTTTCAGCAGCTTCGCCCGCTCGTTGATCCGTGTGATGGGGCGGGCGATATGCCGGGAGAGGCCAAAGGCGAGGCCCGCGGTGCAAATCACCGCGAAAACCATAATGCACCACAGCTCGATCTTCAGCACCTCCAGCATCCCGTCAATGGGTGTGATGGTGCTGTTATAGTAAATGGCCGTGGCCGGCTGTCCCTCAGGATGAAAAATTTTCATATAAACAATGGCGTTGACGCCGGTGGGCACCAGCCGCTTCAGCCGCAGGCTGTCCATGGCATAAACCGTCGATACGCTTCCCTTGGCATTTTGCGCCTCATCCCACAGGGAAAACAGCGTGTCCTTAGAATAACCCGACAGATCGGAATACGGCATACAGTCTGTGGAGTAAATTTCCGTTCCGCTCTGACGCAGAACCCGGATGCACGCGCTTTGCTCTCTGGCGGTTTGCGAGAGGCTGCGGGAAAACTGAGGCGAGCCCAGGCTGTTTCCCAGCTCTGTGACAAGATTGGCCACCGCGGCCTTCCGATACTCCTGATAAATCACAGGCAGCAGCACCATTTGACTCAGCCACATCATGATCAGCAGCACCGCGATAAAGACCAGCAGATAGCAGGACACACGCCAAGTGATGCTTTTATGCTTCTTCAAAGCGATACCCCACCCCGCGAAGCGTCACAATATACTGGTGATACGGGCCAAGCGCTCTTCGCAGCTGCTTGATATGCGTATCCAGGGAGCGGGTGCCGCTCTCTGTCTCGCTGCCCCAGACCGACTCAATGATCTCTTGCCGGGTCAGCACCACGCCGGAATGGGCAACCAAATAGGCAAGCAGATCAAATTCCTTTCCTGTAAGGCTGACCCGCGCGCCGTCCACCGTCAGCCAGCGGCCGGTATAGGACAGATTCAGACCACCTACGCAGACGTTCTGGCTTTCCGCCCCGCCCCGGTGAGCCCGTTTGAGAATCACCGCCATGCGAAGCATCAGCTCATGGGGAAAAAAGGGCTTTACCACATAGTCGTCCGCCCCCGCCTCAAACCCGGCAATCCGGTCATACTCCTCGCCCCGGGCGGTGAGGATCAGCACAGGCGTGTTGCAGAGCTTGCGGATCTCGCGGCAGGCAGTGACACCGTCCATGCGCGGCATCATGACGTCCAGAAGGATCAGATCAAACCGCTGTGTCCGGCAGAGCCGCACCGCTTCCAATCCGTCGGCGGCCTCCACGGTCTCATAGCCTTGAAACCGTGCATATTTCACAATCGCCTGCCGCAGCTTCTCTTCATTATCCACAATCAAGATACGATGCATGGGACGACCCCCTAAAAAACAATTGTCACAATGATTATAAAATATTTTGTTGTAATTTACAATGAAAAGACGAAAAATGCGTCCTGGACAGCCCTGCCGAACAGCTTCCATATGCCTTTGCCGTCACACCGCATGATCGGCGCGTCTTGTTTCTTCCGGTATGACCTCGTTTGAATTCGCCCCCGCGCCCCGCGGACTTGAAGCTGCTGCGCAACCTTCCACATCCCACTGGATGGGTTCAATGCCCATGGAGCGTACCGCCGAGATGACATGGTCGTCATATTCCCCGTAGGGACACCGGAACAGCGTCGGCCTGACCCCGGTCACAGCCTCAATCTTGTCGTTGCAGGTGTTGATATCCGAAATAATCTGATCGGTGGTCAGCGAGTTGAAATGGTCATGCTTGTTGGAGTGGCTCATCACCTCGTGGCCCGCGTCGGAAAGTGCCTTCACCGACTCAGGATATTTATCCACCCACTCGCCCACCACAAAAAATGTGGCCTTGATATTGTACTTGGCCAAGATGTCGATCAGGGTCTGGGTATCCTCGTTCCCCCAGGCGGCGTCAAAGGAAATCGAGAGCATTTTTTGATCCCGGTCCACGCAGTAAATCGGCAGCTGGCGCTGGGCTGCCGCCGCGTCCACAAAAGCGGGGTAATTGACCACATAGAGCATGGCCGCCGCCGCCAACACGCAGGACAGCACGGCAATCCAACGCCGGCGGATAAAGAATAATTTCATTCTGACCCCTCCCAAAGCTTGTTTCTCTATTGTATGACAGCCGATGGGACAATAAAACCGGGGCCGGACGAAGTTTTTTCATCCTTGGCGGAGGAGCTTCAGGGTGTGACATGCCTGCCCTCAGCCTTGAAAAGTCAAGAAAGCGGTGCAAAACATGTTAATAAATCAAGCCGCAGATGCCAATTTAGTCGGTATCGATGGAAGTCAGCGCACGATATTGACTCTGTTTCCTCGGGTCAATATAATAAGCCATGTTTTTGAAACTGAATTGCGAGGAGATTAATCATGATGAACCACACATACGATCCCTATGAAAATGTACTGAGCGTGATGGACAAAGCCATGGAATTCGGCCACATAGATACGGCCATGTACGGGATTATCCGCAGCCCCCAGCGCGAGACAAAGGTGTATCTTCCCGTGGAGATGGATAACGGCACCATCCAGATTTTCGAGGGTTACCGGGTTCAGCATTCCAATATCAGAGGGCCGTTTAAGGGCGGCATCCGCTTTCATCAGGACTGCGATCTAAATGAGATCAAGGCTCTGGCCACCTGGATGTCTTTAAAATGCGCGGTAGCCAACATCCCCTTCGGCGGAGCGAAGGGCGGCGTAAAGGTGGACCCCTCCGTTCTCTCCAAGAAGGAGCTCTGCCGCCTGACCAGACGGTATACCTACGCCATCGAGCCCATCATCGGCGCGGAGTCCGACATCCCCGCCCCCGACGTAAACACCAATGCCCAGACCATGGCCTGGATGATGGATACTTACAGTATGCTCAAAGGCAAGCCCTGTCCCGGTGTTGTCACCGGCAAGCCGCTGGAGCTGGGCGGCTCCAACGGCAGAACCGCCGCCACGGGGCGTGGCGTGGTCATCTGCACCCGGCTGCTGCTGGAGTCCCAGGGGAAAACCCTCAAGGGTACGAAGCTCGCCGTTCAGGGCATGGGCAATGTGGGCAGCTACACCGCCAAAATCGCCTACGATCTCGGCGCTGTGATTGTGGCTCTGAGCGATGTGTCCGGCGGCATTTACTGCGAGGCGGGAATCGATCCCTACAAGGCGGCCGCCTTCCTGGAATCCGGTCATCTGCTGAAGGATTATCAGGCGCCCGGCGTGACGCACATTAGCAACCGGGAGCTTCTGCTCTGCGACTGCGACGTGCTGATTCCCGCGGCCATGGAAAATCAGATTGACGAAACCATAGCGGAAGCGTTAAAATGTAGTTGCATCGTGGAGGCCGCCAACGGCCCCACCACAGCGGCCGCCGACGAGATTCTGGCGGGACGGGGCATCACACTGCTTCCCGACATTTTGGCCAACAGCGGCGGGGTCACGGTCTCCTACTTCGAGTGGGTACAGAATACACAGAAAATGACGTGGGACGATGAAAAGGTCAACCGCAAGCTGGAGACCATTCTGACACAGGCGTTCCTTGATCTGAAGGAGGAGCGGGAGACTTCCGGCTGCTCCTGGCGCATGGCGGCCTATATCATCGCCCTGCGGAGAATGGTTCAGGCGGAGGAAATGAAGGGCATCGCGTTATAATATGATTCCGGGCGGGTTTCACCCCCTGCCGCAAATCAACGCTGCACTCAAAAGCGTTTGCTTTTGAGTGCAGGTTCATATCAATCAGCTACGGGAGAGGAACATCAGTGCCTATGAGTCAAAAAAAGCGCGGCCCGGCGGCGGTGCCTGCCGAGACGGATGAACGGGCGTCTAAAGCGGTTCGGTTCAAGCCGCCCACGGAGCTGGATGAAATTGATTATAAAATCATCGAACTGCTGCAGGCCAACGCCAGGATGTCCGCGAAGGAAATTTCGGAAAAGGTATTCCTCTCCTCCACCTCGGTGGGCGCGCGGATTGACCGGCTGCTTCAAAAGGGGATCATTTCCGGATTTTCCGCCAAAATTAATGCTCACGCGATGGGCTACTTCACAAAAGCCTTTATCAGCCTGGAGGTAGAGCCTTATCAAAAGAAGGAATTTTACCCCTACATCGCAAGATGTCCCAATGTAGTGGAATGCAACTGCGTCACCGGCGATTACTCCATGCTCATTGAGATGGTGTTTTTAAATACCATCGAGCTGGATTTTTTCATCGGAGAACTGCAAAAATTCGGAAGAACCAGAACCTTGATTGTATTTTCCACCTCCGTTGATCACAGGGAATGCTACTGGAACGCAAATTTGAAGGATTGGATTCTCCCCGAAAATCCCTCGGGAGACGAGGGCCGGGAGTAATTTTCGGTATAAAACGGCAAAGCGCCCCTCCGGTATCTCCGGAGGGGCGCTTTGCAGGCTGTGGCTTGTCTGTGGTTCACCGCGTTTGCCACCAGGAGGAATTATTCTTCCTCCGCCTCATAACGGCTCAGGTCAACCATGCCGTTTTGGAACAGCTCCGCCGCAAGCTGACGATAGTCCGGTTCAGGCATCCCGCCGATGGAAAAATCCCGCTCCGTCCCGTTGACATACATGATCTCATCCTCTTTGTCATACAGCAGACTCTCCACTGTCAGCACCACGAGGGTACCGTCCTGCCCATCTGTTATCATCGCTCTCACGCCAAAGCCTCCCATAACTTCAAACCGTAAGGCTATTATAGCAAGAAATACTCCGATAGGCAAGAAAAACCATGTTCCACTGAATCGCCGTCCATCAGAGCGCGCCTTATTTGCAGCCGAAGGATAGAATTCTGTCATATTTCCGCACCTCGACCACTAGCCTCGTTAGTGCTGTCTCAACATCATTATGTGCTACAGCACAATATTTTAAGTGTTAAAGTCCAAATATAACGGAATTTTTAGCTATTTAACCTACACCAATTATTAGCCAGCACATTTTTTTGAGAAAATACAGTTGACAAACGAAGAAATTCATGTATACTAAAATTCAGCAGGAAATGAAACAAAAAATTAATATCATTCAAAACGAGGGCGTTGCATTTGCGACGCCCTTTTTTGCGTTTTAGTGCATGCAGCGGAAGGAGCGGACTACATGAATGGTTCCCAGACAGCAATCAAAATTGATAACGTCGGCATGGTATACCGGGCGGACAATCAAGAGGTGACCGCCTTGACCGGGGTCAGCCTGGATATTGAAAAGGGGGAGTTTATCTCTCTGCTGGGTCCCTCCGGCTGTGGAAAAACCACATTATTGCGGATTGTTGCCGATTTGCTTGCCCCCACCTCCGGCCAGGTGCTGATCGACGGGAGCTCGCCCAGAGAGGCGAGGCTCCAGAAAAAATACGGAATGGTTTTTCAGAGTCCGGTACTCTATGAGTGGCGTACCGTGCAGAAAAACATCGAGCTTCCCCTCGAACTCATGAAGCTCAGCAAGGAGGAGCGTGCCGAGCGTGCCCGAAAAATGCTGGAGCTGGTGGGGCTGACCGATTTTGCCCACCACTATCCCCAGCAGCTCTCCGGCGGCATGCAGCAGCGCGTCGGCATTGCCCGGGCGCTTGCGCTGCGCCCCGAGATTCTGCTGATGGATGAGCCTTTCTCGGCGCTGGACGAATTTACACGGGAAAAGCTCCACGAGGATCTGCTGCGCATCTGGGGAAAAACCAATAAAACAGTTCTGTTTGTCACCCACAATATCGCGGAGGCGGTGTTCCTCTCCGACCGGGTCTGTGTGCTCTCTCCCCATCCGGGACGGCTGTCCGCCGTGGTCAACATTGACCTTCCCCGCCCCCGCACCATGGAGCTGCGGGACACGCCGGAATTTACCGCGCTGGTTGCCAAGGTGCGAAACAGCTTTGAGGGGGTGTAAACCATGAAGGCGCTCCAAACCATCCGCTCCTCCCGGAAGCTGGTCACGCTGGTCTGGATTCTGGGTCTTATTATTCTTTGGGAATGCGGGGCATTCTACATAGAAGCGGTCAAGCGGACCCCGGAAAATGTACTGCCGCACCTGTGGCAGATCATCGCCTCGGTCTTTTCCACAAAGGTCATCAGCAACGGGCAGACCGCCACGCAGATCGTGCTCACCAACGCGGGCGCCACGCTGCTGCGGGCCGGTTACGGCTTTCTCATCGGCATGGCGGGAGGCTTCCTTCTGGCCATTCTGATGAAACTCTCGGGCATTGTGGAAAAAGTGGCGTTCCCCTATCTGATGCTCATTCAAATGATTCCAATTTTAGGTATGGCCCCCATCGTTCTGGCCATCACCAAGGACATCGGCGTGAGCCGTATCGTCATCGCGGCCATCCTGACTTTCTATCCGGTCTGCACCAATACCCTGGCCGGACTAAAATCGGTGGAGCAGGAAAAACTGGATCTGATGTATCTCTGCGCCGCCAACCGTTACCAGGTGTACTGGAAAACCCTGATTCCCACCTGCATCCCATTCTTTTTTACCGGGCTTAAAATTTCCGCCCCCATGGCCATTACGGCATCCATCCTGGTGGACACCCTCCAGGGGGACGGCGGGCTGGGCTGTATGTTATCCCAGTCTCTGAAGCATGCGATGTCTATTTATGTATTCTGGCAGATCGTATTTCTCTCCGCCTTTGTCGGCGTCGCCAGTTCCTGGCTGATGGGACTTCTGGAGCGGCGGTTCTCTCCGCAGAAACGTCTTGCCGCCAGGAAAGGAGCGTGATGACCTGTGAAACGCAATGGTTCCAGCAGCCGCTTCAGGCAGAGCATAACTACCGTACTCTACCCTCTGTTCTTCGGCATTTTGATTTTAGTCCTCTGGCAAACCCAGGCGCTCCACGCGATGCTGAATATCGACCCCTTTGTGCTTCCCCTCCCCAGCCGCATCAACAGCATCATCGGGGAAAGTCTGCCTAAGATTATGACCAACGTCTGGGCAACCCTTATCGTGGCGGTGGCAGGGCTGCTTCTGGGTTCTCTCTTCGGATATCTTATTGCCATTGTGGCCACGGTTTTTCCCAAATGGGGCGCGGGAGGACTGTCGATTGTGACGGCCTTCAACGCCATTCCCATTGTGGCTCTGGCCCCCGTCATCACCAACTGGACCAAGGACGTCAGCAGCGACGCCAATATCCGGAGCATGGTGGCAAAAATCATTGTGGTTCTGCTGATGTGCACGGCCTCCATGAGCTTAAACGCCTATCGGGGGCTCACGGAACTCAGACCCTTCTCCCAGGATCTGCTGGAATCCTATGCCGCGGGTAAATTCACGATTTTCCGCAAGCTACGGCTCCCCAACAGCGTGCCGTATATCTTCACCGCCCTGCGGGTCAGCGTACCTCTGTCGGTCATCAGCGCGCTGGTCAGCGAATATTTCGCCGAATATGTCATCGGCGTGGGCCGCCAGATCCGGGAAAACATCGTATTGGGGCAGTATCCCACCGCCTGGGCCTATATTACAGTCGCCTGCCTCATCGGCATTGTGATGTATGCCGTTCTGATCGTATGCGAGAGTATATTGCTGCGGCACCGTAAATAAAACGGCTGCGGCATTATATAAAATTCTGTTCGAAAGGAAGATTGCAATGAAACACATGACAACGATGAAGCGCTTTTCCTGCGCCGTCCTGTCGGCAGCCATGATGCTGTCTCTTGCCGCCTGCGGCAGCAGCTCCACCGGAGAGTCCTCCACGACCTCCAACACAGCCTCCGAAAGCTCCAGCTCCACTGACACATCCAGCAGCACCGCCACCACCACACTGTCCGCCGAGGACGTGATCAAAACAGCGGCGGAAGAGGGCAAGGTCGGCAACTGGGGCCTTGGCAACGAGTATGAGGTTCAGGCTCTTCTGGCCAAGTACGGCGAACCCACCACCTTCCTCAGCCAGGCCTTCGATATGGATGGCTTTGACGACGACTCCATTACCCTCGCCTCCGCCATGACCTACAACGAGCTGGGTCTGGTGAAAAACAGCTACGATGGCGGCTATGACTACGGCGACACCGTCGGCGTCATCGACATGAACGACGAGGGCGTTGCCATGCTGGAGGACAACATCTTCTGCACACAGGCCTTTGCCGAGGCCAACCCCAACACTGTCAAGGCATTTATCTATGCCTCTCTGAAGGGCTGGGAGTACGCCTGTGCCAATCCCGAAGAGGCCGCCGAGATCGTCTATAATTACGGCTCCTCCGTCTCCTCCGACCACCAGGCCTACATGGCCGACGAGGTCAAAAAGCTGGTGGAGACCGACACCAATGGCGACGCCGTCACCGATTATGGCAAGATGGACGAAGACGCCATGCAGCAGACACTGGATCTGGCCAAACAGTATATCACTCTGGACGACTCCACCGCCGCCAGCAAGCTTGAGTCTCTGACGCTGGACGATATTCGCGACACCTCTTACTGGGAGGCGGCCACTGCTTCCACCGACGGCGATTTCGGCACACTGGAAAAGACCGATGTCTCCATCCAGCTTAAATGGCTGCCCCAAGCTCAGTTCATGGGCTACTACGTGGCACTGGAAAAAGGTTATTACAGCGACGCGGGCCTGAATGTCAACATTGTCGCCGGCGGCGGCGATATTTCCGAGACCACCGCTGTCTACAATGGCTCCGTTGATTTCGGCGTTACCTGGGTGTCCAACCTGATCGCCGCCGACGCGGCCGGCATGGGACTGACCGAGGTCTCCCAGATCTTCCAGCGCTCCGGCCTGGTTCTGGTTTACAAACTCGCCAACTTCAGCTGATGCATCAAACGGGACCGCGGCGCGGCACGCCGTGCCGCGGTTCTCCCGCAATTATATTGGAGGTGTTTCACAATGGATCTGATCATCAAAAACGGAACCCTTGTTGATTCCAAGGGCTTTGCCGCCGCCGATATCGCGGTTGCCGACGGCAAAATTATCGCGATCGGCAAAGACCTTCCGGTTCCCGAGGGCGCGGACATAAGGGATGCCGCGGGAAAGCTTGTCCTTCCCGGCGCCATAGACGTCCATACCCATCTCGCCATGCCCTTTGGCGGAACCATTTCCGCCGACAGCTATTTTGCGGGTACAAGAGCCGCCGCCTGCGGCGGAACCACCACGGTGTTCGACTTCGCCTTGCAGGATTTTGACGAACCGCTCCCCGACACCATCCGCCGCCGGGACGCGCTGGCCGCCCCAGAGGCCGCCGTGGATTACGCCTTCCACGTGGCTATTAAGGATGTGCGCGGTTCTTTGCTTGACAGCATGGAGGACGCGGTGGCCATGGGCGTGATGTCCTTCAAGGTGTTCATGGTATATGATTTCGGTGTGACCGACGGTGTGTTTTATCGGGTTTTGGAAAAAGCGAAAGCCTGCGGCGCTCAGATTTCCGTCCACGCGGAAAACAACGAGCTGGTCAATATGCTCACGGCACGCTTCCTGGCGGAGGGAAAAACCGATGCGTGGCATCACTATCTCTCCCGTCCGGAATTTGTGGAGGCCGAGGCGGACATCCGCGCTATTTCGTGGGCAAAATCCCTCGACACCGCCCTCTATATCGTCCACCTTGCCAACAAGGAGGGCGTGGCCGCGGTGACCAAGGCCAAGGACGAGGGCTATGAAATCTACGCCGAAACCTGTCCCCACTATCTGCACTTCACCAACGAGGTTTACAAGCGTGAGGACGGCCGCAATTTCGTGTGCTCGCCCCCCATGAAGGGTCAGGAGAGCCAGGATGCCCTGTGGGCCGCCATCCGCCGGGGTGATATCGACACTATTGCCACCGACCACTGCCCCTTCCAGAGTTATGAGAAGGATTGGGGCAAGGATGATTTCACCAAAATCCCCAACGGCTGCGCCGCCATTGAGAACATGTATCCCTACATGCTCTCTGCGGCCAACACAGGAAGGATTACCTACCAGAAGGCTGTGGAGCTGTGCTGTGAGAATCCCGCCCGCATTTTCGGTTGCACCGAAAAGGGCTTTTTGAAGGTGGGCAAGGACGCAGACATCGTGATTTACGATCCCGACAAGGATTTTACCATCACCAACGACGCCATGCACTCCGACTGCGACCACACCATCTGGGAAGGCGTCAAGCTCCGGGGCTACCCGGTTCAGACCTACTCCAGAGGCCGGCTGGTCTACGACAACGGAACCTTTGTCGGCCAGGCCGGCTGGGGCAAATTCATCAAGCGCCAGTCTCGCAAGTAATCCTGCGGCTCTCCGCTAAGAGGTGAGATTATGACAAACAATTTTCCGGTACTGGAATCGGCCCGGTGTCTGCTGTGCGCGGAGCCGCCCTGCTCCTCCGCCTGTCCCAAAGGGCAGGACCCCGCCGCCATGCTTCACGCCCTGCGCTTTGAGGACACGGTGGGCGCACGCTCCTTTGTGAACGCCGGGGTCTGCCGCGGCTGCTCCGCCCCCTGCGAGGATGCCTGCCTCCACGACGATTTCCCTCTGCGGATCAAACGCATGACCCAAGAGCTCAAGGCCGACGGCGCACCCGTCACAAGCGCCGACCTCTCCATCGATTTCTGCGGGGTGCATTGCGAAAATCCATTTTTCCTCTCCTCCTCCGTGGTGGCCAGCAATTACGAGATGTGCGCCTCTGCGTTGCGGCAGGGCTGGGGCGGTATCGTGTTCAAGACCATCGGCTTTCTGCAGCCCAATGAGGTCTCGCCCCGTTTTGCCGCTGTGGGCAAGGAGGCAACTCCCTTTGTGGGCTTCCGCAATCTGGAGCAGATTGCCGAGCATCCCCTGGAGGACAATCTGAGTGATTTAAAACGACTCAAGGAGGACTTTCCCGGCAAGGTGATTGTCGCCTCCATTATGGGTCAGACGGACGAGGAATGGACTCGCCTTGCCGAGCTGTGTACCGAGATCGGCATGGATATCATCGAATGCAACTTCTCCTGCCCTCACATGAGCACCCACGGTCTGGGCTGTGACGTAGGGCAGACCCCGGAGCTGGTGAAGCACTACACCGAGTGCGTCCGGCGGGGAACCCATCTGCCCATTCTGGCCAAAATGACCCCAAACACCGGCAATATGGAGCCTGCCGCCCTTGCGGCAATGGGGGGCGGCGCGGACGGCATTGCCGCCATCAATACCATCAAAAGTATCACGGGACTGGAGCTGCCGTCCTTGGCTCCCCCGCCCCATATCCGCGGAAAATCCTCCGTATCGGGCTATTCAGGCAAGGCGGTGAAGCCCATTGCCCTCCGCTTTATTCACGATATGGCGGTACATCCCGGATTGAAGGGCATTCCCATCAGCGGAATGGGCGGGATCGAGACCTGGCGGGACGCGGCGGAATTTTTTGCGCTGGGCTGCACCAATATCCAGATTACCACCGCCGTCATGCAGTACGGCTACTCCATCATTGACGAGCTTATCTCCGGTCTGGGACACTATCTGACGGAAAATGGATATGGAAGCCTGTCGGAATTCTGCGGGACAGGACTGGATCACCTGATCTCTCCCGATGAGCTGGACCGGGATACCATCAGCTATCCGAGCTTCGACCGAAGCTCCTGTGTCGGCTGCGGACGCTGCTACATTTCCTGCCGGGACGCGGGACACCAGGCCATTTCCTTCAGCCGTCCAGCCCGCCGGCCCGCGCTCAACGGCCCGCTGTGCGTTGGCTGCCACCTGTGCAGGCTGGTATGCCCCTCGGGCGCCATCCGGGAGGGCCGCCGCGTACCGAAGCCACGGCGCTGAGCGCTTCCGTTCCATCAACGCAAATGGGGTGTTTCTATGGCAATTACTCTGGCCCGGCTGCTGACCAGCGCGGAGTCCACCTATCACATCGATCCCGTGGCGGGAAGAGATGGAACCAAGGCACTGGTGCGCTGGGTTCACATTTTGGAGGACTGGGCCGCTCCTGATTTTCTCCACGGCAACGAGCTGGTGTTCACCACGGGAATCGCCCAGCAGGGAAACCAATGGCTGATGGAGTTTGTCACGGGGCTCAAGGCCCACGCCGCTGTGGGTCTTGTGGTAAATTTGGGGCCCTACGTCACCGACATTCCCCAGTCCGTGATAGATTACTGTAACAGAAATGATTTCCCGCTTTTCACCATACCCTGGGAGCGCCGCCTCACGGATGTGACATACGACCTCTGCCACCGCATCATCGCCAGCGAGGAGAATGAAACCGGCATGGTGGATGCCTTCCGCGCCTTTCTCTTTGCGGAGCCTAATCAAGACTCCTACCTTCCTCTTCTGGCGCGCCGGGGCTTTTACAGCATGAATGAATATACCCTCATGCTGCTGGACGCCCACCGGGGGGCGCTGCGGCTGGCGGGAGAGGAATGGGACAGCATGAAATTCAACGTGCAGGAGGCGGTGCTGCAATGTGTGGATAAGCCGTTTTTCTTCTTCACGCAGGATAACTATCTGGCCATCATCGGCTCGGGCGTCACCGGGACGGAGATGCGCACCTGCGCCCAGCGCCTGCAGGACACAGTCTTTTCCGAATACCCGACCCTCAGTGTCTGCGCAGGCATTTCGGATACGACCCGGAATCTTGCCGGACTGAACGCTTCCCTGAAGCAGGCGCGGGCGGCCGCAGCCACCTCCCGTCTGAAAAACGAGGCGTTCCTCCGGTACGATGAGCTGGGACTTTACCAAATTCTCCACGCCGTGGAAAATCAGGCTGTCCTGCACCGCTTCATGGACGATGTGCTGGGGAACATGCTTCGCTACGACGAGCTGCACCATACCGATCACACCGCCGTTCTGGAGGCCTACCTCCGAAACAACGGCAGCATTCAGCAGGTTTCCACCCAAATGGGCGTGCACCGCAATACGATTAACTATAAAATCAAGTCCATGCGCGACTTGTTTGGACTGACCCTGGACAACAGCGATATTACGTCCCTCTGGCTGGCCCTCTGCATTCGGGAAACCCTGAGAGATACGCAATCATCGGTGCGTTCCGCGAAATTATCTTTAGACGGAGTGACAACACTATGAACGGCAACGAAATTCAGAAAGCTCAAACTACTTATGTCCTGCAATCCTGGTCCAAGCAGAAGGGCTTAACCCCCCTGCCCGTGGAGAAGGCAGACGGTATTTATCTCTGGGATTTTGACGGCAACCGTTATGCCGACATGTCATCCCAGCTGGTGAACCTCAACGTGGGGCACGGCAACCGTGCCATCATCGACGCCATCAAGGAACAGGCGGAGAAGTACTGCTACATTTCTCCCAGCTACGCCAGCGAACCCCGTGCCGAGCTTGCCAAAATGATCATCGAGCGTATGCCTGACAATATGGCAAAGGTATTTTTCACCAACGGCGGCGCCGACGCTAATGAAAACGCCATCAAAATGGCTCGCATGTACACCGGGCGCAACAAGGTGTTCTCCCGCTACCGCAGCTACCACGGCTCCACCTTTGGCGCGGGCAACCTGACGGGCGAGCCCCGCCGGTATCCGCTGGAACCCGGAATTCCCGGCTTTGTCAAATTTTTTGACCCGTATCTCTACCGCGACAACCTCCCATTTGCCACTGAGGAGGAAGCCAGCGCCTATTACGTCTCCAAGCTCAGAGAGCAGGTCATCTACGAGGGGGCCGACAGCGTGGCCGCCATCGTCATGGAGACCATCACCGGCTCCAACGGCGTGATCATCCCCCCCAAGGGTTACTTGCAGGGCGTGCGCGCCATCTGCGACGAGTTTGGCATCATGATGATCTGTGACGAGGTGATGGCCGGCTTCGGGCGCACCGGAACGATGTTTGCCTTTGAACACTGGAACGTGAAGCCCGACCTGGTTTCCTTCGCCAAGGGCGTCACCTGCGGCTATGTGCAGCTGGGCGGCGTCGTGGTCAGCCGCGCTGTCGCGGAGTACTTTGACGATCATTTGCTCTCCTGCGGCCTGACCTACAGCGGCCATCCTCTGGCCTGCGCCGCTGGCATCGCCTGCCTGAAGTTTTATGACGACGAGAAGATTCTGGACAATGTCAACAACAGCGGCGCGGTTCTGGCAGCCTGCCTGGAGGACATTAAGGCCAAGCACCCCTCCGTGGGTGACGTGCGCAGCATCGGCCTCTTCTCCGCCGTGGAGCTGGTCAAAAACCGCGGCACACGGGAGGCGCTGGTTCCCTACGGCAAGGATCCCGACGGCGTGATGAACACCATCATCGGCAAGCTCAAGCAGAAGGGCTTCCTGTGCTATTCCCACGAAAATATGATCCTGATTTCTCCCCCGCTGATCATCACGGCCGAGCAGGTGAAGGAAGAGATGGCGAAGGTGGACGAAGTGCTCAGCGACGTGGATCAGATGATTTCGTAACTTTCATAAGGAGTGTAAGCAATGAAGCTTTCTTTTTTTCTTCCCACCAAAATTTTAATGGACGACAACTGCATCAAAGCCAACGCCGCCCTGCTGGCTTCCTTCGGGAAAAAGGCTCTGATCGTCACCGGCGCCCGCTCCGCCAAGGCCAACGGCTCCCAGAGCGATCTGGAGGCGGCGCTGACCGCCAACGGACAGTCGTGGACGATGTTTGACAAAGTCATGAGCAATCCCACCATTGACTGCGTTTATGAGGGTGCGGCGCTGGCCAAGGCGGAAGGCGCGGATTTTGTAGTCGCCATCGGGGGCGGCTCCCCCATGGACGCGGCGAAGGCCATTTCCCTGCTAGCCTGTGAGGATATTTCCCGGGAAAACCTGTTCGCGGGCGGCTACAAGACCCGTCTGCCCCTGGTCTGCATCCCCACCACCGCGGGAACCGGCAGCGAGGTGACCCAGTATTCCATTCTGATGAACGACAAGGCTCAGACCAAAACCTCCCTCTCCTCCCCTGTCCTCTTCCCCGATCTCGCACTGCTGGACAGCCGCTATATGGCGGGACTGTCCCAGACCACGATGATCAACACGGTCATCGACGCGTTTTCCCACTCCGCGGAGGGGTATCTCTCCAACCGGGCCAATGCCATCTCCGACGCGCTGGCGTTGGAAGCCATGGGCATCATCGGCTCCGGCTTTGCGGCTCTTAGCTCAGGAACTATTACGGAAGCGCTGCGGGCAAACCTTCTCTACGCCTCCACTCTGGGCGGCATGGTCATCGCCCACACGGGCACCACCGCCGTCCATTCCATGGGATATTCCCTCACCTATTTTCATAATATTGACCACGGCAGAGCCAACGGGCTGCTGCTGGCGGAATTTTTAAAGCTGGTGGAGCAGGTGCGCCCCGACCGGGTTGCCCCCATTGTCATGGCGTGCGGCCTGGGTTCGGTAACTGAGCTTGCCTCTGTTCTGGACGGCCTGCTGGGAGAAAAGGAGCCTATCACCCCGGAGGAGGTCATCAAATTTTCCGGCATTGCCATCAAAGCCTCCAACATCGCAAACTGCGTTGTGATCCCCACAGAGGCGGATTTGCAGCGCATCTATCGCACATCCTTCGGACTCTGAGAAGCGAGGTGACTCACATGACCAATCAGCGCGCCGACCGTCCCATGCTCCCTCTTGCGCAGTATATCCCCGCCACCCACTTCCGCACCGTGGAATCCTTTGAACTGATGCCCGGCGGCATCACCGAGGTGAAGGCGGAGCTGGAGCTGAAAAACGCCTTTATGGACCGGCTGTCCTTTGCGATGCCCTGGGATGGAAAGCTTTACGGCTATGTCCGCCCCACACCGGATTTTGAGGCATTCTGTATCAACAACGGCTTTCGCTTTCAACAGGTTCGTACCTTCTATTTCGCGGACTGGGACACCCGGTTCCTGCTGACCATCGAGCTAAGCGACGAGGCGGGCGGCGGAGAACATGCCTATACCGTGTCCCAGGAGGATATGGCCGCGCTTCTGGAACACTGCATCCGGATTGAATCACAGCAGGAGCCGAAGCAGAAATAGGCCGCGTGCCGCTATTACTAATGTTTTATGAAAGAAGTGTTCTCTATGTATCAGACCAGTCAGGAACGGTTACAGGACAAAATCACCACGTTTTCCAAGTTTGGTGATACGGGTCGGGGCGGGATTACCCGCTTTTCCCTCTCTCCTGAGGCATTGGCGGCCCGGGCGGAATTCTGCGCCCGGTGCAAGGCTCTGGGCATGGAACTCGTCACGGACGACATGGCAAACATTTATGCCACCCTTCCCGGGTCTGAGGAGGGACTGCCCGCCATCGTCAGCGGCTCTCACTGTGACTCGGTGCGGCAGGGCGGCAACTACGACGGCATTCTGGGCGTGCTGACCGCGCTGGAGGCCGCCGAAACCATCGTCACCGAACACATTCCCCACCGCCACCCCGTCACCTGCGTCATCTGGACCAACGAGGAGGGCGCGCGCTTTGAACCGGCCATGATGTCCTCCGGCGTGATCACCGGGAAATTTGACAAGGCGGCTATGCTGGCCTCTGTCGCCAAGGACACGGGGGACATCACCTTCGGCGAAGCTCTGGAGGCCAGCGGCTACAAGGGTGACGAAGCAAACCGCCTCGACCCCGCCAAAACCCTCGGGCTGGTGGAGCTGCACATTGAGCAGGGCCCTGTGCTGGAGGCGGAGGGCTGCGACATCGGCGTGGTAGAAGGCGTCTGCGGCATGATCAACTATGAGTTCACCTTTCTGGGGCAGGCCGACCACGCCGGTACCACTCCTATGAAATACCGGAAAGACGCCCTCTATGCCGCCGCGAAAACCATCCAGTATCTCCACGATGAGCTGGACAAGCTGGATTCCAAGCTGGTTTATACCACTGGAAAAATCTCGTGCCACCCCAATATCCATACCATCATTCCCGACGAGGTTCGGTTCACGCTGGACGCCCGCCATCAGGACCCCGCCGTGCTGGAGCAGGTACTCGCCGCCATCAACGCCATTCCTCCCGAGGTGGAAAAGTGTCAGGTATCCTGTGCCGAGGCGTGGTCCCGCAAGACGGTCGCCTACTACGGTCCTTATATCGATCTGGTTGAAAAAAGCGCCAACGCCCTGGGCTACAGCAATAAGCGCATGTACAGCGGCCCGGGCCACGACGCCCAGTTCCTGGCGGATCTCGTGCCCACCACCATGATTTTCGTCCCCTCCGTTCATGGGCACAGCCACTGCGAAAAGGAGTTCACTCCCGTGGAGGCCTGTACCAAGGGCTGCAATGTGCTGCTGAACACCATTTTGGAAATTGACAAGCTGTAAACACGCAGACCAAATATAAACGGGCGGCTCCATGTGGAGCCGCCCGTTTATATTTGGATAAGAACCGCGCTGACGGCAGAGTAATCATATTTACCCCTGGCTTTGGCATATAGTCGGACAGGGCTTTCTGATCCTCAACTAAAAAGCACCCCGCCCACAGCGGGGACAACAGGCGCGGGAGTGAAACCAGATGCTGGACACCATCATCAGCTTAAACGCCGCGATCAACGCGGTGGTGTGGGGGCCGCCCATGCTGGCCCTGATTATCTTTACCGGGGTGTGCTTTACCGTTCGCACCCGCTTTTTTCAGGTCATCAACATCAGACTCTGGTTCCGTTCCACGTTTTTGGCCATCTTCCGGGATCGGGGCGTAACCAAAAGCAAAGACAAAAAGGCCATTACCCAGTTCCAATCCCTGACCACCGCGCTGGCGGGGGCTATGGGCATCGGAAACATTGTGGGCGTGGCCACCGCCATTGTCTCCGGCGGCCCCGGTGCGGTGTTCTGGATGTGGATGTCGGCGTTTTTCGGTATGATGACAAGCTATGCCGAAAATGTACTGGGCAACCGGTATCGCTATCAAAATGAGAAAAAAGAGTGGGTCGGCGGCGCCATGGTTTATATTGAGCGGGGACTGCATATGAAATGGCTGGCGGGCAGTTTCTCCGTGTTCTGTATCTGCGGCTCCTTCGGCATGGGGAACATGGCTCAGGTCAACTCCATTGCCGCAGCTGTCCAGGAAACCATGGGCATTTCACCCTGGGTCACGGGAATCGTGCTGTCCGTCGTGGTAGGAATCGTCATCATCGGGGGTCTGCGCCGCATTGCCAGCGTCACCGAGAAGCTCATCCCCTTCGTGAGCCTCCTCTACATGGCGGTGAGCCTGTTCATCATTCTGCTCAACGCGTCCCAAATCATCCCCGCGCTTCAAACCATTATGGAAAGCGCCTTCAGCATCCGCTCCGCGGGAGGCGGCGTCATGGGTTACGGCATCGCGCTGGCCATGCGGTATGGCATTTCCAGAGGCGTGTTTTCCAACGAAGCCGGGCTTGGCAGCTCCGTTATGGCAAACTCCGCCTCCAATGTCAAAGAGCCGGTGCAGCAGGGTATGTGGGGCATTTTCGAGGTCTTTTTTGACACCATCGTGGTGTGCAGCATCACCGCGCTTGTGATTCTGACCACTGGCGTTCTGGACACGGGCAAAACCGGCGCGGGACTGACCGTGGCCGCCTTCACCCGCAATCTGGGCGCCCTGGGCGGGCATTTCGTCTCATGTTCCATCATGATCTTCGCCTTTGCCACCCTGCTGGGGTGGTGCTATTACGGCGAACGGGGACTTTCCTACCTCGCGGGGGAGAAGTATACCGCCCTTTACCGCCTGCTGTTCATCGCGGCGATTTTTGTGGGCTGCACCATGAAGCTGGATCTGGTGTGGAGTATTTCCGACACCTGCAACGGCCTGATGGCGATTCCCAATATCATCGCCCTTCTGCTTCTGTCCGACGAGGTAGTCAGGCTCACCGGAGACTACCTCGCGCGGCACAAGGAGGGGCGGCTCAGGGTGTGAGGAGAAGCCCGCCGAACATCTCACCATATCACCCTAAGGTGCGTAAGCGCGCTCCCGGTATCAGCGCAAAGTTCCTTCCAGCAGATTCGCCATGGCGGCGGCGTCCAGCCGGACTCCGGTCATATGCTCCAGGGCCAGGATGGCCTGATGCACCAGCATTCCCAGTCCGTTGAGCGCCAGATGCCCCCTCGCCTTGGCTTCGGCCAGCAGCCGGGTCTCAGCGGGATGATAAATAAGATCACATACCACGGCTTCGGAGGGCAGGTGCTCCAAAAAGGAAAACTCCTCAAACTGTCCGGCGGTGTCCTCCATCCCCAGGGAAGTGCAGTTGATCAGGATTTCCGCATGGCCTGCCCGCTCCCGCAGGATGTCCGGCGTGAAGCCCGCCGCCGCGATCACCTGCGGAGCTTTCTCCCGGATGGATTCCGCCTTTTCCAGTGTTCGGTTTAAGACGGTAACCCGCTTTGCCCCGATGCCCGCAAGCTTGAGGGCAACGGACTTAGCGGCTCCGCCCGCGCCCAGCAGCACAATCTCCCGCCCCGCGACAGGAACACCCTTCCGGGCCAGCATGGCGGCAAAGCCCGCGCCGTCCGTGTTGTACCCCAGCAGCCGCCCGTCCCGGATGGCGACGGTATTCACCGCGCCGCACAGTCGTGCGTCCCCGTCCAGCTCGTCCATCATGGGAACCAGAGCCTCCTTGTGGGGCATGGTGGCGTTGAAGCCCGCGTAATCCGCCACCATGGCGGCATAGACCCAGTCCGCCAGCCTGCCTCGAGGCACCGGCTGACAGAGATAAACGTAGTCAAGTCCCAGCGCCCGGAGCATGGTATTGTGCAGTAACGGCGACTTGGAGTGCAGCACGGGATCTCCGATAACGCAGAGCTTCTTCGTTGTATTTTCCAGATTTATTTGCATGGCGGCACCTCATCTGGAGAGAACATACAGCATGGCGGCCTCGTAGCCAAACACGCCCAGGCCACAAATCTGGCCGACGCAACCGGGAGCGGTGACCGACCGATGCCGGAACTCCTCCCGCTTGTGGATATTGGAGAGATGGACCTCAACGGCGGGCACGCCCACTGCCAGCAGGGCGTCCAGAATAGCATAGCTGTAGTGAGTATAGGCACCGGGATTGATGACAATGGCGTCGTAGCGTCCGGGCGCGCTGTGAATATGATCGATCAGCTCGCCCTCGCAATTGCTCTGGACGCAGTCCGCCGTGCTGTCATGGGCCACGGCGAAGGACTCCAGACGCCGGCATAGCTCGTCATAGCTCTCTGAGCCGTAAATACCCGGCTCCCGCTTTCCCAGCATGTTCAGGTTTGGGCCGTTCAGAATCAAAAATTTCATACCGTTCTCTCCTTATCCAATAGCTGCAAAATATCCCGCATGCATTGCCGGGGGGAAACACAGTTGCCGACGATATGCCCCGCATACCGCCGGTAAAGATCAATTCGAGCGTGGTAGAGGGAAAAAACCCGCTCCCGGTCATTCCCAATGAGGGGACGGCCGGAATGAGTTTCTCCGGCGATGTCTTCCGGAGCGCGGTCGATGAAAATAACCGTTCCCGTTTCCCCCAGCGCCTCCATATTTTCCGGACGCAGCACCATTCCGCCGCCGGTGGCAATGACAGCTCCTTTGAGTCCGGACGCACATTTCGCGGCTCTTGTCTCCAGATCCCGAAAATAGCCCTCGCCTTCGGCGGAAAAGATAGCCGGGATGGTCCGGTTCTCTTCCCGCTCCACCAGCTCATCCGTATCCACAAAAGAAAATCCCAATTCTGCTGCCAAAAGCTGTCCCACACTGGTTTTTCCGCAGCCCGGCATTCCGATTAAAACAATATTATCCATAGGCCCGATAATTTCCCAATACCCGGAACTCCGTGGTGCATTCCGCCACCTGCCGCAGCACTGTCTCCATGCCCGGATCGTCCAGATGTCCTGCAAAATCCATAAAAAAGCGATATTCCCAGCTCCGCCCCGCAATGGGACGGGACTCAAGCTTTAATAAATTGAGTCCATGCTCCGCAAACACGGTGATAATCTTGTAAAGGCTCCCGCTCTCGTGAGGCAGGGCAAACAGCAGGCTGATTTTATTGCAGTCGGCCCGATGCTCCAGCCGGGGGGAGATCACAATGAAGCGGGTATAGTTCTCGCGATTGAAATTAATACCCTCCCGCAGAATCTCCAGTCCGTAGAGCTCCGCCACCCGGGCACTGCAAATGGCGGCTTTTTCAAGGCTCCCGCACTCCGCCACATATTTGGCGCTGCCCGCCGTGTTGGGCATGGCGTTACGCGTCCATCCGGGATGCTCGTCGAGAAATTCCCGGCATTGAAACAGTCCCTGGGAATGGGAATAAACCTCTGTTATGGTATCCAGCGTCGCGCCGGCGGGGGCCAGAAGGCAGTGATTGACCTTCAGCAGCTGCTCCCCCACAATAAACGCATCATATTTCTGCAACAGATCATAGACCTCAATCACCGCGCCGGTGGAGCTGTTCTCCACCGGAAGCACTCCATAATCCGCCTGACCCTCCCGCAGAACAAGGAACACGTCTTCCCAGCGCTCCATAGGGACACGGGCTGCCTGCGGGCCGAAAAAACGAATGGCCGCCTCCTCGCTGTACGCCCCCGGAACCCCCTGATAGAGCACCCGGGGATTCTCCACAGGCTCCCGGGCCCGGCCCAGCTCGGCCTCCAGCTTGGCATAGCACGCCATGCCGTTTCCATCGCCATGGAGAATACGGTTCTGCTGCTTCCGGGAAAGGGCAAACATCGTCTGGAACAGGGCGGTCAGGTCTCCGGAGAGAGAGGGATCGTTCAGCAGCTCCCGCTTCTTCGCCAGTACCTCCCGCTCCCGCCGGTAATCGGTGATCTCCAGCCCTTCACGGGCCTTATACGCTCCCACTTGCTCCGTAATCGCCATGCGCGCCTCGAAGAGCCGGACAAGCTCCTCGTCAATTTCGTCAATCCGGCCGCGCAGCTGTTCCATTTCGCTCAATTCAACCGCCCCATTTCCCGATACTCAGTCATAAATTCATCAGTCGGCATACCGCCAGCGCCGCCGCACCTTCAATCACCGGCAAAGCGCGATGGAGAATGCAGGGATCGTGCCGCCCTTCGACGACCAGCTCCGTCTCCTCCATGGTACGCAGGTTCACTGTCCTCTGGGGCTTTGAGATGGACGGCGTGGGGCGGATGACCACATCAAACACCACATCCATGCCGTTGGTAATCCCGCCGTTGATGCCGCCGCTGTGGTTTGTCGCTGTTTTGACCCTCCCGCCGTCGAGATAAAAGGGATCGTTGGCCTCGCTGCCCCGCATGTCCGCCAGCCCAAAACCCGCGCCGAAGGAAATGCCCTTCACCGCCGGGACGGCGAACAGATATTGGGCAAAGATGCCCTCCGCGTTTTCCCCGAAGTCCGGCGCGCCCAGCCCGGCGGGCAGGCCGCTCACCGTTCCACGGAGGATGCCTCCCACGGAATCTTCCTGCGCCCTGGCGGCTAAAACCGCTTCCTCCAGCTGCCCGGGCGTTGGGGTTTCAATCCCCGCGGCCCGCTGTATTAAGGCGGTGATGGTCACCCCACGGGGGCGCAGCAACAGCTTGGCAACCGCGCCGGCAAATACCAGCGGCGCGGTAAGCCGCCCTGAGAAATGCCCGCCGCCCCGGTAATCGTTGCAGCCGCCGGAGGCCACGAAGCCTGTGAAATCCCCGTGACTGGGACGGGGCAAATCTTTGATTTTTCCGTAATCCTTGGAGCGGGTATCCGTATTCTCGATGACCGCACACAGAGGCGCACCCGTGGTTTTGCCCTCGAACACGCCCGACAGAATCCGGGGGGTGTCCGCCTCCCGCCTGGCGGTGGACATGGCCGAGGTTCCGGGCGCCCTGCGGGTCAGCTCCGACTGAATAAACTCCATATCCAGGACAAGCCCCGCGGGGACGCCTGTCAGCACCACGCCGATGGCGGGGCCGTGGGATTCCCCGAAAATCTCATGCTTCAACATCCCTTACAACTCCTTGATCCGCCCGCCGAGGGCTTGAAAATCACTCCAGAAGGACGGATAGGACTTTTCCACGCTCTCCGCGCCTCTCAGGATTACCTCTCCATCCGTCCGGGTGGAAGCAATGGCCAGCATCATAGCGATGCGGTGATCGTTATGGGCGTCCACCGCGCCGCCCCGCAGAGACGAGACGCCATGTATCTGTAAAAAGTCCGCGCCCTGCCGGATATCCGCGCCCAGCTTGTAAAGCTCGGCGGTCACGGCCTCCAGCCGGTCGCTCTCCTTGATGCGCAAGCGGGTGGCGTTGGCAATCACGGTCTCCTCCCCCGTCCGAAGGGCGGCGTAGACCGCCAGAGCAGGCACCAGATCAGGGCATTGACTCACATCCAGGATGACGATTCCCGGCTCCCTAAGCTTCTCCGCGTAATCGACAATCATCCGGTCACCCTGACAGGAGTCGGGGTTTAGACCACAAAGTTCAACGCTGTTTCCGATGCCGTTGGCGGCATAGAAAAAACCTGCCTGAGAATAGTCCGCCTCAATGGTCACCGACGCTGGGCGGTAGGTCTGACCTCCGCTGACGGCAAATGTCCTGTCGCCGTCCCAGGCCACGGTGACGCCGAACTGCCGGAGGGCGTCCAGGGTCATGTCCACATAGCCCGCGGATTCCAGCGGCGTGGTCAGCCGAAGCTCCGAGTCCCCCTCCAGCAGGGGCAGCGCAAACAGCAGCCCGGTAATAAATTGAGAGGAAACATCCCCGGCGATGGAGTAAACGCCCGGCTCCAGCCTCCCAAACACCGACAGCACGCCCCCCCGCTGAGAAAAGAAAATTCCCTTTTCTTCAAACAGCCTGGCGTACGGCTCCTGAGGACGCTCCATCAGCCGACCCTGCCCCGTAAAAATGCCGCCGCCCCGCAGTGCCAGCGCCAGCGGGATCAGAAACCGCAGGGTAGAGCCCGATTCCCCGCAGTCCAGCTCAGGCGCGTCACAGCAGGGAGTACACCGGCCCTTGCCTGCAAGCAGCGCCGCCATGCAGCGGCGGGTGGCGTCCATATCTTTGGACTCGGGCAGATGATGCAGCACACTGCCGCCCCCGGCCAGACAGGAGGCGATATAAACCCGGTGGGCCTGGCTTTTGGAGGGAGGCGGCGTCACCGCTCCCGTAAGTATGGTTGGCGTGAGTACAAGCTCCATCAGAACATACCTCTTCGGATTCAGATTGCTGCCTCGGGGCATGGCGCCGTCTTACAGAGAAAACGCCTCCAGCAGATGAAGCACCTCAGATTTCGGCAGCTTCACCGCCTCGGCCTTACCCAGCTTCGTAAGGAGAATCAGGGAGATATCCCCGCCGTCCCCTTTTTTGTCAAGACCAACGGCGGCCTCGTAATGAGCCATGCCGCAGTCAATGGCCGTGGGCAGCCCGTACATGCACAGCAAGGCGGCGATGGCCTCCGGCACACCGGCGGGGGTAATCCCAAGCCTGACCCCGATGTCGGCGGCGCGGCACATCCCGGCGGCAACCGCCTGCCCATGGGTATAGGTTTCATACTTTCCAAACAGCTCATAGGCATGTCCCAGGGTATGCCCGAAATTTAAAATCATCCGCAAACCGGTGTCCCGTTCGTCCCGCTCCACCACCTGCCGCTTCACGTCGCAGCACGCCGCCAGGATGCCGTCAATTTGGGTCATCACACCCTCGCGTCCGCCCAGGCTCAGTAAAAATTCGCAGAACCGTTCGTCCCAGATGCAGCCGTATTTGATCACCTCGGCCATACCGTCGGCAAAGGTCTTGTCGTCCAGAGTGGTGAGGCAGTCCGGATCCATCAGCACCAGCTTAGGCTGCCAGAAGGCGCCCGCCAGATTTTTCCCCGCCTTCAGATCCACGGCAACCTTTCCGCCTACGGAGGAATCCACCTGGGCCAGCAAGGTGGTGGGCATCTGGATCAAATCCACCCCCCGCAGAATAGTGGCGGCGGCAAAGCCCGCCAGATCGCCCACCACGCCGCCGCCCAGCGCCAGCACCGCGTCGCTCCGGGTCAGGCCGAAGTCCATCAAATCGTCGTACAGCCGCTCCAGCATGGTTACGGATTTGGAGCTCTCTCCGGCGGGGATCACAGTCAGCCCCGCCGCAAACCCCGCCCCTTCCAGAGAGGCGGTGACCCGCTTGGCGTAGAGCGGGGCCACATTGGAATCGGTTACCACCACCACCCGTCCGGCTCTTGGCAGGACGGTGCGGCAGTATGCCCCCGCCCTGTCCAGCAGCCCGGATTCAATGAAAATATCATACTCCCGCCCCGGAAGGGCGACGGTCAAGGTTTGCATGGGAACACCTCATTTCTGTCTCACGATCATTTTACATGGTTTTCCCAGCCAGGTCAACCAAAGCCGCGGCCTTCTTCATCAAACCGTCAAACTGTGCGGGAGTCAGAGACTGCTGTCCGTCGCACTTGGCGCAGGCGGGATTGTTGTGAACCTCAATGATCAGACCGTCGGCTCCTGCTGTAATGGCCGCCAGGGCAAGAGGTTCCACCATCCAGCTCATGCCCGCCGCGTGGGAGGGATCCACAATGATAGGCAGGTGGCTCATCCTCTTGACAGCGGGGATGGCCGAAATGTCCAGCGTATTGCGGGTGTAGGTTTCAAAGGTTCGGATACCGCGCTCGCAGAGGATTACATTCTCATTGCCCTCGGACATGATATATTCGGCGGACATAATCCACTCCTCGTAGCTGTTTGCCAGTCCGCGCTTGAGCAGGATGGGCTTCGACATCTTTCCGACCTCCTTGAGCAGGTCGAAATTCTGCATGTTCCGGGCGCCAATCTGCACCACATCTACTTTTTCCTCAAAAATTTCCACCAGCTTGGGGGACATAATCTCGGATACGACAGGCAGGCCGGTCTTTGCCTTGGCCTCCAGCATCAGGTCAAGGCCGTCAACGCCCATTCCCTGGAAGGAATAAGGGGAGGTTCTGGGCTTAAACGCGCCGCCCCGCAGAAGCTTGGCGCCGGAGGCCTGAACCGCTTCGGCCACCTCAACGATCTGCTCCTTAGTTTCCACGGAGCAGGGACCTGCCATAACGGCAAAATGGCCCCCGCCGATTTTCGCTCCAGCCACTTCCACCACGGTATCCTGAGGATGGAACTTCCGGTTTGCTTTTTTATATGCCTCTTGCACCCGCATCACCCGCTCTACATAGGGATTGATTGAAATTTTATCCATATCAAGATTGGTGGTGTCTCCCACCAGTCCTAGAATGGAGCATCCGATTCCGTTAGTAATGCTCACGCTTACCCCCAGCGCCTCCAGATGGGCCACCAGCGCCTGAATATGAATCTCCTCCGTCTTGGGCTTCATCACGACTACCATACTATTTTGTTCCTTTCTGAATAAAAAATAATAAAAAGAAGCTCATTGATGATGAACATCAATGAGCTTCTCAACATGAACAGAAAATAACCCTTTTCCGTTATTGACACTCACAGCATTCATCCGATTTCTCCATGCTAAAATAGCCAGCCCCGATAAATCGAGTCCAGCGATAGGTAAAGAAAAAGGATGAAGTTTTGAGGGTAATTCGGTTCATAGGGCACCTCAAACAATATGATTACATGGATTATACCTTGGTCAAAGAGAAATTGCAAGTGTTTTTTGTCAAGGGCGCGCGTAATCGCGCCGGAAGGTCGCTTCAAGGGCAATGAATTGGGCTACCTCCTATTCGGCGGAAATCATGTAGTAATACACCGGCTGGCCGCCTGCCAGCAGCGTGATCTCCGCCTGGGGACAGGCCGCCTTGAACCGCTCCTGCACGGATTGCGCTTGCGCTTCGGTCACATCGCTGCCGTAAAAAATATTGATAAAATCAGCCCCCCGGTAGGTCTCGCTCTGTGCCAGCTGATTGAGCAGCACGTCGATATCCCGGTCAGTGCCGAATAGTTGGTGTTCCAGCAGGGCCATATAATCGCCCTCGCGGATGGTAAAACCGTCAAAATCGGAATTGCGGGCAGCGTAGGTAATTTCAGCGGTATGAACCTTGGCGCTGGCTGACTCCATGGCAGAAAAATTTTCTTCCGCGCCAGCTTCCGGCTCCAGCGCCAGAAGGGCGGCAATGCCCTGGGGAATGGTTTTGGTGGGCAGAACCAAGACCTTTTTCTCCGTGGAGAGGCTGATGCACTGCTGTGCCGCCATAATAATATTCTTATTATTGGGCAGGACGAACACAGTCTCCGCGGGAGTGTTTTCGATTTCCCTGAGAATATCCTCCGTGGAGGGATTCATGGTCTGTCCCCCGCTGATGACGCCGTCGGCGCCCAAATCACGGAATATGGCGGCAAGACCGTCCCCGGCACAGACCGCCACGACGCCGATGGGCTTTTCCGCGGGGGCGACGCGGTGGGTTTCCTCGCCGGAGGATGGCGCGCTCTCCTTGATTTCGTCTAAAATCTCCGTGTGCTGCTCCCGCATATTCTCAATCTTGATGGTCAGCAGCGCCCCATAGGTCAGCGCTTCCTCCAGCACTTTTCCAGGATGATTGGTGTGTACGTGCACCTTAATGATATCGTCATCGTCCACCAGAACAAGGGAATCTCCCAGCTGGTTCAAAAAGCGCCGCAGCAGCTCCGGGTCCTTTTGCGCGTCCCGGGAGCAAATGAACTCCGTACAGTAACCGAAGGTGATGTCCTGCGTCTGAAAGCTTCCGAAATCCGCCTTCTCTCTGACCGCGGCCGTCTCCTCCGGCGTTTCGGGCAGAGGCTTACCCTGGAGGCAATCCAGCATGCCCTGCAGGATCACCAGAAATCCTTTTCCCCCCGCGTCCACCACGCCGGCCTTTTTCAGCACCGGGTTCTGGTTGATGGTATCGGCCAGGGCGTTTTCCCCCGCGTGGATGGCCTCCTCCAGCACAAACTCCACCTTGTTTTGCTCCGCCGCGGCCTCCACCGCGCGGTTCGCCGCCAGGCGGGACACGGTCAGGATCGTCCCCTCCGCCGGTTTCATTACAGCCTTGTACGCGGCGGAGACGCCCTCGCTCAGCGCACCCGCCAGCGCCGCCCCGTCGGCGGTATCCAGCTCCTTCATCGCCTTGGCAAAGCCCCGGAACAGCAGGGAGAGAATGACACCTGAGTTTCCCCGTGCGCCCCGCAGAAGGGCGGACGCGTTTATGGAGGACGCCTCCGCGATGGTATTCGCGGTTTTCTTCTTCATCTCAGCCGCGGCGGTTCCCATGGTAAGACTCATATTGGTACCGGTATCTCCGTCAGGCACCGGAAAAACATTCAGCTCATTAATCATTTGTTTGCGCAAATTGATGCACGCCGCGCCATGGATGACCATGCGCTGAAACCGGGTTCCGTCTATGGTTGCTATCATATCACTGCGTTTCCTTTCTTAACCGATCAGCATTGAGTCAACGCAGACATCCACACGGCGAACTTCCGCGCCGGTAAGCCGGCTGACGTGATATCTCACCTCGCTCATGATAGAGCGGCTGACAGCTGTTAGATTGACCCCATTGTCCACCATAATATGCAGTTCAATGGAAACGACGGCATCCTCATGGTAATGCACTTTAACCCCTTTGGCCATGGATTCCCGCCGAAGCAGATGAACCAGTCCGTCGGTCTTGGACCGCACGGCCATACCCTTGACGCCGTAGCAGCTGGTGGCTACCGCGCCGGTAATATTGGAGATCACCTCGCTATTAATGCGGATCATGCCTTTTTCGGTTTGAATCTTCATGATGCCACTTCCTTTCCGGTTCGCGTCCGCAGGACAGGACTCCATCCCGCCGGATGTCAGCGATATGCGGCCCAACGCACAAATGAGCGCTCCGAAGCATCCCATGTTCCGGCGGGCGTCCGGCGAAACCGCTTGCCGCGCGCCTACGACCCACGGCCGCATATGTCTATTCCGTACCATTGTATCTTATACTGCCCGCAAATTCAATATGCCGCGGAAATTCTTTGCCAAAGTCATTGTATTTTTGCTCTGAATCGTGTAAAATACAGAAAAGCCCCGACTTCCTGTCTATACAGGAAATTGAACCTATCCAATCACAAGGAGGCGACAGAAATTGAAGTATGTCCGTGCTTTCCTGCAGGTGCTTATGATTTTATCCGCGGCAGCTGCCGTAACCTTCGCCATCATCACTTATTGGGAGCAAATCATCCGGCTCATTGACCGCGTCCGCGGCAAGATTGCCGAAAAGCGCTGTGCCTACAGCTTCTCCGATCCCTCGGAGTATGACGATTACGCCGACTGGGATGAATGATAAAACCGACGATTCCGTCCGATCAATCCGCAAGGCGCGCCCTGAGAGGCGCGCCTTTTATATTGCTCAGGATTGGGAAAACTTCTCGAGCTCCAGAGGCCCCAGTACGTAAAAGGTATACGTGCCACAGGCAATCAGCTTGCCCTCCGGATCACTCAGCTCCGCTTCGAACACACACACTGTTTTGCCCACTTTTTTCGCGCGGGAAACGCAAAAAATGCGGCTGCTGGTGGCGGGGCGCAGAAAGCTCATGGTGGAATCCATGGTCACGCATTTGTAGCCGCAGGTGACCACGGCCATTCCCGCCACCGTATCCGCCAGGGTACAAAGGCATCCGCCGTGAACAATGCCGTGGGGGTTGAGGTTTTTGTCGGTGACATCCAATACTCCCTCGGCATACCGCTCGTCCAGGCGGGTCACGGTGATACCCGAATAGGCGGAAAACTGCCCCGGATGGTTCACCCGCCTGAGCGCGTCTTGATAAAACGCTTCTTTATTATTGCAGAAATCCATTTAAAATTTTCTCCTCCGCTTCCTCTTCCGTCAAGCCCAGAGTCATAAGCTTTATAATCTGGTCGCCCGCAATCCGCCCGATGGCTGCCTCGTGGATCAGCTGCGCGTCCATATCGTTGGCGGAGATGGCCGGAATTGCCGTAATTTTGGCGCGGCCCATCAGAATCGCGTCGCACTGGACATGTCCGAAGCAGGCCGCGTTGCCCTCCACTTGAGGATAGAAAACCTGTTTGGACTGATCCTGCGCCACGGATCGGGAGACAATTTGCGCCTTGGAGCCTTCCCCGTTCAACAAAATTTCCATCTTTGATTCGGCAAACTGCTCCCCGTGGGTCAAAAGCTTCTCGGTAATGACCACGTCGGCATTTTTTCCCGCCTGCACTTTGGTATAGCGTGCCGTGGAATCCACGCCACGGATCTGTGTGGTGTCCATCTGGATGGAAGCGCCCTCTTCCAGGTAAACAATCGTCTGGGGATTCATAATCCGCTCCCCGGTGCCTTCGCCCTCTCCGTAGTGCTTCTCACTGTAGCGGACTTTGGCATTTTTACCGACATAAAAGGTATGCACCCCGTCGTGCTGGGAGCGTTGATGCCCGTCATTATGAATGCCGCAGCCCGCGATGATATCCACGTCCGCGCCCTCGCCCACGAAAAAGTCGTTGTAAACCAGTTCCTCAACTCCGCTTTCCGTAATGATAACAGGTATATGCACCGATTCGCCCTTCGTACCCGGCTTGATGCGGATATCGATGCCGGAGCGATCGGTTTTGGTGGAAATTTCAATGTTGCGGCTGCTTTGCCGTCCGTCCAGCTGGCTGTTTTTGCGGATGTTGTAGGCCCCCTTGGGGGTCTCCTTCATGTTTGCAATTTGAAACAGCAGCTCGGAATCCACCATATTGCGGGACTCGCTCATTGTACATCCCCCTCTCTCATATAGGTGCAGCCGGTTACGGTGTTGGCTAAAATTTTCGGAAAAATCTCATCCTTCGGGCCGTGCTGCGCCACCGAGCCGTCGGAAATCATAACAATCTCGTCCGCCAGATCAATGATGCGCTCCTGATGGGAGATAATCAGCAGCGTGGATCTCCGGTTTTCCTGCAGCCGCCTGAATGTATCCGTCAGCTTGGCAAAGGACCACAGGTCAATCCCCGCCTCCGGTTCGTCAAAAATCATGAGCCCTGTTTTGCGGGCGAGAATGGTGGCGATTTCAATGCGCTTCAGCTCTCCCCCGGAAAGGGAGGCGTCCACCTCGCGGTCAATGTAGTCGTTGGCGCAAAGGCCAACCCTGGTGAGATACTGGCACCCCTCCTCGTGTGACAGCGCCTCGTTGCCTGATGCCAGCTCCAGCAGGTCCCGCACCTTGATTCCCTTGAAGCGGGGAGGCTGCTGAAACCCATAGCTCACGCCCAGACGGGCACGTTCGGTCACGGGCATATGGGTGATATCGGTTCCATTCCACAAAATAGTGCCTCCGGTAGGGGCGGTAATGCCCATAACGGCCTTTGCCAGGGTGGTTTTTCCGCCGCCGTTAGGCCCGGTTATCACCACGAATTTGTGATCCGCGATGGTGAGGGATAAATTTTTTAAAATGTCAGTTTCGCCGTTTTCATCCTCCACCCGAAAAGACAAGTTTTTAATTTCTAACATCATCGTTCTCCTAATAAATAACCATAAACTGATTCCACGGTTTTGCCGCGGCCCTGAACGCACTCTCAATACGCAGCCTTATTTTACTACAAATTTACCCAGCGCACAATAGCGGCGGTGTTGGCCCTCAACAAAAACCGACGGAAATGCTCTTTGTTTCGGAATGCGGCGCGCCGGGCTGTGTTGGCAATTGATTCTTCCCGGCATAGTATGGACTGCGAGCATTATTTTATTTGGAGGGCTACCTTATGGAATATGAAAACATGCCCCGCCCGGGAAACGGCCCTGGGATGTGCGGCAGTGACCGGGATATTTTCGAACGGGTCTGGCGGCGTGTCATGCCGGAGGATACTCCCTCCAGCCCCATTGCCCTGAAACCCCGTGAGGAGGGGATGGAATGCCTGCCTGAAACATATAATCCCAGCGCCGCAGCCATACCGGCGGGTTTTACAGTGCCTATGCCGGCTCAGTCCGGCACCGGAGTCTCCGCCAGCTTCGGCGGCGTTTCCCAACCCGCTTTGTATCCCCAGAGTGAGCAGGCGCTGTCGCCCACCGGCAGTGATTTTCCTCAGACCGACGACGTGCCGTATCTGGGCCGGGCGTCCGCTGTTCACGGCAGTCAGATGCAGAATTTTATTCTCCGCGCCTTGCAGAGCTGGCGCTGCTATCAACTGCTTTCCCACCGCTCCTCCAGCGGCCCGAAAAAGCTGTTTTCCAGTCTGGCCGCCCAGCGGAAGCAGCAGGCAAAGCAGATTTCCACCGCGTATTTCCTCATCACGGGCGTAACCTATTTTCCCGCGGAGCGCATCACGGCGCCCGCCTTCAGCAGTTATCTGGGCATGCTGCGCAGCTGCTTTATTTCCGAGCAGCGGGACGCCTCCGATTACATAGCCGCGGCCGAGGAAGTAACCGATCCCTGGCTCCGGGAGCTGTACGTCAATCTGTCGCAGGAATCCACCGAAATCGCCGGGGATATCCGCAGAGCGCTGGAGCAAATGTAGTGACCCCCATCCCACCGGCGCGGCGCTGTGCGCTTCTCCCTTCGGCGTCGGGGAGGACACAGCCGCCGCGCATATCTCCAGCACGCGGGATTGGGCCAGGCTGTCCCCATTGTCATGATAACGCGGCGTTATTCCCCATAATATATCAATATTTACCACAATAATTCAAAAAACACACATTTCATTGCAATAAAGGAAAGATTCGAATATAATATACAAGTAGGCATCCTGAGTTTAAAATTCTTAATATTCTGTTACACGAATGAATCGGTTCGGTCTGGCCCTGGCCCCGGTGCGGGACAGGTAAGCGCCGTTATCCGGGTCATTCAGGGTGGTTCAAACGATGCCTGGACATGGGGGGCTGGCCTTGCTGCAATTTTTGTTGGTTGCCATGATGTATGCAAGCATGGTGTTTATCTGGAGCTATGTTTATTTAAATAAAAGCCATGACAAAATAAACGAGTCCTTTCTGGCCTTTTTAAGCGTGATTCTGGTGTGGATGCTGTTGAGCGCAAGCTCTATCTATAGCGGCAGCTCTTTGTCCGACCTGATTTTAAAGACCGTCTACTGGATCAGCATGCTCAATCTCGCCATTTTCTTTCTGCAGTTCGTCTATCGGCTTTTGAAGAAAAAGCTTGATTGGGTATTTTACAGCATTGTCGCCTTAAACACACTCACGATTTTAAGCAGATACCTGTTTCCCATTGATTATTCCGATCCAACCTTCTGGCGGATGGACGAACTGCCTGTGGCGCCGCTGATGAGCTTCATCTTCAGTGTTCCGGCTTTATATGCCCTGCTTTTGATCGCAATGCGGTACCGGCGCGTGACAGATCCCCGTCTCAAGGTGCAAATCAACTACATATGCGCCGGAATCGGACTGGCACTTGTCATCAGCGTCTTCTCCGAATATATCCTGCCATCCCTGTTTCATATCAACATAAAGCTCTCCCTGATGTATTTTGCCATATTCATTTTTGTTTCGTTCCTGTTTATTTCCATCATGCGACACAGGCTTTTTAACCTGCAGACCAAATATATTTACCAGAAGCTGTTTCTAAACTCCAGCGACGGCGTGATCATCCTCCATAAAAGTCTCAGAATTATGAGCATCAACCGGGTGGCCAAGGAAATACTGCGAAACAGCAGCATAGAAACAGGCGACATCGTCACGCGTTATATCGACGAATACCAGTTCGACGTCAACTATAAGCAGCATGAGACAACCATCAGAGCCGGGGACGAGGAACACACTCTTCTGATGACCCAATATCCCATTGACGCTGACCGCCCGGATTCGGCCAAATTGATGACGCTGACCGACATTACAGCAAAAAAGCGGCAGCTTCAGGCGGAAAAGGACATGCTGATTGAAAAATCCGTTATGGATCAGCTCACAGGGCTTTACAGCAAACAATATTTTATGGACAACTATTACACCATCGGTCAGGCAGAACCGAATGGGATGATGTTCACCCTGCTGTTTATTGATCTTGATGACTTTAAATCCATCAACGACCTCTACGGCCATTATGCCGGAGACGAGGTGCTCAAGGCGGTTGCCCGGTGTATCAAGGAGAAGATCGGAAGCGGAGCCAAGGCGGTCCGCTTCGGCGGAGATGAATACGTCGTGATTCTGGAGAATACGGACATGGACAAGGCCTATCAGCTGGCGGAGGCCATCAGAATCAGCGTGGATCATTATGATTTTTCCCAGTACGGAGATCATCTCAGCGCGTCACTCAGCATCGGAATCGTGGAGGGCACCGCGCCGGTGCAGGATCTGGTCGTCAGCGCGGATATCGCAATGTACCGCTCAAAGCACAACGGGAAAAACAGAGTCACCATCTTTTCCGATTCGGAGCATCCGGACGCGGCGCTTTAAACCGCCCGCGAAAACACTCCGGCGCTCTGAGCGGAGTGAACCGGGCACCGAAAAGGATCAAATCACGATTATTTTCATTAGACAACGCACAGGTTTTCGTGTAAAATAAAGCAAACGAGAAATGGCCTACATCGTCTGCGAAGGAGAAGAAACCATGCCAGCGAATACCTGTTTGCCCGGCGGCATTGTCGCGATGACCGCGGAGGCCGCGGACCGGCTGATCAAACACGGAGCGGGAGACGCCGCTCTGCTGTATCTGGCGCTGCTGCGGGGCGAGAACCGTGAGGGAACCCGCAAGCTGCTGCGGTGGACGGCGGAGCGGCTGGACGCGGCCGGAGACGCTCTGACGCGGCTGGAGCTGATCTCCGGCGAGGCTGCCCCCGAACCGCCCCCATCCCGTCCCGCGCTGGAGGAGCCCCCCGAATATACCTCCGCGGATTTGGCGCGGGAGCTGGAGGGAACCTCCCCCTTTGCCATGCTGGTGCCGGAGGTAGAACGGCGGCTGGGAAAATTTCTGTCGCCGGCAGATTTAAAAACCCTCTACCTGATTTACGACTATTACGCCCTTCCCGCAGAGGTTGTCATGATTCTGGTCAGCTGGTGCGTGGAGGAGACGGAGCGCAAATACGGAGAGGGCCGCCGCCCGCGCCTTCCCCAGATTAAAAAAGAGGCGGAGCGCTGGCGTGAAAAAGGCGTCGACTCCGCCGAAGCGGCGGAGGAATATTTAAAGCGCCAGGCGTTTCTGCGCACCCGCGAGGGAAGCCTTCTGCCCGTCCTGCAGATTACGGGACGTCCGCCCATCGACCGGGAGCGGGACTATCTTGCTTCCTGGGTGGAGATGGGCTTTGGCGACGACGCGGTGCGCCTTGCGTATGAGCGCACCATTATGAAAAAGCAGTCTCTGAACTGGAGCTATATGAATTCCATTTTGAAGCGGTGGCATGAAAAGGGCTTACATACCGTGGCTCAAGTCGAGGCCGGAGATTCCGAGCGCAAACGAGCCCAGGACGTGGAAAAGCAGGCCAGCACGGCCAGCGCCCTGCGTCAGGACGCGGACTGGCTGGAGCAATTTATGCGAAACCAGGAGGCGCGGTAAATGTCCTATGACGCAACTGTAATCCGGAGGGCATCGGCCCGGCTGGAGTCCCGCCGGAGGCAGCGGGAGCGGGAGCTTGCCGCGCGGCGGGAGGAGCTTTACCGTAAGCTGCCCCGTCTGGCGGAGCTGGACGGTGCTCTTCGGAAAACCCTGGTGCGGATTGCCCGCGCCGCCCTGTCGTCCCAGGGCAACCCCGAGGGACACTTAAACGCTATCCGTGCCGAGAACGGGCGGCTTCAGTCCGAGCGGGCGCAGCTACTGGAGCAGGCGGGCTATCCGCCTGACATTCTGGATGACAAGCCCGACTGCCTGAGGTGCGGGGATACCGGGCGAAAAAACGGTGAGCTCTGCGGCTGCCTGAAAAAGCTTTGCGCCGAGGAGCAGATCCGAGAGCTGTCCAAGCTGCTGGATCTGGGAGAGCAATCCTTCGAGCGGTTTTCACTGGAGTGGTACCCCGACGCCTATGATCCCGCCATCGGGAAATCTCCCCGGCAGAACATGAAGCTGGTGAGCGATTTTTGCCGGGAGTATGCCCGGCGGTTCGGCAGTTTTCCCTTTGCGAATCTGTTTTTAACCGGCTCCACGGGCCTGGGAAAAACCTTTTTATCCGCCTGCATCGCCCGGATGGTGTCGGAGCAGGGGTATTCCGTGGTGTACGACACGGCGGGAAATATCTTCTCCGCCTTTGAGTCCCAGAAATTTGCCCGGGACACCGAGGCGGCGCGGGACGCCAGGGACGAGACTCACCGCTATCTCAACTGTGACCTGCTGATTTTGGACGACCTGGGCGCGGAGCTCACCACACCCTTTGTGCAGTCGGCACTTTATCAGCTGGTTAACAGCCGCCTTCTGGCTGGGAAGCGAACCGTGATTTCCTCCAACCTCTCCATGGATGAGGTTCGGAAAAAATATACCCCCCAGATCGCGTCGCGCCTGGAGGGGGAATATCGGGTGCTTCCGTTTTTCGGGCAGGATATCCGGCTGCTGCGCAGACCGGGATAACCCGGCCCACTTTCGTCCCGCCGCGTCGCGGCGCTCGGTTCGTAACGAAACGATCTTGAGGAGGGTCAGAACGATGCTGATCGGCGTACCTAAGGAAGTCAAGGAACAGGAAGACCGGGTGGCGATTACCCCTGCGGGGGTGGATGCCTTTGTGCGGGCGGGGCATAAGGTTTATATTGAGACCCAGGCCGGTGTGGGCAGCGGATTTTCCGATCTTGATTTTGAGCGGGAGGGAGCTAAAATCCTGAAAACCGCCCGGGATATCTACAATATCGCGGAACTGATCATCAAGGTCAAGGAACCGATACTCATGGAGCTAGACCTGATGCGGGAGCATCAGATTGTGTTTACCTACCTGCATTTGGCGCCCAACCCGGCCCTGACACGCGCCTTGCTGGAAAAAAAGGTGATCGGCATCGCCTACGAGACCGTACAGCAGGACAACGGAATGCTGCCTCTGCTCTATCCCACCAGCGAGGTGGCGGGGCGTATGGCGGTTCAGGTGGGCGCTCATCTGCTGGAAAAGACCCAGGGCGGCCGGGGGATGCTCCTATGCGGCATGCCGGGGGTGGAACCGGCCCGAGTCGCGGTGATCGGCGGCGGCACCGTAGGCGCCAACGCCATTAAAATGGCCATCGGCATGGGGGCGCAGGTGACGGTGCTGGACATCAACATCCCAAGGCTCGCATATCTGGATGACCTGTTCGGCGGGCGCATCGTCACTCTCATGTCCAATCCCTTCAACATCGCCCGGGTAGTGGAGCAAGCGGATCTGGTCATCGGCGCGGTTCTGATTCCTGGTGGCAAGGCACCCAAGCTGGTGACCGAGGAGATGGTCTGGGGTATGCGCCCGGGAACAGTCATCATGGATGTGGCCATTGACCAGGGCGGCATTGTGGAAACCATTGACCACACCACTACCCACGAAAATCCCACGTTTGTACGCCACGGTGTGACCCATTACGCCGTGGCGAATATGCCGGGCGCGGTGCCCCGCACCTCCACCTTCGCCCTCACCAACGCCACGCTGCCCTATGCCCTGCGGATCGCAGAGCTTGGAGCGGAGAAGGCCATGAGCGGGGACTGCGCGCTCCGGCGCGGCCTGAATGTCTATCAAGGCAGCCTGACCAACCGGCTGGTGGCCGAGGAGCAGGGGCTGCGGTATACGCCGGACGCGGACTTGTTTTAATCCCCGCCGGAACAGGTCAATACAGTCCGCAACATCGAGAGGAGCATGTTCATGGATGCTTACATCACCGCGTTTCTGCTGTGCGCGCTGGCCGGGCTTGCCTGCTTTGCGGCGGCGGCAAAGTTCCACTCCAGACTGGCTCCGCTGGGAACAGTGCTCCTGCTGGGCGCTGGCGTTGCGCTGACAGGTTCGGGGACAGTCATGGTCCTGTGTCTGGTTTTTTTCGTCGCAGACCGGCTGTGACCCACGGTTCAACTGCGCGGGGCGGAACGCACCCCTTTGATCCCCCTCCATGAATATAGTCAATGCGCTGTAATTTGTAATTGCATTTAGCGGCAAATTGTGCTATTATCTTCAATGCGTGAAATTTGCTGCTCCTTGCATCTCTGCGCCGGGCGGATGAGGGTTTCGCCCAAACGGGCAAAGGTGCGCTCCTGCTTCATGACATACGTTGCGTTTACGGGACAGCACAGATACCGCGCAAAACAAACATGGGGAGGAAAACAAATTGTCAATGCCAGTTTGGGGTATCGCCGCAGGTCTTCTGGGCCTGATTGCGGCCATTTTTTTCGCACAAAATGTTCTGAAAGAAAACCCCGGCAACAGCAAAATGCAGGAAATCTCATCCGCGATTCAGGAAGGCGCGATGGCTTATTTAAACCGCCAGTACAAAACGCTCATTCCTTTTGTTGTCGCCATTTTCGCAATTCTGTTTGTCATTAAAACATGGGAGGGCGCGGTCGCTTTCCTGGTGGGCGCGGTATCCTCCGGCATCGCGGGATACATTGGTATGTCCATCACCACCCGGGCAAACTGCCGCACCACGGAGGCTGCCCGCACCAGCCTGAATAAGGCACTGGGTGTCTCCTTCCGGGCGGGCGCGGTCATGGGCTTCTCTGTGGCCGGTCTGGGACTGCTGGGCGTATCCGCCCTGTTTTTAATCTTTGGAGACGCCGAAACCATTGATTCCTTCGCCTTTGGCGCCAGCGCCATTGCCCTGTTCGCCCGTGTCGGCGGCGGAATCTTCACCAAGGCCGCCGATGTGGGCGCGGATCTGGTGGGTAAGGTCGAGGCCGGCATTCCCGAGGATGACCCCCGCAACCCCGCCGTCATCGCCGACAACGTGGGCGATAACGTGGGCGACACCGCTGGTATGGGCGCGGACCTGTTTGAGTCCTACGCCGCCACTGCCGTCGCGGGCCTGCTCATCGGCAACAAGGTATTCGGCGCCCATTCAAACGGCGTTTATCTGTTTATTGCCATCGGGGTCATCGGTATTCTGGCCTCCATGCTCTCCAGCTTCCTTGTGAGAACCGGTGAGAACGCCAATCCCCAGTTCGCCCTGAATAAGGGGCTTTGGGGCACCAACATCCTGACGGCTGTGGGTGCTCTGGTCGCGGTTTACGCGCTGCTCCCGGCTGAGTACCATTACAGCGGCATTACAAGCGACATTACCATCACCCCGATGCGGGTGTTCATCTCCGTGGTCTGCGGACTGGTCGTGAATATTGTCATCGGTCTGATCACTGAGTATTATACCTCTCATAGCTACAAGCCCACACAGCACATCGCGGAGTCCAGCCTCACCGGCGCGGCAACCAACCTGATTGCCGGCCTGTCCGTGGGTATGAAGAGCACCGCACTGCCCCTGATCACCATCTGTATCGCTATTATGGCCTCTTATACCGCGGCGGATGTCTACGGTATCGCCATCGCCGCGATGGCCATGCTCTCCACGGCAGGCATGATCGTCGCCATCGACTCCTTCGGTCCTGTGGCGGACAACGCCGGAGGCATTGCCGAAATGGCCGGTCTGGACGCCTCCGTCCGCAAGACCACAGACAAGCTTGACTCCGTGGGCAACACCACCGCCGCCGTGGCAAAGGGCTTCGCCATCGGCTCAGCGGCTTTGACCGCTGTCGTGCTGTTTAATGCCTATGCCAGCAGCGCGGGCATTGATGCCATTGATATTTTGGTGCCTAAAACCATCATCGGCGTGTTCATCGGCGGCGGTCTGCCCTTCCTCTTTTCCGCTTTCGCCATGGAATCCGTCGGTAACGCGGCCATGAAGATGATTGAGGAAGTCCGCCGTCAATTCCGGGACATTCCTGGCCTGATGGAAGGAACGGCAAAGCCCGATTACGCGGCCTGCGTTGACATTTCCACCAAAGCCGCCATTCGGCAGATGATTGCCCCTGGACTGCTTGCTGTAGGCGTCCCCGTTCTGGTTGGGTTCGGCCTGGGCAAGCTGGCGCTGGGCGGCATGCTGGCAGGCGGCACCGTTACGGGCTTCTTAATGGCCGTCTATATGGCCAACGCCGGCGGCGCTTGGGATAACGCGAAAAAGTATATCGAGGGCGGCAAGCACGGCGGTAAGGGCAGTGATGCCCATAAGGCCGCTGTTGTGGGCGATACTGTAGGCGATCCGTTTAAGGACACCGCCGGCCCCTCTCTGAACGCTCTGATTAAAGTCATGGGCACCATCTCTCTCATCATCGCTCCGTTCCTCAAGTGATTGACTTGGTATGACCCGCGTGCATCAGCGCTCAGCGAATCATTTATTATGAAGACAAACAGAAGACCGCCCATATGGGCGGTCTTCTGTTTGTCTTCAAGCCACGCTTTGCTAAATGCCACAGGACGCCATGCACAAAAATGTAAAAAAGACGCTTGACATTTCTATTTTAATTTTATACAATATGATTGTGAAAAATATTTATGGTTACTATTAATTGATTGATGGAGGTATTCCAATGAATGTGTTTGATTTTACCGTGCTGGATCAGGGTGGAAGCGAGGTGCCTCTCAGCCACTATGACAAAAAGGTTCTTCTGATTGTCAATACCGCAACCGGCTGCGGATTTACGCCGCAATACGATGAGCTTCAGAATCTCTATGAGACATACCAGGACAGAGGTTTTGAAATTATGGATTTCCCCTGCAATCAGTTCGGGAACCAAGCGCCTGGCAGCAATGAGGAAATCCATAATTTCTGCACCAGCCGTTACAACATTTCGTTTGAGCAATTTGCAAAAATTGATGTGCTCGGCCCAACCGCCCTTCCGCTGTATCAATTTCTGACCGAGCAGGCTCCCTTCCAGGGTTTTGATCTCAACAATGCCATGGGAAAGCGCATGGATGAAATTCTTTCCTCTATGAACCCTGGCTATCAGAACACCGACGACATCAAGTGGAATTTCACAAAATTTCTCCTTGACCGCAGCGGTAATGTGGTGGCCCGCTATGAACCGACAGCCCCAATCTCAGCGATTCAGGAGCGTATTGAGGAAATTATCTGACACGGCTTAAACGACCAGGTTGATCCGGAGGTTACAAATCCATTTCCCTTCAGTTTCCCACGAGGCACACAGGCTGTCCAAAGGTTTTGATGACAAAATTGTCAAAAGCATGGTATACTAGTCTATGTATGAGATGCAAAATTTCCTGAGAGAGAGGGAGTGCTGCCATGCCCGCGCGGTATCCGAAGGGGCGGCTGAGCCAAGCCTACTATCTGCTGTTTCAGGCCGTGACAGGGCAAGGGCTGGAGGGCGTGGCGAAAGCGGCCTATACGCTGTTTCAAAGCCCGGTGCTGATGACAGATCAGTATTTTCAGGTCACGGCTATGTATCCCAACGAGGTCATCGGGGAGCGGGAATGGGATTATATCTTCGAAAAAAAGCAGTTAAACCGTGAACGGGTGTGGGCTATTCTGGACGAATTTCTGTCTGGAAAGGCGGACTTTTACGAACCGTTTTACGCAAATACCGGCCCGTGCAAAGACATGCCCAGAATTTTCGGCGAACTGGTTACAGACAATCAGGTCAGCGGGCATGTGATGATTTTTCTCGGAAAGCGTCCCTTGAAGGACGATGATTTTAAAATCGTGGAGTTGATCCTGAATGCGGCAAATCTGAAGCTGGAAAGCCGCATCAAGGGGATGAGCAACTGGAATCTTGCCATCACCACGAAGCTGGAGGCCATGCTTGATCCCAAAACGCCGCCCCATCTGAAACGCCTCGCCTCTGAAGCGTTAACTCTGGCTTTGACGCCGGAATACGCGGTTCTGGTGACACCTGTGGGCCAGCAGGCCTCCCAGAAGGCTTTCGCGGAGTTTGCCGTTTCTCAATTAAATCAGATGTACCGCAATGTGATTGCGATTGTTTTTCAGAACACCATTGTCACGCTCTTTGGCGAGGTGAAGTCGGCACGGGGCGCCCAGAGTCTGCGTCCGGAAATGACTAACTTTGTAGGAAAACTCTTTGATTTTTTTGAGGGGCATGAGATGAAATCCGCCCTGAGCAACCGCTTCTTTGACATGAACGACCTCTATATTAGCTACCGGCAGGCTTTTCTCACCGCCAAAATCACCATGGCCATGGATCAAAAGGAGCGGGCGGTTTTCATGGATTATATGCCTACCCCGATTTTTTTGGCGGTTCTGGAAACCGAGCAGGCCAGAACCTTTGTGCACCCTGTCCTGCATGACATCCGGGAATATGATACCGTCCACGGAACCGAATATTACAAGACCCTGCGGGCTTACAGCATGGCCATGCATAACAGGGATATCACCGCCGAGCGGCTTTCCATCCACAAAAATACCCTGCAATACCGTCTGACACGCATCGGCGATCTGTTTGAACTCCCCTTTGAGGAGGAACGGATGGCGCTGAATTTGCTGTGCGGATTTCTCTTGATGGAAATCGAGTCCTTCGGAACACAAGAGCAGCGAAGGGCATTGCTGGAACACTGAAATGCAGCGTTTTTTGTATCGAACCCGGGCATTTTTGTTTGCTTTGTACAAGAACACGAGAATTTTTCCATGTTTTATTGTGTTAAAAAAATAACACATTATTGATTTTACTTTGTGAAATATAACAACCGCAGCCATTGTTTTTGGCTGATGGAACAAGACAGAATACAAGGCGTTCGATATAATGTAGTTGCTTTCAGAGTCAAAGCAAACCGACAGGAGGAATTGACATGGAATTGAAACTTGATCATACATATGGACTTTACATCGGCGGGAAGTGGGTTTCCGCATCCGACGGCGCCACCTTTGAAACCCACTGCCCCGCCACCGGGGAACTGCTGGCCGTATGCGCCGAAGCCACCCGTGAGGACGTGGATTCCGCGCTGGATGCCGCTTGGGCTGCTTTTCCCGCGTGGAAGGAGACGGATGTCGCCGCCCGTGCGGATATTTTGCTGAAAATTGCGGACAGAATTGACCAGAACGCAGCACACCTGGCTTTGGTCGAGACCATGGACAACGGCAAACCCATCCGCGAGACCAGTAATATTGATATCCCCTACTCGGCGGATCACTTCCGTTATTTCGCGGCCTCCATCCGCGCAGATGAGGGCTCCGCCACCCTGCTCAACGGCAACACCATGAGCCTGATTCTCCGTGAGCCCCTCGGCGTTGTGGGTCAGATTGTCCCCTGGAACTTCCCGTTCCTGATGGTGGCGTGGAAGCTTGCTCCTGCGCTGGCGGCAGGCAACTGCATCGTGCTGAAAACCTCCAGCTCCACTCCCCTGAGCACACTGGAATTTGTGAAGCTGATTGAGGATCTCCTGCCCCCCGGCGTGCTGAATGTCATCACCGGCGCGGGTTCTAAATCGGGCAACTACATGCTGGAAAACAAGCGCTTCCGCAAGCTGGCCTTCACCGGATCCACTGAGGTGGGCCGCGATGTAGCTCTGGCTGCGGCCGGCCGGCTGATTCCCTCCACACTGGAGCTGGGCGGCAAAAGCGCCAACATCTACTTCCCCGACTGCAAGTGGGACATGGCTATGGACGGACTGCAGCTGGGCATTCTGTTTAATCAGGGGCAGGTCTGTTGCGCGGGTTCCCGTGTGTTTGTTCACGAGGACATCTATGACCGTTTCCTCTCCGACGCGGTAGAGGCGTTTGAGAAAGTTAAGGTCGGTCTGCCCTGGCTGCCTGACACCCAGATGGGCGCGCAGGTCAATGCCGCGCAGGTCAAAAAAATTCTGGGCTACATGGACGTCGCCAAAACCGAGGGCGCAACCATCGCCTGCGGCGGTGAGGCGTACGCAGAAGGTGATTTGGCAAAGGGTTGCTTTATGAAGCCCACCCTTTTGAGCAATGTCACCAATGACATGCGCGTGGCCAGAGAGGAAATCTTTGGGCCGGTGGCCAGTGTCATTAAGTTCCGCACCGAGGAGGAAGTCATCGCCATGGCCAACGACAGCGATTACGGTCTCGGCGGCGCGGTCTGGACACGGGACATCAACCGGGCGATCCGCGTGTGCCGCGGCATCGAAACAGGCAGAATGTGGGTCAACACCTATAATGCCATTCCGGCGGGCGCACCCTTCGGCGGGTATAAGGAATCAGGCGTGGGCCGTGAAACCCATAAGGCGGCGCTGGATCATTACTCCCAGAAGAAAAATATCATGATCAATCTGTCGGAGTCACCCTCCGGTTTCTATTAAGACACCAGCAACTCAAAAAGGACGCTCTGAAAATTCAGAGCGTCCTTTTTGTTGAAACAGGGTTCTATATATCTTTGAGCCGCTGGGGCTGTTTGGCCCGAAAGCAAGACGCAGCGATGTTTAGTCATGCTTCCTGATTCCGCATTCTCCCCGATCTTAACTATCAAGTCTCCGTGGACTGTGTCGCGGCAATCTGACGGCCCGTGTGGTCGATGATATAGTCACAGGTCAAAATGAGCTGCGATATGGGCACAAAGGTATAACCATCCTTCAGCAGCGCCTCAATGATGCCCGGCAGCGCCTCCGGCGTATGAATGGCGGCATTGTGAAACAGGACAATGGAGCCGGACGAAACTTTGCTGACCACCCGCTTTGTAATTTCATCAGCGGATATCCCCTTCCAGTCAAGGCTGTCACCTTCCGCAATGGCTTCAAGCCAAATGCCTGACTCAATCCCAACCATGCTAGGCACTGTGATCCGCGTTTAACATTCTTTGACCAGCAATTGGCTTACCCGCTTCATCCGACTGGCCATTTCCCATACTTCCACTGTTCATTCGCAAAGTGTCCCGTCTGCCCGTACAGCAGCCTCACCGTTTCGGATGCCTCCCTGAAGTCCCCGCTGAGGCACACCTGCACCGCGCCCGCCCAAAGCATCCTCCTGTGCCAAGTGTTCTAGCCCTACGGCCTGTTCCTGGGTAAACCGCAACATTTTCCTAAGCAACTCTGGCAGCTCCGGGGTAAGATCGGAGTAGTCGCCAATCCGCTGTTTTTCTCAATTCATTTTTGTACAAAAATGTTTGCCGTTGTTTTCCCGGTTCGCGGCCTTGGATACCGCCTGCCGCAGCGCGGGCAAATGCTCCGGGTGAAGTTCACAGTCATAGTGGTACAGGCACTCCATTGCCGTTACGATTTCCTCCAGGCAGGCGTTTCCGGCTCGCTCCCCGATTCCGGTGGAGGTAACGCTGACAAAGGCCGCCCCCCCTTTATAGGCCGCAAGGGTATTGGCGGCCGCCAGGCCAAAGTCGTTGTGACCATGAAATTCAATGGGCAGAGGACACCGGGCGGAGAGGTATTCCATCTCGCCGCGCACCCGGAATGGGTCCATACAGCCGATGGTGTCGGCGTAGCGGATACGGGAAGCTCCGGCCTTTTCCGCCGTCTCCGCCGCCCGCAAAAAAAACTCCCGGTCTGCCCGCGCCGCATCCTCTCCGCCCAAAAATACGCTGACGCCGAAGGAGGCCGCGTACCCCACCACATCTTCAATCTGGTTTAAAACCCATGCCCGGTCTTTCTGGAACTTATATTGAATGTGTATATCCGACAGCGGAATGGACAGATGAATATAACGAAAGCCGCAGGAAAGCGCAAAATCAACATCTTCGCGTCTCATGCGGTTCCATGAAATCAACTGCGCGGACAGCCCGGCCCTGTGGAGCTCGGATAAAAATTCGCGCTCGGCGGATCCCATGGCGGGGACGCCCGCCTCAATCCAGCGAATTCCAACGCGATCCAACAGCCGTGCAATCTCCATCTGCTCCTCAGGTGAAAACACCACTCCCGCGGTCTGCTCACCATCCCGGAGGGTGGAGTCCACAAAATCGAATGTCTTCATCCGGCCGCATGATCTCCTCTCTCAGAAAGCAGCGCAGCCGCCAGCGTCTGAAATTGCTGCTCCGTCAGGCTGCGCTTTTGCCTTGTGGCCAGTTGAACCACCTGCTCGGTCAGGATGGCAATGAGATCGTCGGGCAGCGGCAAATTCATATCCTCCAGCTTACTGCGCACAGCCGCCCGGCCGGAATGCTTTCCGAGCACCAGCCGCCGCCGCAGTCCCACCGTCTCGGGATCGATGACCTCGTAAAGCGCCGGATTCTGACGAATACCGAAGGCATGAATTCCAGACTCAAACGCGAAAATATCCGTTCCGATGACAGCCTTATCTCCCGGCACCCGAAGACCCAACGCGGCGAGGATGCCCGCGCAGTCGCCGGAAAGCTGCCTAAATTGAGGCCCGCCAATCTGGTAGAAGGTGCTCAGGGACAGTAGCACCTCCTCCATCGCGGCGGAGCGGTCACAGCAGATGCCGCCCACCGAGGTATGCACCCGCCGGACGCCGCAGCGCACCGCGGTCAGCGTGTTGGCGGTCGCCAGTCCGAAACGGTTGGAGGGAGAAAACTCCACCGAACAGCCCAGAGCCGCTATGGCTTGGGCAATGCGCGCCTCCAGCGCGAAGGGCTCCGTATAACCGTCGTCACAGTAAATAAATCCTGCCAGGTCATAAGCGCGGATCAGCGCGGCGCAGCGGCGAAGCTGCTCCACGCCAAAGGAGGACGCGCCGGATGCCTTGAGCCAAATAGCAGAATCTTTCCGACGGAGGTGTTTTACGCGGGAGAGCGCCGCCTCCAGATCATCCTCCAGCCGCACAATGGCGGCGGGACAGCCAGCACTCAGCAGTCCTTCCAGCTCATCCGCAGCGCATTCCACCCGGATGGGCAGCGACGACGGCCCCGTCAAGCTCCACGTTGCCAAATCGCAGTCCATTGCGGTTACCGGGTAGTGCCCAAGCCGCTCCAGTGCAGCCGCGCTGTCGGGGACGGTCAGCAGCCGGTTTGCCGTATGATCAATCAGCAGCACCTCATGTTTCATAGTACCCTCCTATCCGGAACAACACATTTTTTTACCCTCAAGCGGAATATCCGATCCCAGCGCTCCGGCGGCGTCGGCGCGGCAGTGCTTACAGTGGTACATCTGCCGCAAATGCTGCTCACAGCGGCTGCGCAGGTGGATGATGTCCTGCTCCGCCAGCGGCTCCATTTGGGCAAAGGCCGAACCGCCCACGGGGATAAGCCGCATAATGTTGGTTATATAAACGCCCAGTGCTCTCACCGTTTTGACGACCTCTTCCACGTGATCGTCATTGATTCCCTTGAGCGCCACAATGTTGACCTTGCAGACCACCCCTCGCTCCGTCAGTCTCTTAAGTCCCTCCAGCTGGTTTTCCAGAAGGAGGGACGCTGCCTCCTCACCAGTATATCTGATTCCATCATAATTTACAAACTGGTAAATATGTGCTCCAATGGCAGGATCCACTGCATTGAGCGTGACCGTCACATGGCTGACATCCAAGTCAATCAGCTCCTGGGCGTAGCGGGGCAGCATAAGCCCGTTGGTGGAGACACAGAAGGTGATGTCCGGGTTTTCCGCCCGAATCAGCCGCAGGGTCTCAAAGGTTTCCTCCGGATTAGCCAAAGCGTCACCCGGACCGGCAATTCCCACAACCTTCAAGTTATCCAGCCGACCGTACACATTCCGGTATCGGAGCAACGCCTCCGCCGGGCTCAACACCTCGGTTGTAACCCCAGGCCGGCTTTCGTTGGGGCAGTCAAATTTCCGAACGCAGTAATTACACTGAATGTTGCATTTGGGCGCAACCGGCAAATGCAGCCGTGCATTTTTCGCGCCGCCGCAGGTATAGCAGGGGTGCTCCTCTGTTTTCTTTTGATGGGTACCGCAGTCCATGGCCATCGCTTCCTTTCCCTCAGGTTCCGCAGTGCGGATATTCCATTTTTTAGAGCGGAACGCCCGCTCCCAGTCATTGGCAAACGCCACCCTGACCTCCAGCCCGTTGCCGTCGTCGATATAGACAGCAGCCACGCGGGATAGCGTTTGGTGTGCCAGGTATTATAAGCGCAGCCCATGAAGCGTGAATCATCTGATTTCCTGCTTAAATAAAAAAATAAAACGCTCATGTGCACCCGCGTAACAGTTTTGGTTCTGTTTCGCATAAATTAGGGTGATGCACCTTTGCGTTTTACTGCATTATAGCAGAATATTTTTGATTTTCAATATGGAATAACCCAATTCGTATTTTATGATAAAAAATATGTTTGTAAGAATCCGCTATTGTTCAATTCATCCATATGATTTTTAAATTCGTCACGATATATACCGTTTCGTACCAATTCATTTGACACGTTGGCGTTGTTTGGTGTAGAATGAGCACAGATAGGTCCGCTCACTGCCGTCTTAAGCTTTTCTTCGTAAGCTATTTCTTTGATATAATGAGAGAGCCGGTGTACGAATGACTACAGACAAACCGTATTATTCCGCCATTGAGGCCGCTGAGTTGCTGGGCATCTCAAAAAATACCGTCTATGACCTAATCCACAAAAACGAGTTGGTTTCCTACCGCGTGGGGCGGAAGGTGCGGATTGATCCAAAGGATATTGACGCTTATATCAATCAATCAAAGACCGTATCGGTGAAAGCCGCCGTAGGCCAGCCGGTTGCATCTCCGCAGATCAATTATACCCCCGCCAGGATTCAGGGCATGCTCAAAAGCCCTCCTTCCAGATATGAGGTTGCGGCAAAGGAATTTATTCTCTGTGGACAGGACGCGCTTTTGGATGTTCTGGTTCAGTATCTGAGTGCTGCTCCCTATCAGCTCAAGGCCCTGCGCTCCTATATGGGCAGCTATAACGCCCTTGTGGAGCTGTACCGCGGCAATGTGTCCATTTCCTCCGCCCACCTTTGGGACAGCACCACGGGGGAATACAATGTTCCGTTTATTCCCTATCTGCTGCCGGGTATTCCCTGCCTAATGGTGAACCTGGCGCACCGCATTCAGGGATTTTACGTGGCAAAGGGCAACCCTCTGAACATTCAAAGCTGGCAGGATCTGACCCGGGATCATATCCGGTTTGTAAACCGCGAAGCAGGCTGCGGCGTCAGAGTCCTGATTGATGCCTCACTCCAGCAGATGGGGATTCCCAAAAGCGGCATTGACGGATATTTCAACCGTCTGGAAAACACGCATATATCCGTGGCCAGCTGTATTGCAAGAGGGGATGCCGATGTGGGCGTCGGCAACGAAAAAAGCGCGCAGATGGTCAATAATGTGGATTTTATCCCCATCCGCAAGGAGCGCCTGGATTTGATCATCCCCAAAGGTACCCTCCCCGAGGGATATGTTTCCGCCGTGATGGATGTTTTAAACTCTCAGGCATTTTTAAGCGAGGTCAATGGCATTGGAGGCTATGATATTACGGATACCGGCAAAATCATAGCAGAAATTCAATAAGTGTTGGTCAAGCTCATGATTTCTATTTCGGCAATCCGCGAGGATTTGGAACAACTTTATTCTCAGCTGATCAATCCCTCCAATATTCAAACATAAGCGGTACAGGAAAGAAGGGGAGTCCGGCGCGTTACGCGCGGGACTCCCCTTCTTGTTTCCCCGGCCGGGCTCTGTGCGTTATATCAGCTTTTCCCCGGCGCGTCCGGCTTTTCTGAGCTCCAGCTTTCTTTGGCTTCATCGGTAAGGTGGTAAGGATAGGTTGCCACAATCACCTTGTCGTTCTTCAGGAGCGTCTCCCGGATGAAAAAGCCGGTGTGGTTATGCAGGATATTGCCCCATCGCTCATCGGTCATGAACTGAGGCACGATCACTGTTACCCGCTCGCCCTCCTCCGTGGAGGCCGCGATCAGCGAAATATAGTTGAGAAGAGGCGTTACAACCGCCCGGTAGGGGGAATATTTCGCAATCAGCATGATGTCAGTGTCCAGCTCCGCCCAGCGTTTTTTCAGCTTCTCCATGGACTCCAAATCGGGAGAAACATTTAGTGCGAAAACCAGTCCTCCGATGCTCTGCGCATATTCCAGCGCGCCCAGTGTCGCTTTATTCAGGCTGGCAATGGGGACGATGACAATATGCTCGTACTTTTTCCGAAGATTCACCTTGCTTAGATCAATCTCGCTGATACTGAGTCCCACCGCAACCTTTTTGTAATGCCATTTGATTTTCAGCGCGACAAACACAATGATGGGGATGAGTATGACCACGATAAATGCGCCCTCAGTAAATTTCTGCACCAGAATAATGGCGGTGGCCAGCAGCGTCACAACGGCGCCTATGCCGTTGATCAGCACACTTTTCCGCCAGCCCTTGTCCCGGCTTTTCATCCAGTGGCTCACCATACCGAACTGCCCCAGCGTAAAAGACGTAAAGACGCCGATGGCATAGAGGGGAATCAGGCTGTGGGTATTCGCCTGAAAGAGGAGAACAAGCAAACATGCCACGCAGGACAGGGCGATGATGCCAAAGGAAAAGCTCAGCCGTTTGCCGCGGATGGTAAACTGCCGGGGAGCATAGCCGTCCTTCCCCATAATAGACATCAGCATGGGAAAGCCGGTGTAGGATGTGTTGCAGGCCATCAGCAAAATCACCGCGGTGCTGAACTGAATGAGATAAAACATGAAGCCCTTGCCAAAAATAGCCGCGGCAATTTGGGAAATGACAGTGGGGCCTTCCGTTTTGGGCACGGCCTGATAAAAGATCGTGAGAATGGAGGTGCCGCCGAAAATCACAAAAATCAGGATGGCCAGCAGAACCATCACGGTTTTCGCGTTTTTCTGGCTGTCTTCCTTAAAATTCGGCACGGAGTTGCTGACCGATTCCAGTCCGGTCAAGGCGGAGCAGCCGGAGGAAAACGCCCTTAGAATCATAAAGAAGGTGACGTTTTCCATGGTCTGGGACGGAATCTCAAATTCCGGCTCCGGCTGAATATGCAGCACAAAATACTTAAACAGACCGAACCCAATCATCACCAGCATGCTGAAAATAAAAATATAGGTGGGAATGGCAAAGATTTTAGAAGACTCACTGATGCCCCGGAGATTTAAAATTGTGAGCACAATCACAATGCCCACCACAATTTCAACCTTGGCTCCTGTCAGAAAGGGAAATGCCGACAGAATGGCGTCCGCGCCGGCGCAAGCACTGACCGCCACAGTGAGGATATATCCGATAATGAGTCCCGCGCCGGCAGTCAGTCCGGGGAACACCCCAAGATTCTCTCTGGCCACCTTGTACGCCCCGCCACCCTGGGGATAGGCGCGGATAATTTGAATGTACGCAATGGTCAGAATAATCAAAAGACCGATAATCATGAATGAGGTAATGGTCAGCCACTGATATGCAGCCACACCTAATACAATTAAAACAAACAGAATTTCCTGGGCAGCATAGGCCACTGATGAAACCGCGTCGCTTGCCATAATGGCAAGTCCAAAGGGAATATTATATTTTTCTCCCGCGCTCTGTTCATTTGTTAATGGCTCTCCCGTGATGACATTCAGAATTTTATTAATCATTTGTCACCCTCCTATCCGAACGGTAATTATATTCGCTCTTTTTTCGAAAAACAATACCTAATTTGAAGCAATAATGTTTCAAATGAACCGGAAAAACTGTCGCTTATCAACAGACCCGAAAAGAGTCGCGTGACAGCGTGCTCAATCCGTGGCCCAGGCGCGTGCGGGTACGACCATGTAACGGTGAAAAAATGCAAATCCGTTCTTGCCACAACACTCGCAGAAGTATACGGCTAAGAAACCGGCGCGGCCAAAAAGCATGGCCGCGCCGGTTCTCATGAATGGGCTGATTCTGTTGGGATTTATTCCGGCACTGCCGCGCATGTCCGGCAGATACCGTGAAAAGGACGCGCTCAGGTGTTGGAGCTCACCGTCAGTGCGCGGTAGAGGAGAACGGCCATTTCGGCGCGGTTTAATGGATCGGAGGGATTGAGCTTACCTGCGTCGTCGCCCTCAATCACACCGGCCTTAGCCAGAGCGCCAATATAGGCAACCTCGGCGGAGGATACGGAGGAAGCATCGGTAAAGGCCGCCAGATCGTCCGATGTGCCGTCGCTGAGACCCAGAACATAGGCGATGAGGGTCATTGCGGTTTCACGGGTAATGGCGGCAGTGGTATCCACTCCGCTCAGATCAACGCCGGCGGCGGTGGCATACTCGGTGGCCCAGGCCAGAGCGGTCTGGTAATCGCTTGCGCCCGTGTCGGAGTTTACGGTGCGGTACAGCATCAGAACGAACTCCTGCAGGGAAGCGTTGGAACTGGGGGTGTAGGTGGTTTCGTCGGTGCCGTAAAGGATGCCGTCATTGACCAGATAGCTGATTTCCTCGTTGGCCCAGTCATAGCCGGTCATGTCGGAGAAGGAGGAAAGCTTCACGAAGGTTACATTGTTGGCAGAGGCGGGAACAGTGCCGTCTTTGTAGAACACGGTGACGGGAGCGGTCGCGGTGACAGTTGCGCCGTCGGCAATGTTCAGGGTGCCGATATAGCTGTCACCGGTCACGTTCCAGGTGGAGGTGGCGTCAATGTTCAGAGTGGTCGCGTAGTTGCCTGCCGCACCGTAATAGTTGCCGTTGAGGGTTGTGGTCTCGCCTGCGCTGTTGGCGTAGGATACAGAGCCGTTCCACAGGCCGTTGGAACCGTCGGCGAATACGCCGCTCCAGGTGGAGTTCACCAGATTGACCGTCATCTCGGAGGAGAACGCGGAGGGCATACCCATGGACATACGGGTGACGTCACCCTCGTTCCAGATGATTCCCTCCACAGTGGAGTTCTCCAGATTAATGGCGGTGCCGGTGGAGCCCGCCTCGTTGGCGACCAGATAATGATAGTCGGCGCCCACGGAGCTGTCATACGCCACGGTGGTGTTGTCCAGTGTCATCGTCTCGCCAGCGCTCTCCAGCTCCATGATGGCGGAGTAAATTCCGCCGAAGCTGGAACCCGCCTGCAGGAAGGGCACCTCGGAATAATCGGTTCCGGTGCCGTTGTTAACGCCCTTATAGCCGCCCGCGGAGTAGTTGTAATAGGTGTTGTCCAGCACGCTGTTGCGGATGAGTGTGTCAGCGGTGACGGAGACACCATCGATTTGGTTGAGCGCGGTGATCAGTCCGTCCACATCAGCGTCGGCATCGGTGATGGTGGCGGCCTCGCCGATGGTGCGGCCGATGCCGCTCATCACATAGTGCATGAGGGTTCCGTCGGAGGAGACATACTTCATCCAGGCATTGACGGCAGCCAGAGCCTCGTCGCCGTAAACATAGCCGGAACCCTCGGCGGAATAGTCGCGGGCCAGAGTCAGGGTGGTATTCTTCATCTGCATGGCATTGTTGCCGCTGTTGCCGCCGCGGCTGCGGAGGACAATCTGACCCCTGGCCTGAGAATCGGTGAGCTTAACGGTCCCGCCGGAGGCGGAAACCACCGCCGCGTCTCCCCAGGATGTGACGGAGGAGCTGTCCGCCTCAATCACGCCGGAGCCGATGGCGTAGATGCCCGCGGAACGGTTGCCGTATACCACGGAGCTGAAGTTTTTAGCATAAATGGTGCCGTTGCCGAAGTCGTTTGCCAGAGAAGATCCCTGGCCTACGGCGTAGGAGCCCTTGATGCCGGTGGTGGCGGTGATGTCATAGAGCTCGGCGTGTCCGCCGTACACCACGTCCGCCACATGGTTGTTCCAGCCGGTCAGGGTGAAGTCGGCATTGTAAACGGTGATGTTGGAGGTGGAATTGGTGGTGGTGCCGTCGGCGGAGAGAGTCTTTGTTCCGGTGCCGCCGGCAAGGATTCCGTTGGCGCCGTCGCCTGAGGCGGTGATGGTGGAGCGGTCGCCGTCCGCGTCGCCCACCACCAGCGTACCGCCGTTGGTGGCGTAGAACACGGCGTTCATGCCCCACTCCATGGCAATCTCCACGTTGTAGGAGGACAGGCCGTGCTCATAGGACATTTTGGCCCAGTCGGCGGTGGAGGTGGAGTTGACGTCTACTGTTCCCACAGTGATGGAACCGTCGTTGGTGGCCCACAGAACGGAACGCTCCTCATTGGCGGAGGCGGAAATCAGATCGGATGCCGCCTGATTCGCGCCGTTGACCACAATGGTGGTGGCAGAGGTGTCGGAGACCTTCAGCGAGTCCATGGCAACGTCCTCGCCGTCGGCCTTAACCACACCGCTGGCAAAGGCCAGATAAGTGGGATCCAGCACCGTGCGCCCGGACAGGCCGTCCACATTGGTATCGGTGCCGGTGATGGTGGGCGTATCGTAGGTATAGGTCACGCCGACGCCGGTATAATACAGCGCGTTGATTTCTCCGGCGTCATTGGTCTGGTAAGCCACGTACTGATAGTACTGGTCAGAGTCGGCGTCCTGAATCTCGATCTGATCTCCGGTGGCTACGTCGTAAGCGACGCAGTCGTCAGCCAAAGTGACCAGGTTGCCATTTAAATAATAACCCACCTGAGTGTAGGGAAGGGCAGCGTAAATCGCGGAATAGGAGCTGTCCGCCTTCAGTTCGTCCTGAAATTCAGTCAGCTTTTCCTGGGTATTGAGTATCTTGAAGGTGTTTACAAGATCACTCTCGGAAACGATATTCTGAAAGGCATCCGCGATCTCAACGCTCAGCTCTTCAGGCTCCACTGCGGTATCGGAGATGTTGCAGATGGCCGCAATGTCGGAGGTGGTCAGGGTATAGCCGGAGACGGCCAGATAGCGTCCGCCCGCGATCCATGCTTTGGTAATATCGTCAATGGCGTTTTCCACAAACGTGTCGCTGGTCTTCACGGCGGAGCCGTTTGCCTGCGTGACGGAGGAACCGGCGGGAACATAAACGTTTTCCGCGCCGCTGCTCTGGAACGCGTTGGTGTCGATTGAGACCTGAGCGTTGGCAAACGAAAACACCTTGCATTCATTCAGATCATAGAACGCCCAGTCGGCCACATCAGTCACCGTGTCAGGGACATAGACAGTGGTCGCGCTGGAGCGGCTGAAGGCGAGGGAAGCGATGTGAGTGACGCTGACACCGCCAAGCACGCTGGGAATGATGATGGTGTCGCCCTTACCATAGTAGTAAGTGACAGTGGCATACTTGTTTGTGCCGTCGCTGGTGATGCTGTATACCCAATCTCCCTGCCGGTGATTGGTCACCGTTGCGGTGGTTGTGGTTGCGGAGGCGTCCCCCGGAGGCGCCGCCATAGCGGCCGTAATGCCCAGGGAGGCGGTCATAGCCATGACCAACAGCAGGGACAGAATGCGCTTTGCCTGTTTCATTCATATTCTCCTTCGTTAAAATATCTGGAACAATGACTCCTTTTGTTTCCGCGGTTTTCACAGGAACCGAAAATCCGCATGTAACATGTAAATTATATTCCACTTTCGGTCGTGGTGCTATATGACCGCTGCACAAAGTATCATGCCGCCGGTTGTGCGGGCAGGCTGACGCGCCCAACATCAATCTCGCGCAAAGGAATTCATTTCAAGTTTTTTTCAGGTAAATTTCAGACATCATTGAGATAGACTGAAATTTTCTGCATCTCCAAATTTTGTATGCCATGGTGCGTGTTGTGCTCTCTGCACAGGCAGGAGCTAGCATTAACGTGCAATTGCTCTATTGTATTTAGGGTTGTTTTGTGCACAATTATATATGGAACATAAAATGAGGAGGAGCATACATGAAACATAACGCAAAGCGCGCCATTTCCCTGCTTTTGGTGCTGGCTACAGTTTTGTCCCTGTCCTGCGTTCCCGTACTGGCGGACAGCTCGGTCAAAACAGCGGGTGAATGGTACTACACCGCCACGGATACCGAGGCGACGGTTGTCGCGTCCTCGGGTACCGTAAAAAATGAGAGCGTGATTTTATTCCCCGCTGAGGTAGACGGCCTGCCCGTTACCACCATCGGCGGAGGGTCCACGGCGGTCATCACCAACGCCAATGGCTGGGTGGTGATCCCGGAGGGCGTTAAGAAGATTTCCACAACCTCGTTCTACGATTTGAACCGCACCCCCGGCTGGAGCTTTCCCTCCACCCTGACTGCGATGGAGGATGTCGCCACCGCAAGCTGCGGAGGCACCTTTTATGTGGGACTCTCCGCCGCCGCAAAGACCTACGCCGAGGGCATGAAGTATACCACCGATGAAAACTCCATGACCCAAATGACGGTTTCGGCAGGTGACAACGGCAGTGTTTATCCCAACGGAACCTACAATCTGCCCGCGGCTCTGGTAAGCGAGAAACTAAGCTCCTCCTACGCAGTTACGGCGGACATCGGTTATAAGATTGATACCCTGACGGTCAACGGCACCGCAGTTGCGGAAGCCGCCGGACAAACCTCCTATGAGGGAAGCTTTACGGTAACCACCGGCGCGGCGGTCAGTGTCACCTTTACCGCAAATCCGGACGACACCCGTACCGCTGACTCGGACCCCGCCGCCAGCTATGTGGCGCCCTCCATTACCACTGGGGCTGTGTCGTCCGATGCGTCCCTGCCGGATGACGTGTATGACTACGTCGCGGATATCGACGGTGAAGGCACCAATAAATACACCTCCACTATGGGCGCCATGACCGGTACTTATTATACCATCGACGGAACCATCTATCAGATGGTCTATATCACCCAGAACGTGGAATACCGTTCCAAGGCCGAGCTCATTAACGCGGTGTACGCGGAAAAGGGCTGGGTGTATGGCACCGATTATGATTACATCCGCCTGTATAATTATGTGCACGATTATCAGAACGGCCCCCGCCCCGGCAATTATAAAATCTATGGCGCTTATCTCTACAAGTCGGTCGGCTCCACCGCTTCCGATATTAAGAGCAACGATACCTATGAGGCCGCCTACGAGGATGTGAATGACGACGGCACCTACAATGTGGTTCAGGGCGACGTGGCCACGCTGATGGTGCAGAAGGGCGCGCAGGTAACGGTCAACAACCTGATCTCCCACAATAATACCATTCCCTACGGCCCCTCCGAGGCCTGTAATTTCTATGGCCTAGGCTCCGCGGTTCTGGTAGACGGCGGAGACACGGACGCAAAAGGCAAATACCTGGGTCAGATCCGCGACTACACCGATTCCTCCACCTCCTCGGTGGTGCTGAACAACCCCACCATTGAAGGCGCGGAGAACGTGATCTTTGCGGTGGCCGGCGGCGTCGGACACCTGTCTGGAGGCCGTTACTTCGGAGCCACCTCCGGCGGACACGGACTGTATGTCGCCCTGGGCGGGCAGATTACCCTCAATTCCAACGCGGACAACGGCATCCTGACCTCCGACGGAACGGTCAACACGGATTATGATTATCTGGTGGAGAACGTGCTGGATACCCGTCCCGGCACCGATCTGGGCACGGCGGTTTCCTCCACCGTTTCCGCCAACTGGAATTCGGAGGCCCAGCCCGAATACACAAGCGACCTTTCCGCCTACGCCAGCAACGGCAATACCGCCGACAAGGGCAGCACCGACGACATCGCGATCATTGTGACCGCGGACGAAACCGGAACCGCCCTGACCACTGATACCGGCGGCGGAACCATTGTGGCAAACCGCCTGTCCGCCACCACATACGGCCGCGGCTGCGCCGGAGTCTACTGCATTGGCGCCGACGAGAGTCTGGTCTATGTGTTTAACTCCGCTCTGCACTCCAATGCCGATGCCGCGCTGTGCTCCGCTTCCGCTGGCTACATCTTCGCCTTCAACACGGAGCTCACCGGTGTTGCGGGTATCAAGACCCGCTCCGGCGGCTCCGGCACGCTTGCCGGCATCACGGTAGACAACAGCAAAGTGGTCTGCGCGTTTAATCCCGACAACTATAGCTTCTATGACCTGTCCACCGACGAAGACAGCTGGGACGATGCCTCCGCCTTCTCCGACTGGAGCTGGGGCGATGACACCAGCCTGGTCAACGCCCAGATGCTGAACCTCTTTATCAACAAGACCTCCTATCAGTTTGGGCAGGATATCTCCAAGGAACAGTCCTACTGGTACCAGGATAAAAACACCGCGCCCCAGACCGGCGAGGCGATGGCGGTCATCCTGTGCACCGGAACCGCCACCGTGACCTCCAACAGCAACTACTTCTACAATGAAAACTATGCCAAGTACGCTTCTGAAGGAGCAAAGAACTACCTCCTTGCCGCGGACAACGCGGGCACTGGCCTTGTCACCTTCAATAATCAGAACAGCTCCACCAAGTGGGATCTCACCGGTGCTTCTGATGAAACCACAGAATTAAACGGCGACATTTACATTGCGTCCACTGTCACTATGACAGGCCCCGACGCAGGCTCCGGCCCCTCCTCCGCCAATGTCACCTTCAACAACTCCGAGTGGGACGGCAAAGTGGTAGGTTATCTGCGCAACGCGTCCCTGGCCTTTGACGACAGCTCTGTCTGGACCGTTACCGGCGATACCGGCGTGGGCGATCTGACGCTGGCCTCCTCCGGCAATGTCAAGGCCGATTCCGCCGTCACCGTGAAGGTGTACGGCACCCTCACCATCGCGGGCAAGCAGGTGACGGAAGACACCACCATCGGCAATGTTACCTTCCATGTGGGCGCGCAATCCGTCTATTTCAGCGACAGCGATTTCCAAGGCTACGAGTGGTCAGCGACCTATGCCGACGATCTGGCGGCAGAGGGCATCATTGCCGCCGGAACCTTCACCGCGTCTTCCTCTGTGACCCGGGCTGAACTGGTTGAGACGCTCTATCAGGCAGCCGGTGCTCCGGCTGTGGACGGCAGCCTGACCTACACTGATGTGGATGCGTCCTCTTCCTACGCGAATGCCGTCATCTGGGCGGAAACCAACGGGATTGTCTCCGGCACAAGCACGGAAACCTTTGATCCTGACGGCATTGTGGATCGTGAAACGGCTATCACGATGGTGTATCGCGCGTTTTCAGCGCTGAGCATTACCGCGGAAACCTCCGAGGGCGACCCTCTGAGCTCCTTTAGTGACAGCGCGTCGGTCTCCGACTGGGCGGAGGCAGCGGTAAACGCTCTGGCTGGCATGAACATTATCGTGGGCAATGGCGCGGGGGCGCTGAATCCCGAGGCTTCTGTTACCTGGGCAGAGCTGTCATCCATCATTTCCAAGGCGCTGGATCACGTCTCCTCCGGTATGGGCATGATGCCTGCCGGTATGGCGTAAGGATACCGCCGCATTTTCAAGCCTGAGTTCTTTTCTCTTTTTTATCATCGTGGTGCAAGCAAAAAGGGCCGCCTCAAAATGATTTGAGGCAACCCTTTTTGCGCTGTGTACGGACAATGTGGCAAGGAACATGGCCTGATCAGCTTCAGGCAAGAGGTTAATTTGTATGAATACAATTCTCATTGTTTCCAAAGGGCAGGATTTGATTCACAGCCATTTTGGGACCATCAAAATGAATATCCGCATTTTACATACCGAGACATTGGAGCGGGCGGCATCCCTGTTTCAGGACCCTAATATCCAGGTCATGGTTTTGGACTGCACCGGCGCGATGGATCAGGAAATCGCGCTGCTGGATTTGATGAATGAAAAACGCCCCGACATGGAGGCCGTACTGCTGGTGCCGGAGGAAAAATTTATTGCCATTCAGCAGACAACGTGCCGCAATTTGGGCCGTATTATGAAGCCGGTGGAGCAGATTGAGCTGGTGGAAGCGATCAAGCTTGCCCTGGACAAGGTTCAGCATACGGATTTAAAGCGGTTTACCATGGAACCGGATTTTCGCCGGAGGCAGGAGCGGCATTTCTGGGAGCATTTGCTCGATTCCGTTGTCACCATCGACGAGAACGGGGACTGCAATACGGATTTTCCCACCTCCTTCGACTATAAACACCATCAAAAGGTGTTTCCCATCCTGTTCTCCTTGAGAAGGTGGCTGTCGTCGCCCTCCGCCCGGGAGCGGGAGAACCTGCGCTACGGCGTGCAGATACTGTGTAAAAAGAAGCTGACCCAGGTGTTTGGAGGCGCCAAAATTTCGCAGTATCCCGACACTCTGGTGGTTCTGCTGTATGGAGACGCGCGTTTGCCAGAGGAAAAAGAGGCTTATTCCATCTGCAGTGAAATCTGCGCCTTGTCGGAGACCTACTTTCAGTGTCAGATATCCGCCTATATCGGCAGGCCGTGTCTGGCCTGCGAGCTGAAGGAGCTGGTAGAGCAGCTTTACTTCGGCGACTACCAGAACGTAACGGCGATGAACGGCGTTTTCCTGTTGCCGCGCATTATGATGAAGCGGGAAGCGCTGACGAGTCCGACGCTGAGAGATTGGATGGTTCTGTTCAGCAACGGCAGAAAAGAAGAATTTTATCAGTGTATCAGGGACTACTTCACCCAGACCATAGCGGCCAACCGAATGGACGGTGATTTTCTGCTGGCGTTTCAGCTGGATTTTACACAGGAGGTTGGATTTGCGCTGAAGCAGGCCGGCGTTCCGGCTCATGAAATCTTTCTGGCCCTGGAGCGGACGGAGGGCAAGCGCAACTCCGCCCGTTCCGTTCCCGATATGCTGGTTTGGGTGCGGCAGGTTGCGGAGCTGGCTATGTCGAGGATTGAGAATTCCTGTGAGGCGGGAACCATCGCCCAGAAGGTCTGCCACTTTGTCTGTCAGAATTTAAACCATTCGTTTACCCGTCAGGATTTGTGCAAGCGGCTGCACCTGAGTGAAAGCCACATTGCCAGAACCTTTCATGAGGAGATGGGAATCAGCATTTCTTCTTATATCGCGGAACAGCGCACAGAGCTGGCCAAAGAGATGCTGAGAAACAGCAGCCTCCCCATGGGCGTTGTTGCGGAGCGGGTGGGCTATAAGGATTATTCCCATTTCTACAAGACCTTTAAAAAGGTTTCCGGCCTGGCGCCGGCAGATTACCGCAGTCAATTTGAATAAAAAAATTTAAGCAATTATGAATATAGATTGATCTATTTTCGGTTTTATTTTTGTATACGATGACGCAGTCGGAAATGATCGAAAAAGAAATGTAAATGATTGATTTTTCAATGGCAACTTCATGGGCCATCCCTTATATTGTACTTGTTGAAGTAAAAAAATCATAAACAGAGGGCGATGTTGGTATTAATTCAACAAAGGATGACTGCAGAATGCTTGAGAATGGGAGACCGCCGTTTGGAATGCAGGTATCGGGCGGATCAAGAAATCGTCCCGCCGTCATTTACCCGGATAACAACTGGACATGGCCTGATTTGCGCACGGATATCCGCGCTGTCGTCAAGCTGGAATATGGAAGCTGTTCCGCAAACGAGGCGGCGGGAGAACTTGGGCCGCACCGGGCGGAGGACATTACCATCAAAAGTGAAGACGGTGCCCGGAACGGTTTTTATGTCAAAGGCGGCGAGAAGTATGTGCTTTCCGGCGCAACTATTGAGATGATCGGTAACGGCAGCGATGACTTCACGGGAGTCGGGGCGGGGGTCATGGTTGACGAGGGTGGAGAGCTGGTGCTCCGGGGCTGTGACATTCAAACTGCCGGCGTTGTTCGCCCGTGCACGCTTGCCACACGGGGAGGTGTTCTTCGAATTTATGGCTGCAGGCTGACCGCCTCCGGAGGGACGCTGCCGGAGGGATATGTATTCCGGCCCGGCCGCGGAATGCTGGTTCCGCCGCCCGCGCTGGGGCTTAGCGGCAACTGCCGGGCACATCTATCCATGGATCACTCGCGGACTTACTTTTATGACTCCGAAATCGTCGCGGAGGGTTGGGGCGCCCTGTCCACCGACGCCGGAAACGGATATGTGTATCTGGAGGCCAACCGATGCGGCATTGAGGTTCGTTCGCCGGGCTATGCCGCCAGCGCGGACGGCGACTGTCATGTGGTGCTCAACGACTGCCGGCTGGAAACAGCGTCTCACGGGTTGATTATGTCCGGATTGAGCGAATGTGCGCTGCGTAATACCTCGGTGCGCTCCGGGCGGCATTTTGCCATGATACATAACGTGAAAGGGGTTCCAACGGAGGTTGCGGAGCTGACGGTAACCGGCGGCGAGATTGAGACCGCCCGGGAGTGCTTTTTACTTAAAAGCGCGAATACTTATCTGGATTTGGTCGGCGTGACCATCAAAAGCGGCTGCAACGTGCTGCTGAGGGCGGCTGTCAATTTCGATGAATACGCCACCAGGGTGGGCTCCGAGCCTGTCTTTGGCAACAACCTGGTTCTGAGCGATATGGAGCTGGAGGGCGATATCATTAACGAGGACACCGACCGGACACTGACGGTCACCTTAAACGGAACGCTGCTCCGAGGCGCCGTGAAAGAAGCATACCTCACTATGGACCCATCATCAAGATGGATATCATCCGGAGACAGCACCGTTATTGTGATGGGCGATGCTGCCGAAAGCCAGTTTGACGCCCCTCCGGGGGTTACCATTACGGCGGATGTCGGAGAGGACTGCCGCCTGAGAAGTTGTGTATTACCATTGGGAGGAACCTTGCTGGTCAGGCAAAGGAAGAAAGGAGAGTCATGAACCCATGTCCGACGTGATATTAGATATCCGCCACCTGCGCACTAGTTTTTTTCAGAACGGAACGGAAGTGCGCGCGGTTGACGATATGTCCTACCAAGTGCGTCAGGGAGAATGTGTTGCCATTATCGGGGAGAGCGGTTCGGGAAAATCTGTCAGCGCCATGTCCATTTTCCGTTTAATTCCGTATCCGCCGGGGATTATCCGGGGCGGCGAGATTTTGTTTAAAGGCCATGATCTGATGAAGCTGTCCTATGAGGAAATGGAAAAAATCCGCGGCAGCGAAATCAGTATGATCTTTCAGGAGCCAAGCACCGCGCTCAACCCGGTCATCCCCATCGGAAAGCAGATTGTGGAGAATATTCTGCTTCACTCCTCGATGAGTAAGCAGGAGGCTTGGCAGCGAGCGGAACTGCTTCTGGCAAAGCTGGATATTCCCAATCCCGCCGCCCGGCTGAAGGAATATCCTCATCAGTTTTCCGGCGGTATGCAGCAGCGGGCCATGATCGCTATGGCAATGAGCTGTCAGCCCTCACTGCTCATTGCGGACGAACCCACCACGGCGCTGGACGTTACTGTTCAGGCTCAGGTGCTGGAGCAGTTAAACGAATTGCGGCAGGAATACGGCACCGCGCTGATTATCATCACCCACAACCTGGGCATTGTGGCCCGCTACGCAGACTCCGTCAAAATTGTCTACGGCGGAAAGATCGTGGAGGAAGGCAGTGTCAGGGATATTTTCAACCATCCCCACCATCCCTACACCATCGGACTCATTAACGCTGTTCCCCGACTAGACCTGCCCCGGAGCCACGGGCTTCGCACCATTGAGGGCGAGCCGCCCGATATGTCCAAAATCGCCCCGGATTCCTGCGCGTTCAAGCAGCGCTGCAGGTATGCCACCGAGGAGTGCGGCAGCCGGCGTCCGCCGCTGACGGAGGTCGGAGAGGGTCACAGCTGTGCCTGCTTCCACATGAATCAGGCGCAGGAAGGCGCAAAGGAGGTTGTCATGTGAGCTCTGTCATTCCAAGCCAGGTTCCTTTTAATGAAAAACTGGAGGACATCATGCTGGTCAACGACCTGAAGATGCATTTCCCGGTTACCAAAGGGCTGCTGAGACGTCAGATCGGTTCCGTAAAGGCTGTGGACGGCGTTTCCTTTGCGGTGAAGCGGGGCAAGACGCTGGGCATTGTGGGAGAATCCGGCTCCGGCAAATCCACCATTGGAAATTGCCTGCTCTCCCGTCTTCCCATTACCGGCGGAGATATTATGTTTGAAGGCGTGAATATGCGCAATATCCCCGCCGGCAGCATGCGGAAAATGCGCAAGACCCTGCAAATGATCACCCAGGATCCCTTTGCATCCCTGGATCCCCGGTTTACCATCCGCAAGTGCATCAGCGAGGGCATTGAAATCCATAACACCATCTCCGGGAAACAGGCTATTGATGAAAAAGTGAGTGAAATGCTGAACACGGTCGGCCTCCGGCCGGAATTCGCGGATCGCTTTCCCCATGAATTTTCCGGCGGCCAGCGGCAGCGCATCTCCATTGCCCGGGCGCTGGCGCTCCAGCCCTCGTTTATCGTCTGCGACGAGGTGGTTTCCGCCCTGGACGTTTCCATTCAGGCGCAGATTGTGTCGCTTCTGATGAAACTGCAGCAGGAGATCGGACTGACCTATGTCTTTATCGGACATGACCTGTCGGTGGTACGCTTCATCAGCCACGAGGTGGCGGTGATGTACCTGGGGAAGATCATGGAGATTACCTCCAGCGACGAGCTCTATGACCATCCGCTGCACCCCTACACACAGGCTCTGATTTCAGCCGCTCCTATTCCGAATCCCGACGTGGACCGCGCACGGGAGCGCATCTTACTTAAAGGTGAGATTCCAAGCCCAATGAACCCGCCCAAGGGCTGTAATTTCTGCACCCGGTGTCCCCATGCGGACAACCGCTGCAGAGAGGAAGAGCCGGTGTTCGCGGACGTGGGAAATCATCACTTTGTGGCTTGCCACAAAGTGACGGGGAGGTAAATGACATGGGAAAGTATGTTCTCAAGCGTGTTCTCCTGCTGATTCCAACCATATTTCTGGTGTGTCTCATTGTATTTGCCTTGATGCGCGCCGTACCCGGAGACGCGGTGGACTCCATCGTCACCCGCATGACGCAGTCCGGCCAGACGGTGGACGCGGATGCGGTTCGTCACAAGCTGGGGCTGGATGTCCCCGCGGCCCAGCAGTTTTTCAACTGGCTTGCCGATGCCGTCCGGGGAAATCTGGGAGATTCCTTTTTCCAGTTTGATACCGTTTCCAACATCATCGCACGCCAGCTGCCGGTGAGTCTGGAGCTTGGCATTCTCACCCTGATCTTCGCCAACCTGATTTCCATTCCATTGGGACTGTTCTGCGCCGCCAAGCAGGACTCCATTCCCGACTATACCGTTCGTATAATTGCCGTGATTTTTATGGCCATTCCGGTATTCTGGCTGGCAACGCTGGTGCTGTTTTATCCCGCGCAGTGGTGGGATTACTCGCCGCCGGTGCAGTATGTGAGCTTTTTTGAGGATCCCCTCACCAATCTGCAAATGTTTTTGATCCCATCCATTTTGGGCGCGCTGGCCCAGGCGGGCATGCAGCTGCGTATTGTGCGCACCATGGTGCTGGACACCATGCGTCAGGACTATATCCGCACAGCTTATGCCAAGGGTGTGAATCAGACGCACGTCATGTTTCAGCACGCGTTTCGCAACTCAATGATTCCCGTGATTACCGTGATCGGCTTCTCCGTGGGCGCTCTGATCGGCGGCAATGTGGTGCTGGAGAATATTTTTAACATTCCGGGAATTGGACAGCTGCTGGTGACCGCGCTGGGGCAGCGAGATTATCCTGTGGTGCAGGGCAGTGTTTTGGTGATGTCCATTTTTGTCATGATCGTCAATCTGATTGTGGATATTGCTTATAAATGGATTGATCCCCGCATTAAATATGATTAAAAGGAGGTGCCGGCATGACGCTTTTAAAAGATCTGTTTCAGAAAAAAACACTGGGCGGAATCTGCCTGGTCATTCTGATCATTTTTTTGCTCCTGGCCATTTTTGCTGACGTCATCGTTCCTACGCCCATGGTGGACGGCAGTCTGAGCAAGAGCGTGAAGGACTCGCTCATCGCGCCTTTTACCAACTGGAGCCATCCTCTGGGTACCGACCGCCTGGGTCAGGATCTGCTCAGCTACATGATTTACGGAGCCCGCACCTCGGTGATCCTCTGCGTGTGCTGTACCATCCTCTCCACCATCATGCAGCTGGTGATCGGAGTGCTCTCCGCGGTGTTCGGCGGCTGGTTTGACCTGATTGTCCAGCGTGTGGTTGACGCGGTAGGCTGTATCCCCATGATGCTGCTGTTACTGCTGATGATGAGCATGATGGGCAACGGCATTCCCCAGCTGATCATCGCACTGGCGGTGCCTTCGGGCATTGCGGGGTCCCGTATGGTGCGCTCAGCGGCCATTTCCGTCAAGGACAGCGGTTACTGCAACAACTCCGATCTTCTGGGCGGCACGGCCATCTGGAAGAGCGTGAAGCATGTGGTTCCGAATATTATGCCCCTGATCATCATTAACGCCGCGGGCTCTCTGGGCAGCGTCGTCATGATGGAAGCCTCCATGAACTTCCTTGGTTACGGTGTTTCCGCCGGTACGCCCTCCTGGGGCGCGCTCATTACCGGTCAGGGACGTGAAATGCTCTTTAAGGCCCCGTGGCTGTGCATTGTTCCCGGCCTTGCCATTACCATCCTCACCTTCTCCGCCTGCATGTTCGGCGACGCCATCCGCGATCTGCTGGATCCCCGCCTGAAGGGCGGTGTCGGCAGCTATAACACCAAGAAGCTTGATAAAATACTCCGCAAGCTGGATGCCTCCTCTGCCAAGAAAAACAAACCCAACGCGGCCGCTTAAATTATTTGCTTCGGGGCAAAGAAGCTCCGTGCAATAAAAACTGTTAGGAGGAAATGAAATGAAACGCTATGTATCCCTGCTTCTGGCGCTTTCCATGATGCTGGCGCTGGCCGCCTGCGGCAGCAACTCGACCGGGGCCACGGACACGGAATCTTCAAGCTCCGCCACAACCGCGACCGAAACCGCAGCGAGCTCCGGGGAGCCGCAATACGGTGGTTCTGTCACACTTTACTATCCTAAGTTCTATAACTATTTCGATCCCGCCATGTCCAATGAGTATCAGTATTCCTTCTGGTATGAGACACTTTGGGTCATCGACTGGCAACTGAATGATTCCGACACATATAGCTTTGACGCCGGTGCGGTCCCCGCCGAGTATCTTCAGGGCCAGCTGGCAACGGATGACTACACATTTGATGAAACCGCGGGAACCCTTACGGTTACCCTCCGGGACGATGTGAAGTTCCAGGACGGCGAGCCCTACAACGGACGCGCGCTGGTGGCAAGCGACGTGGTATGGTCTTACTCCCGCCTGCTGGGCATTAACGGAGAGACAAAGATCTCAGTTGATAACTATGACTGGACCTCAACGCTGGACATGATTAAAAATGTCGAGGCAACCGACGACCACACCGTGGTGTTTACCTTCAATGACGGCATGGCAAATACCGTCTCCCTGGCCGCGCTGATGAACGCCAAGGTTAATATCGCAGGCCCTGAGTGGGATTCCTGCCCCCAGACCTGGGAGTATGCCAAGGGAACCGGCCCGTATGTTCTGACCAACTATGTGACCGACAACTCTATGACACTGACCAAGAACGAGAATTATTACGACTATGATGAGCGCTATCCCGAAAACAAGCTGCCCTACATTGACACCATTAATTTGGTTTACATCGCGGATTCCGCCAACATTCTGGCGCAGGCCATGTCCGGGTCTCTGGACTGGTTCGGCGAAAACGGCAAGAATGTCCTGACCTATGATCAGCTGGAACAGCTTGATGCGAAAAGCACCGGAACGACCTATGAGTATATGAGCTCATCTCCCGCCGCCATTGCTCTGAAGGTCACTCAGGAGCCCTTTAACGACATCCGCGTGCGTCAGGCCATGCAGTATGCCATTGACCTGAGCGCCATGAACCAGTATATGGGCGTGGATGGCGACGTGGTAATTCCCGGCCTGTGGAGTCCCACGCTGAGCTGGTCCACGGTGGGTTCCTGGTCGGACGATCTGACCAGCCAGTATACCTATGATCCCGACAAGGCGAAGGAGCTGCTCACTGAGGCGGGCTATCCCGACGGCTTCACCTTCGAGCTGGAGCTTGACCCCACAGCCAACCTTGAGCTGTACCAGATGGCAGCGTCTTACCTACAGGCAGTTGGCATTACCGTGGACATTACCGTGGCTCCTGAAATGATGGAAGCGGTTTCCCACTCTCAGGATTACACCGACGTGCGTCAGTCCGCGGGTTACGGCGGCGGCTTCTCCAGCTACTCGCTGGCGCTCATGATGACCGGCGACTCCGCCATGCCCAACGCCTATGGACATGAAGACACCGAATATCTTGCGCAGCTTCATGCGGTAAACGACGCTACCAGCGCGGAGGAGCAGGTCGCGGCAGCTCAGCTGATTGATCAGGAATTCCCCGCAAAGCATTGGGCCATCCTTATTGACGGCATGCAGCCTACCTATGATTTCGTATCCAACCGCATCGGCGGCTATAACGGTGAGAAAGTTTATTATGATCAGAATATGCGCACCATTTGGAGCCGTCTCTGGGTTCAGTCCGGCAGCTAATGGCAGCGATCAGAAGCACATGGGAGCAACGATACGGGCGGCTGATGCCGCCCGTATCCACGAACCACTAAAGGAGGTATTACCCATGCCCCACAAATATCAGGCTCTGCTCAGCCCCATCCAGATTAGAAATACCATTCTTCGCAACCGTATGATGTCCAGTCCCTCCACACCCCACTTCCTCCAGGGAACGCAGGATCACCCCACAGAAAAAGTGATCTCCCACTTTGCCAACCGCGCGAAAAGCGGCGCCGCCACCATTGCGATCAACCATTTCCATAAGGATGAAATTCCGTTTCCGGGCAGATCCATCGACAACCCTCCGGGACATTTCAACTTATTTGACATTGAGGATTATACCTGCCAGAACTATCTGTGCCAGCTGGTGGACAGCGTCCACTTCTACGGCGCGAAGATAACCGGCTACCTCATGTCCAGCCCGGGATGGTTTTTCCCCGACGGCAAGCCGCCCAAGGATATGCCCATGCCTCCTCTGCCGGGCGGCCCCAGAGAGCCGGAGTGCACGGAAACTGACCGCCAGCGCTCCGCCGAGGACGACTCCCCCATGAGCATGGACGTGAGCACCGTTACCCGGGAAATGATGGACAACTACATCAAAAACGCCGCGACAGAGGCGTGCGATCTGGTTCGCCTTGGGTTTGATATCATCAGCGTCCATTGCTGCTATCGGCATTCTCCCCACGCGAGATTCCTCTCGCCCCTGACCAATCACCGTACGGATGAGTACGGTGGCTCGGTGGAAAACCGCAGCCGTTTTATGCTGGAGATTTTCCGTGGAATCCGCGCTGCGGTTGGAAACTACGTGCCCCTGGAAATTGTCTATTCAGTGAGCGAGCCAGAGGGCGGTTACACCGTGGAAGACACCATCGAGTTCTGCAAAATGGCCAATGGCCTCATTGACATCATCCATCTGCGGTCTGGCGAAATGGACCCCCAGCATCCCCTCGGCTTTACCTCCACAGAAGAGATGCCCACACCCTATCTCAATGATATGGCGCGCGTCACCCGCACAGTCCATGAATTAGGTTTGAACATGGTGGTTGGAGCGTCAGCCGGATTCCAGGATATCGCCTGGGCCAATCAAGCGGTGGAAGACGGCTCTGCCGACTTGATTTATATGGCAAGAAGCTGGATTAACAACTCGGACTATGGCAAGCTGGTGCTGGAAGGCCGGGACGAGGACGTGGTACCCTGCATCCGCTGCAACAAGTGCCATGTGCCAAACGGCAGGGATATGTGGCGCTCCATCTGTTCGGTCAATCCCAAAATAGGGTTGGAGGACAAGCTGGAGCGGATGGCGGTACCGACCGGACAGCATTTGAAGGTCGCCGTGGTGGGCGGAGGCCCCGCCGGCCTGGAATTTGCACAGGTTGCGGCTGAAAACGGCCATACCGTCACTCTGTATGAAGCCACGGACAGCCTGGGCGGACAGCTCAAGCACGCCGATTACGCCACATTCAAATGGCCGCTGAAGCAGTTTAAAAACTTTATGATCGGGCGGATGGAGAAGTTCGGAGTGGATGTCCGTCTGAATACCAAGGCGACGCCTGAGCTGCTGAAGGCGGAGCAGTATGACGTGGTGGCCATTGCCGTCGGCAGCACGCCGACAGCACCTCCGCTTCCCGGCATTGATGGACCCAATGTGCATTTTGCGTCTCAGATTTACGGAACCATGGAAGGTCAGCTGGCCGATGAGCTCGTCATGGTGGGCGGCGGCGAAATTGGCGTTGAAACGGCGCTGTATCTCTGTGAGCTGGGGAAAAAGGTGACCGTTCTGGAGATACTGCCCGAGCTCATCGCCGACGCGCCCCATGCCCATTACAAAAATATGGTGCATAATTATTGGCGGAATCAGCCCAACTTCCGGTTCCAGTGCGGTGTGCGGGTTACGTCGATTGATCCCGACGGCGTGAATTTCACGGATCACCGGGGCGAAGCCCATAAAATCACCTGCGGCGATGTTCTGGTATCCATCGGTTCCAGGCCGCTGGCGGCCGAGGCCATGGAATTTGCCGGTGTGGCGCCCCGCATGATGGTGCTGGGCGACTGTGAAAAGGTCGCAAACGTGCAGCGGGCCATGCGCTCCGCTTACGGTCAGGCGATTTCTCTTTAAAAAGCCGGCTTGTACAGAATTCAGCGTATTTTAAACAATTCACACGAGCTTGTTCGGGATTGTCATCATTGGCATCCTGAACGAGCTCTCATTATTATATAATATATTGATCCACGCCCTGCACGCAGTTTACAGGCGCCATTTTGAGCCGTTTGCCATACCGTCTAACCTTGGAGCGCGGTTTGCGGGGCAGGCTCATTCTTCCCGCGCTGTATCTGTACAAACGCCTGTTCCTATGGTATGATGGATATTATCATTGAGTCTCAGCATGAGGAGGTTCCGTATGTCCGCCAAGGAAGAGTTTATTGAACTGTTTCAGACCTATATTCTCCGGGAAGGCTCCGCCGCCCTTCTGGATTATCTGGAAAATAAAAGTGATTTTTTCACCGCCCCCGCCTCCGCCCGTTTCCACGGCTCCTACCCGGGCGGTCTGTGCGACCACAGTGTGAACGTCTACCACTGCCTGCACGACTATCTCGCCCGGGAACGGGCACGGGAGCTTTACGGACTGGATTACCCGGAGGAAACCGTGGCGCTGGTCTCCCTGCTCCATGATGCCTGTAAAATCGGCTGCTACAAACCGGGCACCCGCAACGTCAAAGGCGCCGACGGAAAGTGGACCTCTGTTCCCACTTTTCATTTTGACGATCCACTGCCTTACGGCCACGGGGAAAAATCGGTTTACATCGTGAACGGCTTTCTCCGTCTGTCCCGTGAGGAGGCCATGGCCATCCGCTGGCACATGGGTTTTTCCGGCACGGAGGACACCCGTTTGGTGGGTCAGGCGCTTCAGCAATATCCCCTCGCCTTTGCCCTGGCCACCGCCGATATGGAAGCCAGCTACTTTTTGGAGCGCGTGACCGACTGACCGACTCTCATCCGCGCGGCAGGAATTTCTTTCCTCAACGGAGTTCACTTGGTGCGGCGCTTTTTTCTTGCTTTGCCTCTTTTTTTCTGTTATAATGATTTGTCATTAAATGCGCTAAGGAGTCTCCATGTGAACACCATAACCCTCATCGGAATGCCCGGTTCTGGTAAAAGCACCGTCGGCGTGCTTTTGGCCAAGGCGCTGGGCAAGGATTTCATTGATACCGATCTGATCTTGCAGCAGCGGTATGGCGCATTGCTTCAGGATATTCTGGACCGGATGGGTCTTGAGGCCTTTCTGGATGCGGAGGCTGACGCCATCCGCTCTCTGACACCGGCCTCCTGCGTGATATCCCCGGGCGGAAGCTGCGTCTGCCGCGCAGCCGCTATGGAGCACCTCAATACTCTGGGTCCGGTGATTTACCTCCGGCTAACCCTCGACACACTCACCCAGCGGCTGGACAATATCCAGACGCGGGGCATCGCCATGTCTCCCGGGCAGACCCTGAAGGAGCTTTATGAATACCGCGCCCCCCTCTACGAGCGCTACGCCGACATGACCGTGACATCAGACGGGCAAACTCTGGAACAGACGGTTTCAGCCGTTCTTCTCGCGTTACAACATTTCAAAAAGGAATGACACAATGAATTTTTCCGAACTGGGGCTGCTGCCCCAAATTACCGCCGCGCTGGAATCTCAGGGCTACGAAACGCCCACTCCCATACAGCGCGGTGCGATTCCGCCTGCCCTGCGCGGCTTAGATGTACTGGGCTGCGCCCAAACCGGAACAGGAAAAACCTGCGCCTTTTCCGTTCCCATCCTGCAGCGACTCTCCGCATCCATTCCCAAGCCGAGGCACATCCGCGCGCTGGTGCTCACTCCCACCCGGGAGCTGGCGCTCCAAATTCAGGAGTGCTTTCTGGCTTACGGCAACCTGCTTTCCCTCCGCTCCGCTGTCATTTTCGGCGGCGTGGGTCAAGCCTCTCAGGTAAATAGTATTCAGGCCGGACTGGATATTCTGGTTGCCACTCCCGGCCGTCTGCTGGATTTGCAGTCACAGAAGCTGCTCGACCTGTCCCGCATTGAAATTTTTGTCCTGGATGAGGCCGACCGGATGCTGGACATGGGCTTTATTCACGACGTCCGCCGCATTCTGACCGTGCTGCCTAAGCAAAAGCAGACCCTGTTTTTCTCCGCCACCATGTCGCCGGAGATCATGGAGCTGGTGGACTCCCTGCTGCACAGTCCCGTCAAGGTTGCGGTCGATCCCGTCTCCTCCCCGGTGGAGGTCATCCGGCAATCGGTCTATTTCATCGACAAGGTGAACAAAGGCAGGCTACTGGCAGAGCTTGTGTCCCAGCCTGAGGTGAAAAACGCTCTTGTATTTTCCCGCACCAAGCACGGTGCGAACCGCATTGCCGATGAACTGCTTCGTTGCGGCATCGCCGCCACCGCCATCCACGGGAACAAATCTCAGACCGCCCGCCAGCAGGCGCTGGCCGATTTCAAATTGGGCCGGGTCAAGGTTCTGGTCGCCACCGATATCGCCGCCCGCGGCATCGACATCGACGAGCTGTCCCACGTCTTCAACTATAACCTGCCCGAGGTTCCCGAAACCTACGTCCACCGGATTGGCCGCACCGGGCGCGCCGGACACGAGGGAACCGCTATCACATTCTGCGATTTCGGAGAAAAGGTATATCTAAAGTCCATTGAAACGCTGCTGGGACGGGCGCTTCCCGTGATCGAGCAGCACGCTTATCCGATGGAGGTTTTTGAAGTGGAGAAAAAGGAACCCCGCGTTCCCCGTACCCCCCGCGCCCAGACGGGACGGCCCTCCGCCAAGCCCGCCAAACAAGCCTCTGAACGTTCCAAGCCCGCACAGCAGGAGCCGCAGCCGGGCGCCCGCCCCCAGGAGAAACGGCAGCGGCAATCCCGTCCAAAGCAAGCCGCCTCTCAGCCGTCATCCCTGCCCAATACGGAGTTTTCCCGCCCCGATCCCCTCTCCTCCGACCGCGTGATGGATGCTACCGCGCGTCTGCTGGCGCCCCGCGCGCCCTCTGCCGCTCCGGCACAAAAAGCGGCTTCTCCGGCCAAGCATACCACCCAGCGCAGAACCCCGGCTCCCGGCGGAGAACGGCGGCAGCCCGCACCTGTTTCAGCTGTGAAGCCCCAGCGCAGAGGTTCCCGTCCCCAAGGACGCGGCCCCTCCCGTGCCGCCGCGCCCCAATCCTCTCAGAAGGACTCCACCGAGCAAGAGAGTCTGATGAAGCCCTACTACTGGAACGAGGACTGATCGGCGCGGACGGGATGCGCTTCCTTTCTTGCCATTTGCGCCGCAGCACCTCTGGGAGGCTTTCATGCCCCAGCGGAGTTGGTTGACCATCGTGGGGGCTGGGCATATGCCCGCCCCTTCTGCTTTTTCATTTCATTGACAGACATCAGGTGTTAGTATGGATTTTTTCGCCGGACAATTTGATATCGCGGTGATCGGCGCGGGTCACGCAGGTATTGAGGCCGCTCTCGCCGCAGCCCGGCTGGGGCTCTCCGCCGTGTGCTTCACCGTCAATCTGGATGCCGTGGGCAACATGCCCTGCAATCCCGCCATCGGCGGTACCGGCAAGGGTCATCTCGTCCGGGAGATCGATGCGCTGGGCGGCGAAATGGCCCGGGCGGCGGACGATGCCTGTATCCAGTACCGCCTGCTCAACCGGGGCAAAGGCCCGGCGGTCTGGTCCCTGCGGGCGCAGGCGGACCGCCGCCGTTATCAGGAACAGATGAAGCTGGCTCTGGAGCGCCAGGAGCGCCTGAGCGTCAAGCAGGCGGAGGTCACGGAGCTGCTCACGGAGAACGGCGCGGTCTCGGGCGTCAAAACCGCCACCGGCGCTGTCTACTGCGTCCGCGCGGCCATCATCTGCTCCGGCACCTATCTGGGCGGGCGAACCATCATGGGAGAGGTCACCCGTCAGAGCGGCCCCGACGGACTGGCGGCAGCCACCGAGCTCACCGCTTCCCTGCGGAGTCTCGGTCTCTCCCTGCGGCGGTTTAAAACAGGCACGCCACCCCGGGTCAACGCCCGCTCGGTGGATTTTTCCAAGATGGAGTTGCAGGAGGGCGAAGCGGACGCCATTCCCTTCTCTTTTGAGACCCTGCAGCTGCCGGAAAACCGCGCCGTCTGCCATCTGACTTACACCAACGCCGCCACCCATCAGGTGATCCGTTCCAACCTGCACCGCTCTCCCCTGTTCTCCGGCGTGATTGAAGGTGTCGGTCCCCGGTACTGCCCTTCCATTGAGGACAAGGTCGTCCGCTTCGCGGACAAGCCCCGACATCAATTGTTTATCGAACCCATGGGTCTCAATACCGAAGAGCTGTACATTCAGGGCTTCTCCTCCTCCCTGCCGGAGGAGGTACAGCTTGAGATGCTCCACACCATCGGAGGGCTGGAGCATGCGGAGATGACCCGCCCGGCCTACGCCATCGAGTATGACTGTCTGGATCCTACGGAGCTGCTCCCCACCCTAGAGTGCAAAAAGGTGTCAGGGCTTTATGGCGCGGGGCAGTTTAACGGCTCCTCCGGTTACGAGGAGGCCGCCGCCCAGGGACTCGTCGCGGGGATCAACGCCGCCCTGAAGCTGCTGGGCAGGCCACCCATGATTTTGGATCGCGCCTGCGGCTACATCGGTGTGCTCATTGACGATCTGGTCACCAAGGGCACCAACGAGCCTTACCGGATGATGACCTCCCGCACCGAGTACCGCCTGCTCCACCGGCAGGACAACGCCGACCTGCGGCTCACGCCCACAGGCTACCGGATCGGCCTGATCCCCCAGGCGCGATATGAGGCTGTTTTGGAGAAGTACCAACAAGTGAACCGGGAAATGGAGCGCCTGGAGCGTGCCGGCGTTGCTCCCTCTCCGGAGCTGGACGATTTGATGGAACGCCGGGGCGAGAGCCCCGTTCGGTCTGGGGCTCGGCTCGCCGACCTGCTTCGCCGTCCCCCCGTCACCTATGACGATCTGGCTCCTTTTGACGCCGAACGGCCCCCGCTGTCTCCCGCCGCCGCGCAACAGGTGGAAATTTCGGTGAAATACGCGGGCTATATCCAGCGGCAGTCCCGCCAGGTAGAGGAAATGAAGAAGCTGGAGCACCGCGCCCTTCCTCCGGAGCTGGAATACGGCGGCATCCACGGTCTGCGGCTGGAGGCACGGCAGAAGCTCAATCAGATCAGGCCTCTGAATCTGGGGCAGGCCTCCCGCATCTCTGGTGTCTCCCCCGCCGACCTTGCGGCGCTGATGATTTATTTGGAGAAGGAAGCATGACGAAGCAAACCGTGATTCTGGGTCTTTCCGGCGGTGTGGACTCCGCCGTCAGCGCGGCGCTGCTCAAGGAGCGTTACAACGTGCGCTGTGTGTATCTGGATATCGGTCTTGGCTCCGGCGAGGACGCGGCGGCATTGGCGGATCGCATGGATCTGCCCTTTGAAACCGTGGATATCCGGGACGCGCTGGAACGGCATGTCTGCGCTCCCTTCGCGGCGGATTATCTCGCCGGTCGCACCCCGCTGCCCTGCGCCCGATGCAATCCCCTGGTGAAATTTCCTGCGCTTCTGGCGGCTGCGGAGCGGATGGGCACCGATTTTGTGGCCACCGGGCACTATGCCCAGGTCAGCCGTCAGACCGGAGGCCGCGCCCTGCTGTACAAGGGCATGCCCGCAAACGACCAGTCCTATATGCTGGCACGGCTGCCCCAATCCGTTCTTCAACGAGTTGTGTTCCCACTGGGAGCGCTTGAAAAAACCGCCGTCCGGGCCAAAGCTGAAATCCTCGGCCTCCACGTGGCTCACAAGCCGGACAGTATGGAGATCTGCTTTATCCCCGACGGGGACTATGCCCGCTGGCTGGACAGGCGGGGCGGCACGCCGCCGCCCGGCGACTTTGTGGACAGCCGGGGCGCTGTTTTAGGGCGGCACAAGGGCATTCATCACTATACCCTGGGTCAGCGGCGGGGTCTGGGCATTTCCGCCGCCCACCGCCTGTTTGTCTCGGCCATTCGTCCCGGGTGCAATGAAGTGGTTCTCTCCGCTGGGGACGACCTTTTCACCCATACGGCCCGGTGCGTCTCCCCAAACTGGATTGCGGTGGAGCGGCTGACGGAGCCGGCTGACGTCACGGTACGCTTTCGCCACTCCAGGCAGGAGCTTCCCGCCCGCGTCACGCCGGAGCACGATGGCTCCATCCTGGTGGAAACCGTACAGCCCGCCCGGGCTCCCACACCGGGACAGCTGGCGGTATTTTATCAGGGGGACCTTGTTCTGGGAAGCGGGTGGATTGTATGAAGCTGAGGCAGGTTCTGGGCAATACGTGGGTTTTGGAAGGATATGAGCTGATTCCCCTCTACAAAACCGACAGCGGCCATTGTATCCTCCTGGACACCGGCCTGGAGGAGGAGCGCGGAGCCATTGAAGCCGCGCTGCACACCGCCGGGCTGCTGCCGGTGGGGATTTTGGGCACTCATATCCACAACGACCACTCCCCCAATCATCGCTATTTTCAGGAGAAATACCGCATTCCCCTGGCACTCCCCTTCGGAGAGGCGGGGCTGTGCGCTTCCATTTTGTCTTTAAAGGCCTATCTCTTTATGCTCTCCCCCGACACAACGGCAGCCGAGCTGGGTTCCATGGTGTGCCGTGCGGATGTTCTGATTTCCGGGACCGACGATTCCATTCTGTTCTGCGGTGCGGAATTTCAGATTCTCCACACGCCTGGCCACTCCCCCGACCACATCTCCCTGATTACCCCGGACAATATATGCTATGTGGGCGACGCGCTTCTGGATGACTTCACGGCCAAACTCCCCTACTCCTTCTCCCAGCGGCATTGCATGGAGAGCATGGAACGCCTGCGAAGCCTCGCCTGCCCACGGTATATCCTGGCTCACCGCGGCGTGTACAACGAAATCGCCTCCCTCATTGACAGTAATTCCGCCATGATTCGTGATCGTGCCGCCCGCATCGCCGCTCTGGCGGATCATCCCATGACCATGGACGAGCTCACTTCCGCCGTCTGCCGACAATTCTCTCTTCTATCCTCCTCCCCCCAGAAGGCGGCGCTGTTTGAGCGCAATGTCCGCTCCTTCGTGGAATTTTTACTGGACAGCGGCGCACTCATCATGACCGTGTCCAACGGGATGCGCTACTACCGCTCGGTCGAAACAGACGGCGATGGCCATGCGTGAATCCATAACGTCCCCGGCCGCGGAGCTTAACATCAAATTAACTGACAAGCTGTTTGCAGGAGGTACCCCATGATAAAGTTGGAGCTTGAGCTTGAAGCACTCGACTACGACGCCCTGATGGATCAATTTCTCCCGGCGATGATCGATAAGCTGCGGCAGACGGGCAACCCCGTCGCCCTGCTGATCTCCAATGGGATGCCCGCCGCTATGGCAAAGGGCATTCTCCACAAGCTGCCCCAGGATGTCAAGGATCAGCTGACCGCGGATCTCATCAATTCCTACGGCGGGAAGCTGGCGGAGCAGGCGGAGCTCTTTGCCCAACAGCAGGGTATCAGTGTCAAGGTACGCTCCGTCGGTGCACACGCGGAATAAAATGCATCAAAAAAAGGGGCCGCGGCAATGTAATTTTGCCGCGGCCCCTTTTAAATTTGTTTGGATTATTGAATTTCCTTTTCGGCCTTCCGTTTGGTAATCGCATCAATCAGCTTGGGAACAATCACATTGACATCCCCCACAATGCCCAGATCCGCAACGTCAAACACCGGCGCCGAGCTGTCCTTATTAATGGCAATGATGTAATCCGCATTCTCCATGCCTACCAGATGCTGAACCGCACCAGAAATACCGCAGGCCACATAGAGCTGGGGACGGACGGTTTTTCCGGTCTGCCCCACCTGCTTGTCGCGGTTGATCCACCCCGCGTCCACATTGGCCCGGGAGGACGAGACCTCTCCCCCCAGCAGGTCGGCAAGCTGTCGGAGCATCTCGAACTTTTCCGGCTTGCCGATGCCTCTGCCGCCAGACACGAGACACTTTGCTTCGATGATATCGGCGGATTTTTTGGTGGCCTTCACCACCTCCACAATCTTCACCGCCTCATCCTTGCTTTCCAGCTCCACGGCGACCTGTGAAATCACCCCGGTACTCTCCGCATTTTTAGGCAGTGCCTTCATCACGCCCGGGCGGACCGTCGCCATCTGAGGCCGATGGTTGGCACACTGAATGGTGGCCATGATGTTCCCGCCAAAGGCCGGACGGGTCATAAACAGATTCTTGCTGGTGACGTCAATCTCCAATCCGGTACAGTCGGCCGTCAGCCCGGTGTGTACTCTGGCGGATACCCTGGGCGCCAGATCGCGTCCGATGGAGGTGGCTCCGAACAGCAGAATTTCCGGCTCCCTCTCCCGAACCACAGCGGTGAGCGCCTTTGCGTACGGCTCGGTGTTATAATCCTTCAGCAGCGCGTGATCCACCACGATTACTTCATCCGCGCCATGCTCAATCAGGGTCTGAGCCCTGCCTCTGATCTGATCGCCCAGCAGAACGGCAACCACTTTCTGCTCCAATGTTTCCGCAAGTTCCTTCGCCTTGCCGAGGAGTTCAAATGCAACCTTCTGGATCGCGCCGTCCCGCTGCTCCGCAACGATAAAAACATCCTTACTCATGCTGCTCTCCTTATATAAAAAACTTTTCGGCAAGCTTTTCCACAATGATACTTACTGCCTCATCGGCATCCACCTCATGGACGACGCCCTTCCCCTTGGCCTGCTTGGTAAAGGATTTGATGACCCGGGTGGGAGAGCCCTGAAGCCCGATGTTCTCCATGGAAATGGTATCCTTCACACTTTCCAGATTCCACAGTGTGACACTCTTTTCCCGGTAGGCGTCGAAGATACCTCCCACGGACATGTACCTGGGCTTATTCAGCTCGGAAAGCGTGGTGATCAGGCATGGATACGTCGCCTCGACGATATGATACCGATCCTCAAACTGCCGTTTGACCGTGATCTTCTCTTCCGTGACGGAGACGACTTCCTCCACATAGCTGATCTGGGGAAGCCCCAGATGTTCCGCAATCTGAGGGCCGACCTGAGCAGTGTCGCCATCGATGGCCTGCCTGCCGCAGATAATGAGATCAAACTCCATCTTCTTCAGGGCGGCGGCGATGGTAGAGGAAGTAGCCCAGGTATCCGCGCCGGAAAAGGCCCGGTCTGAAAGAAGCGTGGCTTTGTCCGCTCCCATCGCCAGCGCCTCCCGCAGCGCCACATCCGCCTGGGCGGGACCCATACTGAGAATCTCCACCGTGCTGCCCGGCAGCATCTCCTTGATCTGCAGGGCAGCCTCAATGCCCGCTTTATCGTCGGGATTGATGATACTGGGAATTCCTTCTCTGATTAACGTGCCCTTCACCGGGTCGAGCTTAACCTCCGTGGTATCGGGCACCTGCTTGACACAAACTACGATCTTCATATTGTCAATCCCCACTTAATTAATCTTCAGCGCGCTGGCAATGACCATCTTCTGAACCTCCGACGTGCCCTCGTAGATTTCTGTAATCTTGGCGTCGCGCATCATACGCTCCACAGGGTACTCTCTGGTATACCCGTACCCTCCGAAGAGCTGCACCGCCCTGCGGGCCACATCACTGGCAGTTTCGGAGGCGAGCAGTTTTGCCATGGCGGCGAGGTCGGAATACGGCTCCTTGGCCTGCTTGGCACAGGCGGCCTTGTAGACCATCAGTTGGCAGGCGGCCATTTTGCTGTGCATATCGGCCAGCTGGAACTGGGTGTTCTGAAATTGCGCGATGCGCTTGCTGAACTGCTTGCGCTCCCTGACATAGTGGATGGTCTCCTCCACCGCACCCTCGCCGATGCCCAGCGCCTGAGCCGCAATGCCGATGCGCCCGCCGTCCAGGGTTTTCATGGCGATTTTAAAGCCCTCGCCCTCCCGGCCCAGTAGGTTTTCCTTGGGAACGATGCAATCCTCCATCACCAGCTCGCAGGTGGATGAGGCGCGGATACCCATTTTCTTCTCCTTTTTTCCAATGGAGAAGCCGGGGAAGCTCTTCTCCACAATAAAGGCGGAGATACCCTTGGTCCCCTGGGCTTTATCGGTCATAGCAAAGATGATAAACACATCGGCGTGCCCGCCGTTTGTAATAAAAATCTTGGTTCCGTTTAAAATGTAATGGTCGCCGTCCAGCACCGCCTTGGTCTGCTGACCTCCCGCATCGGTTCCCGCGGCCGGTTCGGTCAATCCAAAGGCTCCCAGCAGCTCTCCTTTTGCCAGAGGAACCAGATATTTCTGCTTCTGAGCCTCTGTTCCGGACTCATAAATAGGCGCCGCACCCAGAGAGGTATGAGCGGATACAATCACGCCCGTGGACCCGCAGACTTTGGACAGCTCTTCCACCGCCATGGCGTAAGCCAAATAATCCCCGCCCTGGCCGCCGTATTCCTTAGGAAAGGGAATCCCCAAGAAACCAAACCGCTTCAGCTTCTCCACGGTCTCCGTCGGAAAACGCTCCTCCTCGTCAATTTCCGCCGCCAGCGGCTTGACCTCTGTCTGAGAAAATTTCCGGAACATTTCTCTGAGCAGCAAATGCTCCTTTGATAACCCGAATTCCATACAGCTTCCTCCTGCGTTTCTCAATTAATTGGTATAGGTGTAAAAGCCCTTGCCTGCTTTCTTCCCCAGCTCACCGGCCCGAACCATCTTGCGAAGCAGCAAATGCGCCCTGTACTTCGGGTCGCCGGTTTCCTGATAGAGGGTATCCATGATGTGCAGCACCACGTCGTTTCCAATCAAATCAGACAGAGCCAGCGGGCCCATGGGGTGATTCGCGCCCAGCTTCATCGCCTTATCAATCGCTTCCGCGGAGGCAATTCCATCTCCCAGGACGCAGATTGCCTCGTTAATCATGGGAACCAGAATTTTGTTTACCACAAAGCCAGGTCCGTCGTTGACCTCCACCGGCTCCTTGCCAATCTCCTCGGAGAGCTTGTAAATGGTATCGAAGGTTTCCTGAGAGGTCTTGGCTCCCTTAATCACCTCCACCAGCTTCATCACGGTGGCGGGATTAAAAAAATGCATTCCGATAAATCGATCCTGCCGCTTGACCGCTCCCGCCAGCTCTGTAATGGAAATTGACGAGGTGTTGGAGGCCAAAATGGTTTCCGGCTTGCAAAGCCCATCCAGCGTTTTGAAGATATCCTTCTTGATGGCCGCGCTCTCCACAATGGCTTCAATCACAAGATCACAGTCGGCGGCATCGTTCAATTCCAGTGTCAGGGTCAGGCGGCTCAGGGCGCTGTTTTTCTGCTCCTGGGTGAGTTTTCCCTTTTCCGCCAGCTTGCCCAGGGATTTTTCCATGCGGCTTTTTGCTTTGTCAAGGTATTCCTGCGCGATGTCACGGATGAAAACCTCATACCCGTTCAGCAACAGCAGCTGCGCGATGTCGGTTCCCATGACGCCCGCCCCAATCATGTACACTTTTTTCATGGAGATCATCCTTTCTGCGTTTAGTTCATTTGCAAAAACGCGGCGCGCCCTTGCGCCCGCCGATGGTGGCTTGAATGAGCGATCCATTTAAAATGATAGGAATTATGCGTATTACCGATTTTGAAACCCGGAGAGCTTTCTTTTTTCCACAAACGCGGTCATGGCGTCCTTTTGATCCGCCGTGGCAAAGCACACCGCAAAGGCTTCTGCTTCATAGGCCGCTCCTGTGGCAATGTCACACTGCATTCCCCGGTTGACGGCGCTTTTACTCTGCCGCACCGCGACCTGAGCTCTTCCCGCGATGATTTTTGCCAGTTCCAGTGCGGACTCCATAAGCGTCCCGGCCGGAACCACCCGGCTGACCAGCCCGATGCGCAGCGCCTCCTGCGCATCAATGACCCCCGCGGAAAAAATCAGCTCCTTAGCCTTAGACACCCCAACCGTTCTCGGCAGCCTCTGGGTTCCCCCAAACCCCGGGGTAATCCCCAGACCCACCTCGGGCTGTCCGAATTTCGCCTTTTCTGAAGCGATTCGGATATCGCAGGCGAGGGCAAGCTCACAGCCACCGCCCAGAGCGAACCCGTTGACCGCCGCGATGACGGGTTTGCTCATCTGCTCCAGCATCAGAAATACTTCGTTTCCATGCTCACTGAATTTCTTTGCTTCTATGGCGCTCAGATCCTTCATCTGACCAATATCAGCCCCTGCCACAAACGCTTTTCCCGCTCCGGTCAGGACAACGACGAACACATCGTCATTCTGCTCCATCGCGCAAACGGCCTGCTTCAGTTCAGCCAAAACCTCAAGGTTAAGCGCATTGAGTGCCTCCGGACGATTGATGGTAATCAATCCCACATGATCGTCTCCGCTGATTTCTATGGTTTTCAATGTTTCCCTCCGTTCGTTCCTTATTTATCGTTAAATAATTAACGTTAAATATTTAACGATACGACCATATTATACAGTGCCTTTGTTAAAAAATCAACAATCTTTTGTGCGTGCCTGAAAATTTCGCTTCTCCGCCCGAGGTGCGTCTTCTTCCTTTATATGATTAAAGTTTTATTCACCACCCTGTTTTTGATTTTATTGGATTTCCCTTATTCCCAATTATAAGAATTAATTTCAAAAACGCAAGCCCTGCTGCATTTTAAAGCGCATTTTTATTTGCTCCGCTCAAATGCGCGTCTTTTTTCCTCCTCTCTTTATGATACTTTTCTATTGTGATTTTTTGAATCATTGTAAAATGATATAAAAATTTTACAAATTTCAGATGATTATATGACATTTCCTTTACCATCCATGTGGTAAGCTGCAATTCCGTCCTGCCGCTGGGGCGTCGGTTCCGCCATTCCGGTAATCACATGGAGATACTCCGTCAGCGGCTCCAGCGTTTCATAGAGAACCACGATCAGATCACCGGCCTCCGCGCTTCTTACCGCTGCTTTCAGCGCATCCAACTCATCTTCAATGATCTGGACGCGATTCTCTTCGACGCCGTGGCTCCGGATTTCCTCATAAAACAGGGAAGCCACCTCAAGGCGCGCCCGCCCCCGCCTGTCCCTATCCTCTTTGACATAAATCTGGTCAAACGCTTTGGCACACAGGTCTCCCACCGCCCGGATGGCGGCGTCGCCCCGGTCACCCGGCATACCGACGATCCCCACCAGTCTGGTGTGGCCCAACGCACCGCATGCCTGGATCACTTCCCGGTAGCCCGGCAAATTATGGCCGTAATCCAGCATGACGCGGAAATTTCCTACGCGGTACAGCTGAAACCGACCCGTATTATTGCGGAAGCTGGTTAGTCCCCGGCCAATCACATCCACCGGAAGCCCCAACCCATACAACGCCGCTGCCGCTGCTATCGCGTTTTCAATGTTGCATTCAATTTTTCCTCTGCGGGTGATGGGAATGTCCGCAACAGCGGCCACCGGAGAAACCGTTGACCCCTCCTGAATTTTGATGCTTCCATCCTGCTGGAACACCCTGATGTCTACCCGCTCACAGCCGGCCTGTGCAAAGCAATTGTTTCGGGAAAACAAGATCACCCGCGCTTTTGTGCGCTTCATCAAATAGGGCAGCATGGCGTCCTCTGCATTGAACACGGCATAACCGTTTTCCTTGACGGCCTCGGTCACCAGGGATTTTACAAACGCAAGATCCTCCAGCGTTTTGGCCCCGTCCATATCCAGATGATCCTCTGCAATGTTGAGCACCATGCCCACATCGGCCAAATCGTAGCCCAGCCCCTCCCGCAGAATTCCTCCTCGGGCGGTTTCCAGTACGGCGCAGTCGATCTCCCTGCTGCCCAGCAGTGCCCGGGCGCTTCGCGGGCCGGAATGATCTCCCTCGAAGACGCAGTTCTCATTGATAAATGTGCCGCTGGTACAGGTCAAACCCACACGCCTGCCCGCCGCCATCAGTCCATGGGCAATCAGGCGAGCCGTGGTGGTTTTTCCGTTCGTACCAGTCACCGACACCAATGGAAACCGGCAGCTCTCCTCCGTGGGGAACAGATTCCTGACAATGTCCCGGGCCACATTGCGGGGCGCGCCCTGACTGGGGTAGAGGTGCATCCGGATACCCGGCGACGCGTTGACTTCCACAATGGCGCCCCCGGTCTCCCGTATGGACCGGGAGATATCCTCCGCCACGAAATCAATTCCTGCCACGTCCACACCGATCACCTTGGCCGCCAATACCGCCAGAGCAGCGTTTTCCGGATGAATGCGCTGCGTCTCGTCAACAGCTGTACCGCCGGTGCTCAAATTTCCGTTTGCCCGCAGCACAACAGCTTCTCCCCGCTCCGGAACAGACTCGGCTGTCAGTCCCTGCCTGTCCAGTATGCGCTCCGCAACCCCATCCAGCTTTATTTTGGTGAGCGGCTTTTCGTGCCGCTCCCCCCGGGTCTCGTCTTCGTTGACCAACTCCACCAGCTGCCTGACCGTATTTGTTCCGTCTCCGATCACCATCGCGGGCAGCCGTCTGGCCACCGCGCTCACCCTGCCTCCCACCACCAGGACGCGATAATCATTCCCCTGAATAAACCGCTCGACAATGACCCCTTTTCCGTGTGGGGCGGCCTCGGCATACGCGTTTCTGATTTCCTCCGGGCCGGTCAGGTTGAGAAACACACCCTTTCCCTGGTTGCCGTCACTGGGTTTGATGACCACGGGGTACCCCAGCTCCTCCGCCGCGACAACAGCCGACAGCTCGGAATAAACCGTCCTGCCATAAGGAACGGGAATATGCTGCTCCGAGAGCAGCGCCTTGGTAAGCTGCTTGTTGCAGGAAATATCGGCAGCGATGCAGGAGGTTGCGTCGGTCAAGGTGGACTCAATCACCCTGCTGAAAGCTCCATAGCCCAGCCGAACCATGCTCTCATGGCCGATTCTGGTGACGGGAAGCCCTCTCACTCTCGCTTCCTTCACAATGGCGGAGGTGCTTGGCCCCAGCTCCGCCTCAGCGGAGGCCCGTTTCAGGTAGTCTATAAATTCCTCAAGGCAGACATCCACTCCTCTTAGAAATGAATTGAGAATAAAAACGGCCGCTTTGCCGCACTCCAGCCCGCAGACCTCATTCTGATACCGATACACGAGATAGTAGACGGAGGGTTCTTTGATCACGCGGGTTTTCCCATAGGTCACGTCATAACCCAGCATGGCCTGCAGCTCCAGAATTACATGCTCCAGCACATGAGCCAGATAGGTGCCCTCATTCAGCCGCTCCAGAAAACCACCCTCGTACCCCAATCCGCAGCAGTTGGTCTTAAGCCCCGGAAAAGCCTCCAGCAGGCGCGTGTGGAAGCCGCTGATATCCTTGGTTGGGATATTTCCATAACACCCGATGTCAACAATCATTTTGATGACGGGCTTGTGACTGTAAATATTCCGGCCTGAATAAACGGTATCGTCGCATATCACAATTTTATCAGTTTCCATCGTTCAATCGTAAAACCTTTCTATCCGATAAAGTAAAGCCATAGCCCTTGGGCAGCGCGTGAACTGTCACACCCATAATTGCGAGGATTTCATTCGCGTTTGACTCAGAGACATTGGAACCTTGAATGGAACTCCCGTCGATGATGGTCACAGCGTTGGACCCCAAAATTTCAAAATGCAGGTCGGGATAGAGCTTAATTGCGGTATCCTCGTCAATTCCGATCCCCAACACATCGGGATTTTCCGCCACTCCGCAGAGCAGCCGTCCGAATCTGCCCCGCTGGTCAAAGTGCTGGTCAATGATGACTCCGCCCACAAGACCCAGCCCCGGCGCCATTTTCAGGGTGCATTTTCTGGCGGGTTCATTGTCCATTCCTTCCACCACCATGGTGGAGCTCATGACTGACGCCCCGGCGCTGGTGCCGATGATAATTCCGCCTCTGGCGTAGCAATTTTTCAGCTCTGTGTACGCCCTTGTCCCTCCCAAAATACTGGTGATGCGCAGCTGATCGCCGCCGGTGATGAAAATACATTTTGACGCACGGATGAGCTCACAGTTGCTCTCCTCCTCAGCGTCACACCGGGTTTCAATATGCAGAATCTGAATCCGCCTGACCCCCAGCCGCCGAAACGTCCGCTCATAATTCGCTCCCGCTTCCTCTGGATGCTCTGTCGCCGTTGTCAAAACGGTGAGCAGTTCTCCCTCGGACAGCATTTGAGGCGCCTGCCGTAAAATTTCACTTTCCCCATGCTTGTCCTCCGCGCCGCCAATAATAATCAGATAACCTCTCTCATCCATGCTTGCTGTTCTCCTGCCGTCAACCCTTTTTTGCGTTTTGAGCAAAAAATGATAGTTTCAATTATTTACCTGCACTTCTTATTATTTCATGCTGTCTGATTTGTATACCCAAATCTACATAGTGGGCCAGGTAAACCAGCTATTTTGGCATAATAGACAAAAAATAGGAGCCCCGCGCACGATGCGCGGAGCTCCTCTTAATAGGTTCAGGTTTAATACGGAACGGCTTAGAACTCGCCGGTGCCGAGATACTGGGCAATATTGGTGGAGTCGATATAGGTCAGCTCAGTGGGCTGGTTGTACTCAACCGTCTCACCCTTGGCCAGCGCCTCCACCACATCGATGGATTTCTTTGCCACGAGATCCGCGCGGTTCATAACGGTCATTTCCAGCTTGCCCTCGGAAATGGCGGTCAGAGCCTCGTTCTGACCGGTGATGGAGTAAACCTGGATCTCACCGGTCTTTCCAGCCTCGTCGATGGCCTGAATGGCGCCCATGGTCAGATCGTCGTCATAGCCCATGACAACGTCGATTTTATCACCGTAGGTGGAAAGATACTGCTCCATATAAGCCTTTGCTTGATCTCGGCTGGACATGGCATACTGCGTATCCAAAATAGTGTAATTGCTGTTTGCCTTGATCGTCTCTGTGAAGCCTGCTTCGCGGACAATATAGTCCTGCTGAACGGGTACACCGGAGATACAGACGATATTCAGGCCAGCGTCCGCGCCGTTCTTGTCAATGATGGTCTGGGCAACTTTCTGAGTCATCGCCTCCTGATCCGGTCCCACAAAGGCCGACACATACTGCTGGCCCTCTTCGGCTACGTCAAGCGCCACCATGATCACAGGAATACCAGCCTCGCTGATTTCCTTCACCCAGTCAACCGCCATGTTCACGTCACCGGCGAAGAGAAGGAAGTAATCGGGCTCCTGAGCGATCAGGCTTTCGATCTGCTCAGCCTGGGTGTCAACGCTTCCGGCGGCGGAGAGGGGATAGAAATCCCAGCCCTTTTCGTCACACTCGCTCTGCAGCGTGTTCCAGATCGCACCGGTCCACGGAGCAAGGTCGGAGCCGGCAATGGCAGAGTAGGCAATGGTCAAATCAGAGGGTACTTCGCTTTCAGCGGCGGAAGAGTCGCCTTCAGCTGTGGAAGATCCCCCGCTGGCAGTGGAGCTGCTGCCGGAAGAACTGGTACCACAGGCGGACAGCGCAAAAATCATCGAAAGAGACAGCAGCAGCGCCAGTAGACTTTTTTTTCTCATAATAATTCCTCACCTTTCAACAAATACAGTTTCTTTTATGACTACCGAAGTTTCTTCGGAGTTCATACCTATGCTTTCTTTCGGCTGGTAAAACGGTCTATGATCAGAACCGCGATGAGCAGAATTCCGGAGGTCAAGTCCATATACGTCGCTTCCACCCGCACCAGATTGAGGATATTGGTGATGATGCGCATAATGAACAAGCCCATGAGTACATGAACCATGGTTCCCTTGCCGCCGGTCATCTTAATGCCGCCGATGACGCAGATGGAAACCGCGAGCACGTCCATACCGTCCCCCTGGGTGTACTGCGCGCCGCCGCTGCGAGATGCCATAAACACACCTGCCAGCGCACACAGAATGCCGCAGAGGATATAGGTAATCATGGCAACACGCTTAGTGTGTATCCCGGCGTACTCACCGGCCTCAACATTATCTCCCGTGATATAGACGCTGTTTCCATATCGGGTCTTGCGGAGCACAAACAAAAGAAGAATAAAAATGACGGCTACGATCAAAACCGTGAGCGTCATGAACTTGCTGCCGTCCACCACCTTGAAATCATACAGGGCTTTGAGCGTGTCCTTCAGGCTGTTGTCGGTGGGAGAATAGGAGCCGGTGGAGGTTTTCGCGTAAGTTAGCCCTTTGAAAATATAGTTGGTGGCAATGGTGGCAATCAGAGGACTGACTCCGATCTGAGTGACAACAAATCCGTTGAGCACACCGCACAGGGCGCCCGCCGCCAGGGCAGCGACAACGGCAATCGCCAAACTGCCGGTAGCATTTAGCACCATCACGGTGACCACGGCGGCAAGTCCGGCCTGATAACCCACGGAAAGGTCGATATTGCCGGTAATCATCACCAATCCGAGTCCCACGGCAAGCAGCCCGTAAAGGCTGGCCTGCACCACAACGCTGGGGAACGTTTTGATAAACTTGTCAATTCCAAACACGCCCACCACAAGCAGGATCAGAAGAATGACTGCGGAGTTGTTGTCCACCAGCAGCTTCCGGTAGTTCACACCGCCCAGGGCCGTCACTTGCTTTTTTTCCATGGCAGAACAACCCCCTTTTCTTTCATAATGTCGGCAGAGAGCGCCGCCACGAGAATGATGCCCATAATGACCCACTGGAGATACTGGTTCAGGCCCAGCGCTGTGGAGCCATTGGCGAGGAAGCCGATGAATGCAAAGCCGAGAACGGTACCCAAAATGGTTCCCTTGCCGCCCATAATGCTGGTACCGCCCAGCACCACGGCCATAATGATTTCCATTTCCTTGCCGGAGGCGGCCTGCGGTTTGGCACTCATGACGTTGGCAACCATAATCACTGCGGCAAGACCCACGGCAGCGCCGGTGAATACATACGTCAGCGCCATGTCGCGGCGGGCTGAAATACCCGAATAGCGAGCCGCCACAGGGTTTGCGCCGATGACGTAGAGCCGCTGCCCAAACACGGTCTTCATCAGAACAAACGCGAAAATGGCAACCACAACCGCTAAAATAATCACGGGCATCGGAATAATGCCCACGCTGCCCTTTCCGAGAAACTCAAACGCGGCCAGGGACGGCGGGACAATGGAGCCGCCGCTGCAATAAATAATAGCAAAGGAGCCGTAAATGGAGCCTGTACCCAGCGTAGTAATAAAGGAGTTCAGCTGCAGGCCGCTGACCAAAATACCGTTGACCAGTCCAAGCAGCGCTCCGACCAAAATAGTCCCGAACACCGCCGCGGCAAACCCATACTGCACCAGACTGGCACAGACGCAGGCAGTCAGCGTCAGCATCGAACCCACGGAGAGGTCAATGTTACCCGTAATAATCACCAGCGTCAGGGCGCAGGCGACAATGCCGATATAGGTCTGCTGCTTTAACACGCTGATGATATTGGTAGCGACATTAAATCCGTTGCCCGCCGGGTTTACAATCGGCGACAGGATGCACACCAGAACAATCCAGATAATCAAAGCGATGAAAACACCGCTGCCGCTGATGCCCATAAATTTCTTCAGCGGGCTGCGGGGATCCTTTGCCACGCTGATGGAATTCTTTTCAATCATCCGACCTCACCTCCGTTGTCTGTGTCTGCCATACCGCCGGTCACACCGAGCGCGGCGGCCAAAACCGTTTCGCGGCTCAGGCTTTCGGTAATCTTCACGCGGCCGGTAAGCCTGCCTTCACAGATGGTGACAACGTCGTCGCAAATTCCCATAATTTCTTCAATCTCAGAAGATACCACAATAATCGCCATACCGCTTTTCGCCAGATTGCTCAGCAAACCGTAAATTTCAGACTTGGAACCCACGTCGATTCCCCGGGTGGGCTCGTCCACAATGAGAACCTTGGGATTTATCATCAGCCACTTGGCGACCACCACCTTCTGCTGGTTTCCGCCGGAGAGGTTCCCCACCAGCTGAGTCACGGAGGGCGCCTTGATGGAAATGCTCTTCATATATTCATCCGCGGCCTCCCGCTGCTTCTGCTTATTGATGACTCCCAGGGTACTCAGCAGCGGCAGCTTGACCAGCGTCATATTCAAAAGAATGGACAGCCGGAGCGCCAGGCCCTCCTGCTTGCGGTCCTCCGTGCAGAAACCGATACCCGCTGCAATGGACTGAGCCGGGCTTCCGCCCCGCAGCTTTTTGCCATCGACAACCACTTCGCCGCTCTGATACTTGTCCACACCGAAGATCGCACGCATGATCTCGGAACGGCCCGCGCCCACCAGACCGAAAAAGCCTACGATCTCACCTGCCTTCAGCGTGAAGGACACATCCTGAAACACGCCCTTGCGGGTAAGGTTTTTCACCTCAAGCACCTGCTTGCCGATCTCGGCGGGTTCCTTCTGATAGAGGTTCTCCAGCGAACGGCCGATCATGTGGGCGATCAAAGTTTCCTTCGTACAGTCGGCCTTGTCCATGCTGATGATATTTTTACCGTCGCGGATGACGGTAATGCGGTCGGAGAGCTCCAGCACCTCGTCCAGCTTATGGCTGATATAAACAATGGCGATATTTTTCGCCTGAAGCTTTCGGATAATGGAAAACAGCGTGTCCGCCTCTTTTTCCGAGAGCGAAGAAGTCGGTTCGTCCATAATAATCAGGCGGGCGTTCCGGGTAAGGGCGCGGCCGATTTCGATCATCTGCTGCTGCCCCACAGACAACTCACCTGCAATCGTTTTGGGGGAAACGGGCATGTCCAGCTCCGCCAATATTTCTTTGGCCTTTGCATACAGGGTTTTATGATCTACCAGCGGTCCGTTCATAGGAAGATTTCCGATGAACAGGTTCTTTGCGACATCCAGCTGAGGCGCAATGGACAGCTCCTGATAGACACAGGACACGCCCAGCGCGATTGCCTCCTGAGTGTTATGAAAATCGACTTCATTTCCGTCAATCAGGTAATGGCCGCTGTCCCGCCGATGCGCGCCCGTCATGACTTTAATGAGGGTGGATTTTCCGGCTCCGTTTTCACCACAGAGAGAGTGTACTTCCCCCTCCTGGATGTCAAAGGAAACTCCGTCAAGCGCTTTTACGCCGGGAAACAGCTTGATAATGCCGTCCAGCGTGATAAACGTTTTCCGTTCGCCCAATCCGATAACCTCCTCTTTTCCATCCCCAATGCATTTACTAAGCAGGATGGTTTCGTGATTTTGCCTGGAAAGTCAATAAAACGACACCAGAACTTCTCACATTGTATCGCACAAAACGTAAAATTGCAACAAAAAATAAATAAGCTAATTAACAAAACTGTATAGTTTGACAAAACATTAACAAAGTCTTAAAACAAGCCTATTCTTCCCCAGAAAGTACATAAGGGCGCGATTATGCCCGCACAATAGGCAAAATATTGGCAATTTCTTTGTTAGTAATGACAAAATTTTTTTGAATTAATAAGGGCAATAAATATACGTTTTATCCATTTATGGCAAAAAAAGTGAATGTTTTTGTTGCATCCGTAAATATTGTTACTCATACGCAGAAAAAATTTGTTGCGAAGATGTCATCCTCTGGGTTCATCGGTGGATTCCATTCACAGCCTGCTCCGTTTGAGGCCATATTCCGCTCCGCAGCCCGTCAGTCCAAGCCGAGCCCGAAATATAGCGGCCGACTGTCTTTTAATATGCGCCGGAGCGGGTCAAAATAGTATTTTACAAACGCAAAGGACTGGCTCTCGGCTTCGTCCGCCGGTACCAGACGCGCCCGGTACCGGGGCGCCCGGACAGCCCCGGCCAGCAAGTCACAGGCAGCGGAACCATCTTGGTCAGAAAGCAGCTCCTTTGCCAGGGCGGTACCGTCAGAAAGCAACTCCACCGCAGCGATGGCACTGCCGCTCTCAGCAGTCAATTCATAAAGATTCCCGCCGGAGAGCAAGCTCATCCAATGCTGCAGAGCCGCCAATTCTCCCCGGCAGGAGCCATAGCTGTACATTCCCTGCAAAAAGCGTTCCCGTTTTTCGGCATAAACCTCTGGGGGTAGCGCCTCCCAGCGGGCGGTGGGCAGCTCAGAAGGCGCTGAAAACTCTCGTTCTGTTTGAAAAAATGCAGGCTCGTATCCCGACGCTTGAAAAAAGGGAAACAGCTCCGGAGAAGCCGGAACCGTGGTAATGCAGGCGCAGCCACGGCGGGAAAGCTGAGTATCCGCGTAGCGCAGCAGCATGGATGCGCTGCCCTTTCCCCGTGCCTCCGGCCGGGTTGCCAGCCCATAGACATATCCACTGTTCCAGCGCTGCCCATCAGTCGTGACAATCTGGTGCGGGATGAGCGTCATCATACTGCAAAGCGCATCGGCCTCCAAAAGGAGAAACAGCTCCTCCCCATTGACGCGGTTAAAAAAACCGTCAATAAAGGCGGAGCTGTCCCCAAAGGCAAGCTGCCAGAGCTCTTTCATCCGCGGATAGTCCTCTTTTTGCGCCTGCCGTATCTGAATCATTTGAGTCCCTCACTTTTCCGGATCGCGCTGTGCTTTTCCACCATCAGATCGGGATAGTAGGATTCCTTTGCCTTTCGCAGTCCCTCCACACCCATGTCGTCCTCCCGGTTGATATAGCGCACCTGAGGATAGTGTTCCCGGATCCATCGGACAAATTCCCGATTGATCATGGCGTAAGCGCCGCGGACGTCACTGAACGCCTTTTCAAAGTGAACGTCATACGTGTCGCCAAACATAGCCGACCCGACGGTAAAGGCGACCACCCTGCCGCCCGCCCGAAGCAAGCCGCCGTCCAGCCCCAGCTCATAGTAATGCTGCATCGCGGTGCGCAGCGCGATGCCCTCCGCGCCCAGTGTCTCGTCACCGTCGTATCCCCGGTTCAGCCGGTACCACTGTTCGTCCATTTCCATACACTCCGGCAGGTTTTCAGGCGTGATGAGCTCAAACGTCCAGTCGGGATACTCCTGCTGAAAGCTGTTGATGTGATTGCGCTTTGCGTGCAGCTTTTTCCCATTTAAATCGGCAAGCCGGTCAATCTCATAGAGATAGTCGAACCCGAAGCGATCCGTGGTGTACTCAAACTCCCCGGGAAACCGCGCCTCCAGCTCCTTGATGTGGTCTGGGGTGACACAGATCAGGCGCAGGGGCTGGCCCTGCGCGTTTGCATCCTCGGTCAGTTTGCCGACCACTCCCTCCAAATCCGTTCCCCCCACGGGAAACAGATAAGAGCCGCCAAGGCTTCCGCACAGCCGTTCAACAAAAAAGCCATCTACCTGAGCGCAAACCTGCTTGTATTCCTGCTGCCACGCAACTAAATTGATGAAATTATATTCACAGCCCCGCTCCTTCGCTCGTTCCAGACAGTCGTTGACCCAAGAACGGTCGGAGGGTTCAGGCGTTTTGAAGTCTATCATTCTCTGTTGCCTCTATTCAAACTGTAATTGGTGGATCTATTTTACCACGGCGCGAAATGTAACGCAAGGACAAGTCACGCCCGGGATTGCAAAACCCCAGGCAGCTCTGCCTGATCCAATGCGAAACTTCCGCCCCGGGCGGTGCTGAAGGGAGGAGCGATTGTTTCAAAAAACACCCCGGCCCGCCTGAAACGCGGAGATGCCGAGGTGCCTCTGGGCACTTTATGCCATTATTTTTCGCAGGGCAGCAGACAGCCGTCCTGATCATACCGGAGCTTCACCATATCCGCCCTGGTGTTCCGGGCGATATCGTCCATCCGGATGCCCTCGGTGATGTTAGATACCAGGGAATAAGCCACGCCGTGCTTTTTTGCCCGGCCCGTCCGCCCGATACGGTGGACATAATATTCCTGCTCATCGGGAACGTCATAGTTAAACACCGCGTCTACATCGTCAATATCCAGACCTCTGGCGGCAACATCTGTGGCGACCAGGATATTCACCTCGCCCGCCTTGAATCGGTCCAGGGTTTTCTCGCGCACCCGCTGCTGTATGTCGCCGTGAATAGGCTCCGCGCTGTAACCCCGCATCTTTAACAGGCCGGTCAGCCGGTCGGTCATATTTTTGGTATTGCAGAATGCGATGGCACGGTCATAGCCGCCCGCCTTCAGCAGCGCGTCTATGGTGTCCACCTTGCTGTTGCGGGAATCCAGGTCAATGCGGATTTGCTGGATGTCAGGTTTGTTTTCCTCCACGGGCCGCACCGTGATTTCCACGGGATCGCGCTGGTATACCCAGGAGATATCCATCACCTCCCGGGAGATGGTAGCGGAAAACATCCCCAGGTTTCTGCGGTTCGGCATTTTATTTAAAATCTGGGTGACGTCATGGACGAATCCCATGTCCAGCATCCGGTCGGCCTCGTCCAGCACCACGGTTTCCACCTTATCCAGCCGGACGGTGCGGCGCTTCATATGATCCATCAGCCGTCCCGGCGTGGCAACGACAATCTGAGGCTTCTTTTTGAGCTGAAGAATCTGCCGGTCGATGGGTTGTCCCCCATAGAGGCAAACAGAGCGCACCCCTTCTTTAAAGGCATAAAGATCCCGCAGCTCGTCGGTAATCTGAATGGCCAGCTCCCGGGTGGGGGCGAGAATCAGTGCCTGCACCTCCGAAGCCTCCGGACTGACATGCTCAGTGATGGGAACGCCGAAGGCCAGCGTTTTTCCGGTGCCTGTGGGTGCCTTGGCGATGACGTCCTTCCACTCCAGAAGGGGTGGAATGGCGCCAGCCTGTATCGGTGTGGTCTCTGTAAACCCTTTCCGTTCAATTGCCTTCCGCAGCTCTTGGGAGAGGGGCAGCTGTTGATAGGTAACTCTTTCGTTGATTTCAACGCCGTTGATTTCCATGGATGACGATTTCCTTTCTGACGCTTCTCTTTGCGAGAAACGCAGCCTTAAATTAAGGTAATGGGGAGGAACAGTTTTTTCCTGTTTTTTTAAGTAGTTATCAGTATAACACAAAAACTTAAAAATACAACCCTGCGGCGCAGATACCGCAGGGTTGTATCAGTCGGTATTATCGCTGGGGCAGTTCCAGCGGCTTGGTGATAAAAAACGTAAATTCGCCGGTGGCCACCATCCGCTCCTGGTCATCCGTCAGGGCAATCTGATAGACGCAGATGGTTTTTCCTGTTTTCTCGGGCCGCGCGACACATTTAATTTTGGAGCCGCAGGCCGGGCGGAGAAAATTCAGTCCGTAGTTGAGCGTGACACAGCCCATACCTGAGGTACAGACAGCAACCCCCGCCACAGTATCCGCCAGGGCGGCAAGGCATCCGCCGTGCACATAACCGAGATAGTTCAGGCTCTCCGGCCGGATGGTCAGCTCCCCCTCGGCATAGTGCTCGGCTACCCGTGTCATGCGAATGTTGTTATAGGAGGAAAATTCTCCGGGGTGGTTGATGTGGGCCAACAGCGCTTCATAAAACGCTTCCTTTGACTGGTTCACACCTTCACCGTCCAGCCGAAGGGATCGGGCAGGGTGCCCCACTGGATGCCCGTGAGGGTATCGTACAGCTTTTGGGTCAGCGGGCCAATGTTGCCGTTGTTAATGACGATTTTCTGATCTCCCCAGCCCATCTCGCCGATGGGGGAAACAACCGCAGCAGTGCCGGAGCCAAACGCCTCCTCCAGCTTGCCGCTCGCGCCCGCCTCAAACAGCTCCTCGGCGGAAATCAGGCGCTCCTGTGTGGGTATGCCCCAGGACTGGAGCAGCTCCAGGCAGGATTTGCGGGTAATGCCCGGGAGTACGGAGCCGGTGAGGTCGGGAGTAACCACCGTACCGTCCAGCTTGAACAGTACATTCATGGAGCCCACCTCTTCGATGTACTTACGGTGGATGCCATCCAGCCAGAGCACCTGGGTATAGCCCGCTTCCGCGGCCCGCTCGCCCGCGCGGATGGAGGCGGCATAGTTGCCTCCGGTCTTCGCATAGCCTGTTCCGCCCTTGACCGTACGCACGTCGTCATCCTCCACATAGATCTTAACCGGATTAATCCCCTCGGGGTAATAGCAGCCCACGGGGGAGAGGATAATACAGAACACGTAGCTGTGGGAGGCGTGAACTCCCAGATTTTCATCGGTGGCAATGATAAAGGGGCGGATGTAGAGGGAGGTCTCCGGTGCGGAGGGCACCCAGTCCCGCTCCAGACTGACCAGCTCATGAATGGCGGAGAGAGCCAGCTGCTCGTCGATAGGCGGAATACACATGCGCTCACAGGAGCTGTTCAGACGGCGGATATTTTCAATGGGGCGGAACAGCTGCACGCTGCCGTCTGGGATACGGTACGCCTTGAGTCCCTCAAAAATTTCCTGAGCATAGTGGAATACCATGGCGGAGGGTTCCAGCGTGAACGGACCGTAAGGTATGATACGCCCATCGTGCCAGCCCTTGCCTGTGTGGTAATCCATCACGAACATATAGTCCGTAAACAGCTTGCCGAAGCTCAGGGTAGCGGGATCGGGCTTGGTTTTGAGCGTCTGTGCCGGGGTGACGGGAAATTGAGACATAAAACTCCCTCCTACAATGGTGATAAAACATTTTTATAGTGCATCATTATAGCAGGGTATTTTGTGTATTGCAAGGGAACTGCCCATGAAATCACGGCGTATGAGAGTTTGCGGCGTTTTTTTGTCGGTTGTGCCGAAACGCGCCGGCCATTCTCCTGCGGGAGCAACTATTTTTCATCCGGTGAGCCATCCGCCGGGGACAACGGAGCGCTTTCCTCTCAATTTTGGACGAGAGCCGTCATAGTTCCCGGCGTTTTCCGGCAAACTGTCAAAGGAATATGATTGAGCAAATGAAAAAAGTATGATATAATACCTGAAAAAGCAGGTATTATATGCGCAGAGAGGTGAGCGGATGAACAAAAAAATTACAAAACTTCTGGAGCCTCGCTTCGAGCTGTACTTCATCTGCCTGCTGCTGTTCGCGGCGGCGGCAGGTTTTTATGATCTCCACCTTGCCGCCGGGGAGGTGGTTGTGGTGGTGTGCCTGTTTTTTTTCTACCGGCACAGCACGCAGTCCCGGCAGCGGACCATACGGCAGTACATGGAGAGCGTATCCATGGATATGGATCTCGCCAGCAAGGACAGTATGCTTAATTCCCCTCTGCCCATGGTAATTTTCCGTCCGGACACCGGTGAGGTGATCTGGAGTAACGAGCGGTTCTTGCAGATTACCGGCGAGCGTGAGCATATGTTTGACACGAAGCTGAAGAAGGTGGTTCCCGACTTCAGCACCCGCTGGCTCATGGAGGGAAAAAGCGAGAGTCCCAAGGAGGTTCCCCTCCGCGACCGCACCTTCCGTGTAGTGGGAACCCTTGTTCGGACGGGAAGCCGGGACGGGCAGGGACTGCTGGCAACCACCTACTGGATTGACGTCACGGAATTTATCCGTCTGCGTAAATTCCACGATGAAACGAGACCGGTGGTGGCCATTCTTCTGCTTGACAATTATGAAGAAACCATGAAAAATGTGCCGGATAATGTGCGTACCGCCATGCATAACGAGATTTATCATCGTATCTCGGCCTGGATTGAGCTTACAGAGCCGCTGTTCTCCCGGTTCGACCGGGACCGCTTTCTTCTGGTGCTGACGGAGCAGCATTACCAGCAGCTGAAGGACGGAAAATTTTCCGTTTTGGATCGCGTCCATGAAATTCAAAATCCCACGAATATTCCCGTGACGCTGTCCATCGGGGTGGGGAAGGACGCGGACAGCTTTAAGGAGCTGTATCAAAACGCCAGCCTCTCCATCGAAATGGCGTTGTCCCGGGGCGGGGATCAGGTGGTGGTCAAAAACCGGAACAACTTTGAGTTCTACGGCGGACGAGCCAAGGAAATGGAAAAGCGAACCAAAGTCAAGAGCCGGGTGATGGCAAACGCGGTGGGTGAGCTCATCGGCGACTCCTCCCAGGTCTTTGTCATGGGTCACAAATTCCCTGATCTGGACTCCATCGGTGCCGCCGCCGGCGTTTGCGCCATTGCCCGCAAGCGCGGCGTACCCGCCTTTATCGTCAAGGAACCGGGAGAGAACCCGGCTAAGGTGATGGTGGAGAAGCTCAGCCGCCATCCGGCTTATGAGACTGTTTTTATCTCGGCTCAGGACGCCATTGTGGCGGCCGACCCGCGGACGCTGCTGGTGGTGGTGGACACCAACCGTCCCGGGCAGGTCCAGGCGGAAAATTTGCTGAGTTGCTGCAACCGGGTGGTGGTCATCGACCATCACAGGAGGGCGGCGGCCTATATCGCCGACGCGGCGCTGAATTTTCACGAGCCGTCGGCATCCTCCGCCTGTGAATTGGTCACGGAGCTCATCGAGTATATTATGGACTCGGACGGACTTCTGAATGTAGAGGCGGAGGCGCTTCTGGCGGGAATTTATCTGGATACAAAGAATTTTACCATGCGAACCGGCGGGCGCACCTTTGAGACCGCAGCCTTTCTCCGCCGCTGCGGTGCGGACACCGAGGAAGTGAAAAAGCTGTTTCAGAACAATCTGGCGGAGACGCTGGCCCGCTTCGAAATCGTCAAGGCGGCCAGAATGTATCATGGTACCATCGCGGTGGTGAAGCTGGACCGTACCGTCAGCCGCGTTTCGGCGGCGCAGGCCGCCGACGAGCTGTTGAACATTTCCGGCATTGAGTCTTCTTTTGTGATCTTCCCCGACGGCGACCGGGTGATTGTCTCCGCCCGAAGCCTTGGCGTGACCAATGTCCAGATGATTGTGGAAAAGCTGGGCGGCGGCGGAAATGCCATCAACGCCGGGGCGCAGATTGTGGACTCCACACCGGATGAGGTGCATACCATGCTGCTTCGGGCCATTGACGAGTGCGTCAAACCCGAGCCGCAGACCAATAAAACAACATAAAAATCGGAGGTTTTTGATATGAAGGTTATTTTGCAGCAGGATGTAAAAGGTCAGGGAAAAAAGGGACAGCTGGTGGAGGTTTCCGATGGCTACGCAAGGAATTTTCTTCTGCCGAAAAAGCTGGCGGTCACCGCCACCACTGACAATGTGAATACACTCAAGCTCCAGGAGAAGGCGCGGCTTGCCAGAGAAGCGGCGGAGAAGGCGGAGGCGGAGGCATTGGCGGAGCGTTTGAAAAACTGCCCGGTGAAGATTCCTGCCAAGGCGGGCGCCGGTGGAAAGCTGTTCGGCTCCGTCACCTCCAAGGAAATCGCGGATGAATTAAAGGCTCAGTTCGGAATTGAGATCAACAAGGCAAAAATCGTTCAGGAGGAGCCCATCAAGAGCTTCGGCTCCTACGAACTCAAGTGCAAGCTGGGCTACGAGGTGGTAGGTACCATTTACGCCATGGTCACCGAAGCAAAATAAAGCGGACATGGATGAATTGCTTTCCCGTCAGATGCCCCACAGCGTTGAGGCGGAGCAGGCGGTGATCGGCTCCATGCTGATTGACTCCCGGTGCATCGCGGTGGTCATCGAGGCGCTGAAGCCCGAGGACTTTTATCTCCGGCAGAACAGGGATATCTATGAGACCGTCTATTCCATGTTTAACTTTTCCGCTGTGATCGACCCGATTACCATTCTGGATCATATGCGGCAGAACGGCGTGTACGACGAGAACTCCTCCCGCGGCTATCTGCTTCAGCTGATGGAGATTACCCCCACCTCGGCTAACGTGGGCGAATATATTGCCATTGTCAAGGATAAATCCCTGCTGCGCCGGGTGGCGGAAACAGCGGGAGACATCACTGGTATGGTGCGCGAGGGTACGGAAACCGGTTCCGCCGTCCTTGAGGCGGCGGAGCAGCGCATCTATGCCATCCGGCAGGGACGGGCCGCCCAGGGACTGGAGCATATTTCCCATGTTATTCAGTCCGTTTACGACCGTCTGGAGGAACTGGCCTCCAGTGACAGCGAGGTTCCCGGACTCTCCACCGGTCTTCCCGACGTAGACCGCTGTATCTCCGGCCTCAACAAGTCGGATTTGATCATTCTGGCCGCCCGGCCCGGTATGGGCAAAACCTCTCTCGCCCTGAACATGGCTCTCAACGCCGCCAAATTTTCCGGCAAGGCGGTGGTGGTATTTTCCCTGGAAATGGCGAAGCTGCAGCTGGCCATGCGTCTTATCGCCGCCGAATGCTTTGTCAACAACAAAAAGCTGGTCACCGGGCGTGGCCTGACCGATGAGGACTGGGATAAAATCTACGAGGCCACCAAGGCTCTGAACAAAAGTAACCTACTGATGGATGACAACCCCTCTCTCACGGTGGCAGATATGAACGCAAAGTGCCGCCGTGTGGACAATCTGGGGCTAATCGTCGTGGACTACCTCCAGCTGATGCAGTCGGCGGGGGGGCACTCCTCCGGCAGTGAGAACCGCCAGCAGGCGGTGTCCGATATCTCCCGAGCCATGAAGATTATGGCAAAGGAGTTAAATGTCCCCGTGCTCTGCCTCTCCCAGCTCTCCCGCGCCAACGAGAAGGACAGCACCAAAGTGCGCAGGCCCAGATTATCCGACCTTCGCGAATCGGGCGCCATCGAGCAGGACGCGGACATTGTGCTGTTCATTCACCGGGAGGACGCCTTCGGGGAGGACAGCGAAAATCAGAATATTGCAGAGCTGGTGATCGCGAAAAACCGCCACGGCGAAACGGGCGTGGTGGAGATGCAGTGGATTCCGGAATATACGGTGTTCCGCAATCTCGATACACGGCACTCGGAATATTAAAGGAGACGGGGTATGGAAAAGCTATTCGCGCTGGCGGAGGAATACGATATGCTTCCTGCCGGAGGGCGGATTTTGTGTGCTGTTTCCGGCGGACCCGACTCCATGTGCCTTCTGGTGGCGCTTTGCAAGGCGGGGCTAGATGTGACCGCCGCTCATTATAATCATCGCCTGCGGGGCTCGGAATCCGACGCAGACGCGGAATTTGTGAACGATTTCTGCCGAGCGCACGGCATTCCTCTGGAGCTTGGCTCCGGCGATGTGTCCGCCGAGGCGGCACGGCGCAAACGCGGAATCGAGGAAACCGGCCGGGAACTGCGGTACGCCTTTTTGCGGCAGGCGGCGGAACGAGTCGGCGCTGTCCGCATCGCCACGGCCCACAACGCCGATGACAACGCGGAGACGTTTATGCTGAATTTTATCCGTGGCGCGGGTCTGCAGGGACTCTGCGGTATCCCGCCCCGCAGGGGCAGCATCGTGCGTCCTCTGCTGACAACCCAGCGCCGGGAAATCATGGCCTTTTTGAATACACACGATATTCCCTACCGCAGCGATTCCTCCAATGACTGCCTTGATTACACCCGCAATCAGATCCGGCACCGGATCATGCCGCTGCTGGGGGAGTTGAATCCCCGCTTTTTGGAACATGCCTCCGACGGCATCCGCCGCCTGAGGGCCGATCACGATGTACTCAACGCCCGGGCGGCCTCCGTGTTTCGGTCGGCACTTCAAGAATCGGGCGAAGGCATTACCCTGCCCCGAACCGCGCTGACAGCGCAGCCGCCCGCCATCGCAAGCCGCGTGGTGAAACTGGCGCTGGAGCGGCTGGGTGGGAGCGGTTCCGCCCGGCACATCGGCGCCATTCTCACGCTGGCCTCCAGCGCAGAGGGCTCAGCGCAGGTCAGCCTGCCCGGAGCGGTCACGGTGACCAGAAGCTACCACACGCTGCTGTTTTCTCATACACTGGCTCAGGACGGCTTTTCCCCGGTTGCGCTTCGGGAGGGAATGACTGAGATTTTCGGAACGAACTGGATGGTTCTCTGCAAAAAAACCATTTGTCCCTCCGAAAAACAAAAAAAGGATGAGACATTTTTTATAAAATGTGATATGCTGAACGGAGCAATTATGGCACGTCCCCGGCGCTCCGGCGACAGCATCCGGTTGCCGCACCGCCCTTCAAAACCTTTGAAAAAACTGTTTTCCGATGAAAAAATTCCGCGGCGGCTGCGCGGTAGGATTCCTGTTCTGGCGGACGACCTCGGAGTGATTGCCGTCGCGGGCTTTGGCCCGGAGGAGAACCGGCTGGCCAGCCCCGGTGACGAGGCCTATGAATTGTTACTTTTGAAGCAGGGAGAAGATAGAGATGCACCAGGACATTGAATCCGTTTTGTTCAGTGCCGAGGAGCTACACCGGCGTGTGACCGAGCTGGGGGCAGAAATTTCCCGGGACTACCAGGGCAGGCAGCCTATGCTGATCAGCATTTTGCGCGGCGCTTTCATTTTTATGGCGGATCTGGTTCGCAGCATAGAGGTACCGTGCACCATTGATTTTATGGCGGTGTCCTCCTACGGCTCGGGTACCACCAGCTCCGGTCAGGTACAGATTACCAAGGATTTAAGCGACGATATTGAAGGCAGAGATATCATTGTGGTGGAGGATATTCTGGACAGCGGCAATACCCTTTATTATTTACTGCAAATTTTAGCGGCGAGGAAACCTTCCTCCGTTCGTCTGTGCACCCTCCTCAACAAGCCGGAACGGCGGGTCAAGGAGGTTGATGTGACCTACAGCGGCTTTTCCATTCCCGACGCGTTTGTGGTGGGCTACGGTCTTGATTATAACGAGCGCTACCGCAATCTGCCGTACATAGGCATTTTAAAGCCTTTTGTTTACACTGGGAAGCGATGAACCCACCGGAGTGCTTCCGACTCCGTAAAATCTGAAAAAGGGGTGTTTTATCTTTTGAAACATTTCAGCAAACGGGATCTTGTTTTATACGCTCTGGTTGGCATACTGATTATCTTCACCTTTATTACGCTGAAAAATATTGACAGTGGGGCAGACCTTTCTTATGCTTCCATGCGCACACTGTTTGTTCAGCAGCAGGTGGACTCCTTCAGTATCAAGGATAATACCATTACGCTGAAGCTGAAAGAGCAGGTGGAAGGTTCCACTACGGTTACTTACCAGCTCTACGATGTTCAGCTGTTTTACGATGATCTTAACAACCTGATTGTGTCCCAGTATGACCAGGGAATCATTCAAGACTACGATTACGGCACCTCGCTTCAAAATCCGTGGTGGGCCTCCGTGCTCCCTTGGGTGGTTCTGATCATTGCCTTTGCCGCGCTGTGGTTTTTTATCCTGCGCCGTCAGGGGACAGGGGGCAGCAGTACGCCGGACCGCACCTCGAAATTCGGCCGTGCCCGTACCGTCACCCTGGACAACGAGAAGAACAAAGTAACCTTCCGCGATGTGGCCGGAGCTGACGAGGAAAAGGCGGAGCTGGAGGAAATCGTTGATTTTCTCAAGGATCCCTCCCGCTATTTCAAGATGGGCGCCAGAGTGCCGAAGGGCATTCTTCTGGTGGGCCCGCCAGGTACGGGTAAAACCCTGTTGGCCAAGGCGGTCGCCGGTGAGGCAGGCGTCCGGTTCCTCTCCATCTCCGGTTCGGATTTCGTCGAGCTCTATGTAGGCGTGGGTGCATCCCGCGTGCGCGATCTGTTTGAGCAGGCGAAGAAGGAATCTCCTGCTATTGTATTTATCGATGAGATTGATGCCGTGGGCCGCCAGCGTGGCGCGGGCCTCGGCGGCGGACACGACGAGCGCGAGCAGACTTTGAATCAGCTTCTGGTGGAAATGGACGGTTTCACCCACAATGAGGGCGTAATCGTCATGGCGGCTACCAACCGCCGCGATATTCTGGATCCCGCTCTGCTGCGCCCGGGCCGCTTCGACCGGCAGATCTATGTCGGACTGCCCGATATCAAAGGCCGTGAGGATATCCTGAAGGTTCACTCCAAGGGCAAGCCTCTGGGCGAGGACGTGGTGCTGACCACCGTTGCCCGGGCCACCAGCGGCTTTACCGGCGCGGATTTGGAAAATCTGATGAACGAAGCCGCGCTGCTGGCCACACGGCGGCAGCAGCTGATGATCGCCATGGTGGATATCCATGACGCGATGATGAAAATCATCGCCGGACCTGAAAAACGCAGCCGTGTGGTAACGGAGCACGCCAAAAAGCTGACCGCATTCCACGAGGCAGGTCACGCCATTGTCATTCACGAGCTGGAGACTCCCGATCCCGTGCATCAGATTACCATCATCCCTCGGGGCGCGGCAGGCGGCATGACCATCTCCCTGCCTCAGGAGGATAAGAGCTATCAGTCCAAGCAGGAGCTTAACGAGAGGGTTGCGGTCTGTCTCGGCGGACGGGTCGCGGAGCAGCTGATGTTGGGGGATATCTCTACCGGCGCCTCCAACGACCTGGAGCGAGCCACCAGCATTGCCAGAGCCATGGTGACGAAATACGGCATGAGCGATCGACTGGGCACCGTGGTGTTCGACACAGGCCACGATG
>JAGFXR010000021.1 GCA_017861365.1 Oscillospiraceae bacterium | reverse complement strand
CCAAGGAGCTGGACGGCTGGCTGTGTGGTTATGACCTGATCATCAATACCGTCCCCGCACAGGTTCTGACGGAAAGCCGGCTCAGGGAATTGAAGGAAGGCTGCGTGGTCATTGACCTTGCCTCAAAACCCGGCGGGGCGGATGAACGAATTGGATCAGATGGAATGAAAAAGCTCCCGCCGGTTGTACCGGCGGGAGCTTTTTCATTCCATCTTACGCTATTTTGATATCCTCGGAAACCTGTGTGGAGCCATTGAGCCAGCGCCATGCCGCCTTTCGCGCGGCACCGCTCAACTCCGCGACATCGCCGTCAGCCGACATCAGAACGGTATCCTCCTCATCCGACCGGGCGGCTTCCTGGCTGGAATCCACTGTCTCCGAGGCAACCGCCTGCCGCATTTCTCCGGAGCGGCTCGACGATCCGCCGCTCAGCTCCAGGATATCCTCAATTTGAGCCGAATCGGACGAGGTCGGTTTCCCACTGGGTGCAACATTGGGCGCAATCCCCACCGCAGACGCATACTCCTCGTCTGACTTGGATGAGGATGAGGAATAGGATGAGTGCTGATAAGACGAAATATCCGTGCTCAATCCCTGAATTTCCACAATAACCCCTCCTTTTCGGCAGAATATTTTTTTCATTATATCCCCGTAAACGTCCGCTGTCAACCTTGTGGGCGGGGGCGGATACAATATTTTCATCGCCGTTCTGCTTTAATGTACCAATGCCTTCTTGCAGCCGGTGATCCCGGCATACTCTTGTTCCTCGTTTTGAATCGCTTGAAACAGAAGCTCATACGCCTGCTTTTCATTGGCGTAGTCCCTGATTGCGGTTTCAAGGCTGTCGACATCACTTCGGAGCTTGATTTCATTGAGCTTTCCGGGTTTTAACCGCATAATTCTTTGATTCTCCGTCTGATCCAGCCCCTCTGAATCCAAATGCAGCTCCTCGTACATTTTCTCGCCGGGGCGCAGTCCTGTAAACACAATATCAATATCGCGGTTCGGCATCAATCCTGCGGAACGAATTAAATTGCAGGCGAGATCATAAATGCGGACCGGTTTGCCCATGTCCAAGACAAATATCTCTCTGCTCTGCGCCATATGGGCGGCCGTCAGCACCAGAGACACCGCCTCGGGAATGGTCATAAAATATCTGGTAATCTCAGGATCGGTCACGGTCACAGGCCCGCCCTGGGCAATCTGCTTTTGAAAGAGAGGTACCACGCTGCCGTTCGAGCCGATCACATTGCCAAAGCGCACCGCCGCCATGGTGGTTTTAGAATTGGCCTCACTCTGGAGCATAAGCTCGCAAAGCCGCTTGGTGGCTCCCATGGTGTTGGCGGGCTTCACCGCTTTATCGGTGGAGATCAGCACAAATTTAAGCGCTTTATGTTTTTTGCTGGCACGGATGACATTTCGGGTTCCGATCACGTTGTTCTGAATCGCTTCAATGATGTTTCCTTCCATCATGGGAACATGCTTATGCGCGGCAGCGTGAAACACCAGTTGGGGACTCCACCGCGCGAAGATGTATTCCAGCATACCCGTATCGCAGACAGAGCCCACCACCAGCTGATACCGTCCGGGTGAATAAGCGCGTTTCAGTTCCTCATTGAGCTGAAACATGGCGTTTTCGTCGAGATCAAAAATGATCAGCCGTTCACATTCCATTCTCATAATCTGACGGCATAGCTCACTGCCGATGGAACCGGCTCCCCCGGTTACCAGCACCACCCTCCCCTGGATCAGCTGACGGGCCGCCGAAACATCCATCTGATTGCTGCCCCGGCGGATCAGCTCCTCAACCGGAACCTGCATCAGCTCACCCGTGCCCCTGCCCAGGACGTTTTGCAGGTTGACGACGCTTTGAAAAAACGTGACGGGCAGCCCGGTGGGCAGCGCCAGATGATAAAGCCGCTTAATGGTATTCAGATTGGCAGAGGGAATGGCAATCAGAATCGCTTCCGCCCCGCTGCTGTGAACGACCTCCTCAAGATCCGCGCTGGTGCCGCGGATCTTGACGCCGCAGATTCTCTTTCCCTGCTTCTGAAGGTCGTCATCCAGCACCGCGACGGGAAATTGATTGTCTTTTTCGTTGCTGCGCCAGCGCTTGATGATCATAGCCCCTCCCGCGCCGGCGCCGATGACCAGCACGCGTTTGGTTTGCCTTCTTCCCAAACCGAAGGATACCGTCACCCAGCGGTAAAACCGGAAGAACAGCCTCATTCCCCCAGTCAGTATGTACAGCAGAATGCCATTGATGATGATGACGGAATGAGGGATAGAGAGCATTCCAAACAGCTTTACCGCGTAAAGCACAAAGGTCACTCCCATCACCGTAATCAGCTGCCGGATCATTTCCGAAAATCCAGCGTAGCTTAGAATACAGTCGTTGCATCCAAGCAGCAGCGCCAGCAGCAGCAGGGTTCCCGCCGCAAAAGGAAACGCCGTCCAGAGCGCTCCGACGCAATCCGGATCAATTACCCCGTCATACCGGAGCATTGCCGCCGCGAAGAGCGAAATCGCCGTGAACATGACGTCAATCAGTGCGAATAATAGTTTCAAGCTTTTCATATCAGACACCTTACCTCATTTGAAGTATCTTGTAAATCACTCGGCGATTGCTCCCGGAGCAAACGGCAGACAGCCACTGTACCGCGCCGCCGCCCACAGTGGCTGTCCTCACGTCTCTTTTGACTACGTAAAGACCAGAGTCAAGGTATTGGAACCGTATACAATGGTGATGGTCAGCCCCGTCAGATCCCCTAGCGTCTCATAACTTCCCTTGGCGCTGATTTTATCAAGCAGCCCATCCATGTCAAGAGCTGAAATATCTGAATAGGTATACGTTTTTTTAAACGTCAGCGCGCCGTTAGTAACGGTCAGCTGATAGGAATCCGTCGTATCGGCAATGGAACTGACGAGGAGCTTAACCGGATCCGCAACCCCCAAAACCGTATCCGCTTCACTGAGAAGAATGTCGCTGAAGCTGCTGTCCAGCTGCGCCGTAATAACAGTAGCACCGCTTTTTGTAACGGTGGATATGGTATACGGCCCAGCGTCTCCCAGTGCAAACCGGAGGGTGAGCGTGACTGAGCCGATGGTTCCTGTCACGGAGCAGCTGTCTCCAAGGTCCCGAAGCTTCTCCAGCGTCACGCTTTTAGAGGTGCTGATGCCAAGCATGCCAAGGAGTGTGCTCACGGTTACACGCTGATTTGTTGCAACGGAGTAAGTTCCCACCTGGAATACGGTATTTGATCGATCATTGGTGGTAATTTGAATTCCGGAAAGACAGGTGTCATCCGATTGCCCGGTCAGATCGAACTGATACCCGCCTTTCGCCGTACTTGCCGCAATGGCAGTATCCCCGTTGACATAGAGGGTCACTCCGGTCACCTTAACAGAAGTTTCTCCTGAACCTCCACCGCTGCTTCCGCCGCCACTGCTTCCCCCACCACTGCTTCCGCCGCTGGTGCCCCCGGTTTCGGAAAACGAGGTTCCATCGGAAACGTAGGTGGTTCCATTCACCTGAACCTGGACCCCCGAAGGGCCGGTGATACTTCCCGGCATCGCCGCAAAGACCGCGCCGGACGCGCCCTGAGACAGCACCGCGGCTGTCACCGTACCTTCTCCTTCAATATGAGCGGGTGCGTTTAACAGGAGTGTTTTCACAGTCGTCCCCGCTAAGAGCGTGACTACCGATCCGGCATTCACCGTCACCGTTTCAAATGTGCCTGACAGTGCCACATCTGCGCTGCTCTTTTGAATCACCACGCCGGAAATCTGAGCTTTCTCCCCGACGTTCAGGGTAACCGCGGCTCCCATTTTATTCAGATATGTCACCCCTGAAACTCTGGAGCTACCGCTAAGGGTTACCGTGCCTCCCCCAAGAACAACAAGATTTCCTGTGACGTTGATATTCTTCAGCGTAATATCCCCGTTTCCGGCACCGGGCGCGAGGAGTAAGTCTCCATGGATAGTGGCCCCTGTGAGCGCAACTCCCGCGGTATTCACGACCATCATGCCGTTTACCGATACGGAGGAAGTGCCGGGCGTGCTGATAATCCCGGCGATCAGATTGTCCAGCAGCTTGATCATTTCGGCACGGGTCAGCTCTCCCTGAGGATCAATCCTTCCGTCACCCCGTCCGTGCACAATGCCGCCGGACACCAGCGCCGAAACCGCGTCACGGGCATACTCGGATACCTGCGATGCGTCCGGGGCATTCAGCGTGCCTGATTCATCCGTCTGGATGTCGAATGCCCGAACCAGCATGCACATGGCATCCTGACGTGTAACATTGTCGTTGGGGCGAACCGTGTCATCCCCATAGCCCTCCAGCACACCGGCATAGACAGCCTCTTGAATGGCCTGTGTGTAGAACGCCTGATTCAGATCGGAAAAGCTGGTCTCACTTTCATATTGGTACTGAAGAATGCGGTCCAAAATGACCGCAAGCTCTCCCCGTGTGATCACAGCATCCGGCCTGAACGCATCGTCGTAACCCTGAACCACACCCAATTGACTCCACTCAGCAATTTCCTTGCTTGCCCAATGTCCTGAAACATCGGAATAACCCGTATCCGCGGCAGCAGCCGCGGGTATCAGTGAGGAAGCCAGCAGAAGCAGTGTCAGAATCACCGATATTGCTTTTTTCATGACAACACTCCAATCTTCGTTTTCTTCTCCATAGCATTCGCCTGATGCTCCGTGCATGTTGGTCTCCACTCCGGCATGCGCCGCGCTGTACCATGCCGATGTTGACATCCGCTCACTTGGAATACCGCCTCACACGGAAATCAACCGCTCTTCCCGTTCTATGCTCTGATCACGAAGGACACGTCCTGGATTTTCCTCAAGTAATCTCTGAAACTGGTCAAACTCAATTTCTCTGAGAGCGCCACGATCCAGAACGCTGTTGGGCCTGTATGCGACGGAATGGGCATCACTGGCCAAAAATGAGGCCAGACCATTCCTGATAAAGTTCCAACTCAACTTCCGTTCGGCTTTCCCCTCCATCCCCTGGAGGCTTGCGGCATTGATCTGATATAAGACTCCGCGTTCCATCAGAAACTGTGCCAGGCCGATATCACGCCGGAAATACGCATATCGCTCCGGATGCGCGACAATGGGTACCAGCCCCTGGAACAGAAGTTCATCGACATATCGAATCAGCCTTTTCGGCGCTATATTTTCATACGGGAATTCGACCAGGATATACTTGCTTTCATGAATCGAAAGTCGGTACAGGTTCTCCGCATAGAACATATCGTCGCTGAGCTTCACCTCAGCTCCCGGGAACAGCCGAAGCGCGATTCCATAACACCTGACTGCCCGGTTTAATTCCTCCATCTGTCGTGCCCGTTTTTCCAGAAACCGTTCTATCTGACAAAGATGATGAATATGTGGAGTCAATACAATTTTGTCGATGCCATGCTTCTGCGCCATGTACAGAAGTTCAACAGCCTCCTCAAGTCTCTTCGGCCCGTCATCCATATCATGCAGAATATGACAATGGATATCAGTCAAGTGGTTCTCTTCCCTTCAGTTTACTTTTGATATCGGATAACCGTAAGAATACTTTTTGTATTGGTTCGAACCTGGCTTAAAACCGCCTAATTCCGAATATTCCTCCTGATTAAATACACAGCCCACCAGCTCCGCTCTGCTCTCCGTCAGATCAGAAACGACTCCTGTCACCTCGTCTGCTGATGAAAAATCTTGACGTACCACCAAAATCACTCCGTCGGTGCAGGCGGTCAAAACCGCGGAATCCGCCACCAGCCCGGATGGCGGCGAGTCCACCAGAATATAGTCAAACTGCTCGGAGGCATACTCCAGAATTTCCTTCATTCTCACCGAGGAGAGCAGTTCGGAGGAATTTGAAATTTGACTGAAATTTGGTATTACATACAGGCTGGAATGCTTCGTTGCCACGATGGCGTCCTGAATGGCCGCCTGTCCCAGCAGTACCTGTCCCAATCCCACGGCGCCGTTCTCACTGCTCAGCTCAAATAGCCGATAAATCGTCGGCTTTCTGAGATCCGCGTCCACAAGCAGAACTGTTTTTCCATTTTGCGCCAACGCCAGCGCCAGATTGGCGGCCACCGTGGTTTTCCCCTCATTCTCCAGGGAACTGGTAATCATAAAAGATTTATAGGCCTTTTTGTGGGCAATCCGTTCAATTTTAGTCCGCAGGGCCTTATACGTCTCAATGAAAGAGAAACCACAGCCATAATTGCTGATCAGCAAAGCAGGTTCTATTCTTCCCTTGCGTTTTTTCCTGACCACCCGCGGCACGGAAACCATCACGTTTAGGTCAAGCCGATTGCCAATGTCGGCGCCTGTCAGAAATGTATTGCTAAAATTCTCTTTCATAAAAATAATGAATCCGGCTACCGCGATGCCCAATAGCAGCCCCACCAGCGCGTAGGTGACGGTATCGTGATTATTGTCCGGCTGCAGCGCCAGCGTCGGCGCGTTCAAAATTTCAAGGCTAGCTGTTTTCAAGGTTCTGCTCAATACATCCGGGTAAAATTCAATAATGGTATCCGCAATTCCTTTTGACAAGGCGGCATCCTTTGTGGTAACGCACATCTCAAGAATGTTGGTCTCGCTGACAGGAGAAACCTCAATCATGGATTTGAGGCGCTCCGTTGTGGCATCCAGATGGTACTGCTCAATAATGGCATTAAGTGCTTCATCGCTCAGCAGAATGTACTGAAATGTGTTGGCAAGCGATGAGGACGCGCTCAAATCACTGGAGGAGATCTGACTGGCTTCTGATTCGTCAACGGTCTGGCTGGTTTTGTTGCTGACAACAAAGGTTGCCGTAGAGGAATATTGCGGGATATATGTAACTTTCGCGATGAAAAATCCCCCGGCGGCCAGCAAAATCGAGAGAACACAAAGCAGCCACCATCGCTTTTTCAGTGCTCTTATCATTTGTGGCAGCGTAATTTCAATGACGTCCTGGCTTTTCCGCAAAAAAAACCCTCCTAAATGTACAAATAGAAAATTTTTACATTTCATATTAAAATTACTTTAGTTTATTTACTAGATATTGTCAATTATAATTTCCTTTTTTAGGTTATTTTCGTATGTCACTCTTCGACACGATTCTGTTTCAGGCTCTCTGAACCGGAGACTCAACTCCAGCTCCTTGTTCTGATGTACCGCCACACGCTCCACCAGCATGGTCAATACCGGACGCTCCAGCGGCTGAAAACTTAAAAGCCGGTTCAGGCACTCCCGCGCGTCATCCTGCCCCTCCCATTTTGAGCTGTCCGTGCCGGCCAGACTGCCTTCCCAGTGTTCCCGCTCCCGTCTGACGGAGGAAACCAGCTCGTAAAATTCCAGTTCCGATATCATGCCTGAGGCTTTGTCCCGGTAAATGCTTTCCATCAGCGATTTGCAGCGCTCAATATTCTTTCGTGTGACCTCCATTTGCCGATTTTTCCAGCGTTCATGCCGCTCCCGCATTCCTGTGAGCAGCGCTTCTGTGTCTAAGTATCCTGACAGTTCCATGAGCTGCTCCCGGATGGTTTCCAGGAGATAATCCTCTCTGATGCAGTGGGATGTACACACTTTTTCTCTTCCACCCCTCCGGTATCCTTGACAGACCAGATAGGTTCTGCGTTCACTTTCTCTGACGTAGGTCATGGGCGCTCCGCAGTCGGCACAAAAAACAAGACCAGTCAGAAGATGTCCCCCGCCGCGAAGGTGGGGGACATAGCTCCTCACCGAAATCATCTCCTGCGCACGGTCAAAATCCTGCTGTTCCACCAGCGGCTCATGAGTATTGGCGATCACGACCCATTGACTGGGCGGCAGCGAAACCTTGCGATTCACCTTATAGCTGACCTTACGCACCCTGCTCTGGGTCAGGTGACCCGCATAGGTCGGATTGGTGAGAATACGGCGCGCCATACTGTCGCTCCACATGCCTCCTCCCCCGCCCCGCACTCCTTTTTTGCAGTCTGCCGGTGTGGGAAGCCCACGTCTGGACAATTCCCGTGCCGTCTCCGCGAGGGAACCGCAGGAGAGATAAATTTGAAAGACCGTCTGAATGATCGGCGCGGTTTCCGGATCCACCGTCAGTTTTCCCTTCTGTGTTGGATGCTTGCCGTAACCCAGGGGCGGCTGCGCGCCGATAAACAGCCCCTCCCGTTTCCGGGTATCCAGCGCCGCCTTTACCTTGCGGGAAATATCGGCCGCATAGAAATCATTCACCACCGCGAGAAACGGCGTCAACTGAGTGACAGCGCTCGGCTGCCCGGTATCAATATGCTCATTGACCGCTATGTAGCGAATCCCCTTCGTTGGAAAATACCGCTCCAGATAATGTCCCACGCCGATATAATCGCGCCCCAGCCGGGATAAGTCCTTGGTAATCACCGTATCTATCTTTCGCTCCTCAATATCACGGAGCATTCTCTGAAATTCCGGACGGTCAAAATTTGTTCCCGTCCAGCCGTCGTCTGTGTAGATTCCAGCCACACTCCAGTCCTGCTGTGCTGTATATTGAAGAAGAAACTCCCGCTGGTTTGCAATGCTCTGAGATTCCAGCTCCCGCTCGTCGTCCTCCCGGGACAGCCGAAGGTACAGCGCTACCTTCGGCTGCATACAGACTCACGCTCCTTTACCGCCTCTTCCAGCAGCTGTGCCACCCGCTCCTGAAATGCGGGCAGCTCCTTGTGAAATATAAGCCGGACAGGGTATCTTTTTATCATACCTCTCACTCCATTTTGTGGATATAAAAGCACTTCTCCTGATTCAAAATATACGGCAATCGCAATCTTTTATTACGGTTTACAGAAATTTTTTCTCTTGCGATAAGACCTTGTTTGAAACGTGGCAACGTGACCCGGAGCCGGCAATTGTTCAGGCAATATGCACAAACAAAAGCCCTCAACCGGAACATGCCGGTTGAGGGTTTCATTTTTTTCTGAGAAACAGTTTCCTGATCCAATTCATTCATCCGCCGGGGTGGATTTAGACGCGGCAACCAACCTGGGCGTGAAGGTCATCTGGGCGCTCAGTCTTCCGGGAAAGGTTGCCCCAGTGACGGCGGGCGCAGCCATCCGGGATACCATCTATAACATATGGCAGGAGTTAGGAGTGTGAACATGGAAAAGCTACGGGTAGGTTATGCCTTCTGCGGCTCTTTTTGTACCTATGACCGCGCGATCAGAGCAATGGAGTGTTTAAAACCAATGGCCCAGGAGTTAATCCCCATCGTCTCTGAAACAGTTGCGGATACGGACACACGGTTTGGCGCGGCGCATAACTTTTTGCGCGAAATTGAGCGTATCTGTGACCGCAGGGTCATTCAAACCATCGTGGCGGCGGAACCCATCGGTCCGGAAAAGATGCTGGATGTGCTGGTGATCGCGCCCTGCACCGGCAACACGCTGGCAAAGCTCGCTTTCGGCGTGACCGATACCTCGGTCACCATGGCCGCAAAAGCACATCGGCGCAACGGGGGTCCTGTGGTGGTGGCTATTTCCACCAACGACGGTCTTGGCCCGTCTTTGAAGAATATTGGGGAGCTGTTAAACCGCAAAGGCTATTACTTTGTCCCCTTCCGTCAGGATGACCCGATGAAAAAGCCGACCTCGCTGGTTTCCGATTTTGACCTCATTCCCGCAACCATTGAGGCAGCGTGGGAAGGACAGCAGCTTCAGCCGCTTCTGCTGCAGTCATAAGCGGGACACACGGGGATGCCCGTCCAATTACCGGAAGCTCTTGATTTGCGGAATCCCCCGCCGTGACATGCGGTGGGGGATTACAGGTATTTCTCCAGAACGGCATATATCTGACTGGGATGGATCGGCTTTGAAACGCAGTCGTTCATACCTGCCGCCGCGCACTCGGCGATGTCCTCCTCCAGCACATTGGCAGTCAGCGCAATGATGGGGATTGTCCGTCCATCGGAACGCTTGAGTGCCCTGATGGCTTCGGCCGCGGTCAGTCCGTTCATCACAGGCAGCTGGATGTCCATCAGGATTGCGTTGTAATAATATTCCGGCCTGTTTAAAAACTGCTTTAAAGCCAGCTCTCCGTTTGTCACGTGCTCCACCTGCAGCTGCATCCGGTTTAACAGCTCCACCGCAATTTCCGCGTTGATGGGCTGATCTTCGCACAGCAGGAGCCGCTTCCCCGCGAACGAGGCCGCTTTGCCGCCCCCATCCGCTTCCGGAACCGTCTCCCCCGCTTGTGCACATTCGCTCTCCAGCTCAATCACAAACTCCGTGCCCATCCCTTTTTGACTGTTAAAGGAAATGGTTCCATCCATGGCCTCCACCAGCATCTTGACAATCGACAGCCCCAGGCCGGTACCGCTCGGGTACTGATCATGAATGGCATTTTCCTGCTCAAAGGGCAAAAAGATCTTAGGAAAAAATTCCTCGCTGATTCCGATTCCGTTGTCCCGCACAATCAAACGATCTCTGCGCCTTTTCCCATCACATTCAAGATTGCTTAAAAGGCATTCCACCTTTCCGCCCGGTGGCGTAAACCGAACCGCGTTGCTTAATAAATTCACAATCACCTGCTGCAGACGCATTTTGTCAATCTTGGCATATGAGGCAGTGATTTCGTGGTCATCAAATATGTATTCGACCTGACGTTCCGCTGCCAGCGGGCGGATGAGCGCGTCGACGGTATCATGTATTTCCCTGAATTGGACAATCTCTTTTTTGATCACCATTTTTCCGCTCTCCAGCTGAGACATATCCAATACGTCGCTGATCAGTGAGATTAAATATTGCGACGCGGATTTCATTTTCCCCAGATAGGCCTCCACCACCACAGTGTTCTGACTCTCCCGCGACGCAAGCTCGGTCAGACCGAGGATAGCGTTCATCGGCGTTCGGATGTCGTGGCTCATGCGGCACAGAAAGTCCCGTTTTGCGGCATTGGCTCGCTCGGCAACCACCAGCTCCTGGGTCAGTTTCTGATTCTTATCCTGCGACCTTCGATGATTTCGGAGAAAAATACCGCCAAGCAGCACAATCAGCATGATCAAGATGCCGAATACAAAAATCGTCTCCATGGGATGGCGATATATCAGCGTTTCCAGATCACTGCTTTCATTAATCGCGTTTAACAGATTCCCGTACGTCGCCTGATCCACCACAGGCTGGGGAAGCTCAGAAACGCCTTTATTGATGAGACTGACCAGCACCGGATCATACTGCGCGCCGACACCAAAGGAGAGCTGCCAGGCAATGTCCTCAATTAAGGCCGAAACCAGATCGGAATAGCCGGGCTGATTCAGAAAATATTCCGCGGAATAAGCCACCACAAACGCGGCATCCACGTCCCCGGTTTCCACCGCATCAATGCAGTCTTCAATGGTAGGATATTGAATAAACTGATTCGACGGCGTTTTATTTTCGAAGGCAAAAACCGCGTAACTGCCGGAGCAAACGGCAATCCGATAGTCTGCGTCAGGTGTATAGAGATTTTCAAGATTAGTTTTTGTCACCGCGCAATAACGGATTGTCACATAGGGGTCCGTCAGCTGTAAATTGTAATTCTCCGCCATAACGTCGCTTTGAATCACTCCGGCAATCAGATCGGCATCTCCGTCTTTGACGCACTGAAGCGCCTCCTGATAGGTGCTCATAGGGACATACTGCACAGTCAGGCCGAGTGTCTGGCTCACATTGTCTAAAATAGTGCGGACAATTCCCTCAACCTCCCCGGTATCGGGGTCGAGATAGGTGTAAGGAATCCATGAGGCGTCAACCGCGACTGAAATCTGTGAATGTTCACTGAGATACGCTTGCTCCTCGGGGGTCAGCAGTAGTTCACTTTCAGCCGCGGACGCGGGCACCTGCAGCATCATCTGGAGGAAAAGAACTCCCGCCAGCAGGCAAATCAGCTTTTTGTACAGGCACACCTTACGCTTCACAGTCCATTACCCCCGCCTTGTTTTCATCCGATTTTTCATCGAAAGCGCGGTATCATTTTGTCGTTTCTTTGATTATACGAGTATTGCCGCACGGTTACAAGAATATTCCGTCGTTTTTGATCACAGCTGCACGGAAAAATGGAGTCCTTTCGCACTTAGCACCGTTTTGTGTTTTGCCCGCTGCCGCACATTACGTCCCAAGCAGAAACAAACCGGACGCTGAAACAAAATTATCAACGCTGAACAGAACCGCAGCCGCGTCAATGCCGTTTTGCTGAATATAGTCCTTGGGATTAAAGCTGTTGTAATAGCGCAAATCCACCAGGTGAATTTCTGAGAAATGGGCGGTCAGGAAAGGCGCCAGACTGTCCGTATAGCTGTCCCGGATGATCAGCAGCTTCGGCGCGTCGGTCAGTCCTGTTTTGATGACACACAGCGGCGTGTTGCCTCCCAGAAACATGGAATACTTGTCCTTTTTGCTTAAGAAAGAATCGACGTAAAGCCCGCTCTCCACGGGAGAACCGGTTGCATAGGAGGTAACGGAAATGCCATCAGCCGGCACGTAGACGTCAATGGAATCGGGACTGATCCAGCGGACGCCGGATTTGGAATAGGTGGTGCCAAAAAAGGATGTGCTGACAGTTGTTTTCTGATAATCGGACAGGAGCACCGGTTCAATGTTCATGGCCCGCATCAAAGCCGTATAGCCGTAATAGGCACCGAGACTGGTCCAGTGGTGATCCGTTCGATAATAAATAGATTCGTCCGAATGTTCCTCCAGCGAGCCCTCCATATCCACCCAGTTGGCGTTGACCGCCTCGCCCCTGGAAATCACGGCGTCCTCATCCGCATTGGGCGCATTGTCCGGCAGGCGATCCGCCCAAACAGTCACCTTCCCGGGAATCAGGGAGAAATAGACAGGAATTTCCGCCTGTTCCGCAAAGCTTTGCACATAGGACAAATTTTGATCCACCTCATCCCAGTCGGGCTCGTCGAATTGAGTAATCAGGGTGTCTTGGCTCCCGAAATAGACCCCGTTGTTCTCCTGCTTGCCCGACAAACGCTCGACAAGGGTCTTCGCGGAAATCCAGCTGTCCCGCAGCGGGAACTGGTCGGTCAGGTAGGTCTCAAATTCGCTCATCATCTCGCCGGACACAATCGAGTCAAAATCAGTTTTTACGTCCGTCAGCTCGGTCAAATAGCGGTTTTCTGTTTCTGAAAATTCCTTATCCGGCATGAATAGATGCGCAAGGGCGATCAGCCCCAAGAAACCGCAGAACAGTACACAGATCAGTACGGAATAACGTTTACTCATGGCATTTCACCCTCAAAAACGGAAGTACAAAAAGGGATTGTAGGTCGCGTCCACCAGGTAGGCGGTGCACAGCACCATCCCCGCCAGCAGAAGCAGCGGCAACGCCGCCTTTTGCATCGTGGATGGCAGGTGGTTCCAAAGCTGCGCCCCCAGCGGCACGGAAGCAAGCCCAAGCACCGCCAGCGTGGGAAGATAGGATACAATGTAGTAAAGAAACGCCGAATCAAACAGTCCTCCGGCTGCCATACCAAACATCGCCCTGAGGTAGCCCAGCAGGCTTCCGAAATCCTCAATGGAAAAAATCGCCCATCCGATCACCACCAGAAGCAGTGTATAGAGATGGCCAAAGGCTGCGGGGAGCCTGTCCAACAGTCTCTTGAGCAGCAGCTTTTCCGCGATCAGGAGCACACCGTAATACAGTCCCCACAGCAGGAAATTCCAGCTAGCTCCGTGCCAGATACCGGTCAGTCCCCAGACGATGAGCAGATTGACGCAGAGCCGCGGAACCCCCACCCGGTTTCCACCCAGGGGAATGTACACATAATCCCGGAACCAGGAGCTCAGCGAGATGTGCCACCGCCGCCAGAACTCCGTGACGCTTTTCGAGACATAGGGATAGTCAAAATTCCTCTTCAGCTCAAACCCTAGCATTCTGCCAAGACCAATGGCCATTTCCGAATATCCGCAAAAATCAAAATAAATCTGAAGTGAAAACGCGATTGCCCCCAACCAGGCCCCCGCCACCGTCAGCTGGGAGGCCGGCATGGCGGAATAGACATCCCACAGCTTACCAATATTGTTGGCCAGCAGTACCTTTTTCGCAAGTCCGATGATAAAAATCTGCACACCGGACGCGAATTTTTCCGCAGAGTGCTGACGGCTGTTGATCTGCGCGTCCATATCCTTGTATAGCAGGATGGGCCCGGCCATCAGATGCGGAAACATCGTGACAAAGATACCGATATTAATAAAATTTTTCTGAACGGGCGCGTCGCCCCGATAGACATCAATGGTATAGCTCATGATCTGAAAGGTGTAAAAGGAAATCCCAATGGGCAGCGCAAGCCCGAAAACCGACATACCTCCCAATCCGATGGCAGCCAGATTGCTTGCGGTAAAATCCCAGTATTTAAAGAAAAATAACAGCGCCAGATTGAATACCACCGACCCAGCCACCGCCAGACGGGCTTTGCGCTCCTTTTGCCTCTTTCTAAATCGGTATACCAATCGGCCCAGCAGATAATTGACCGTAATGGACGCCAGCATAACAAAAATATAGACCGGCTCGCCCCAGGCATAAAACACTAGGCTGAACAGCAGAAGTGTCAGATTTTTATATCGGTTCGGCGTGCTGTGATAAGCCGCCAGCACAACCGGGAGATAGAAAAACAAAAACAGCGGACTGGAAAAAACCATATTGTCACCTCGAGCTTAATTGATCTCGCTGTTAAATACAGAAACCGCCTTGTCCGCATATTCACTCACACAGAACAGTATGTAGTCTCCGTTTGTCACCAGCTTATAGTCGCTCACCAACTCTCCCTGCTTGGGCAGATACATGGAAAACTGATCGGCCAGTGTTTCCTGGCGCTTCTGACAGGCCGCCTTCACCGTGTCCATGCTGCCATCCTTGACCTTCGCCATAAAAAACTCCGTGGCATTGACCGACAGCGAGGGCATTTCCAGGACAAACTCCTCCAGGCAGGAGGAGTCGATCCCGTACCACGATTCCACATCGGCCGCGGTCTTCGATTCCAGCGCGGGCAGCTCCCCCATCTCATTGCGCATATCCGCCCAGACATCCAACAGAGGCGTTGTGGAGTCCTCAACGGCAACCTCCGTTTCCGCGGAAATGGTGGGCGTCGTGGGCGCGTCAGGAGTTGTGGGGGCCGTGGGATCCGTTGTCGCCGTGTCGGCTGAGGCCGCGGCGCTGGACGCGGCTTCAGCCGTTTTGGAAGTAGATGAGGCGGCCGTATATTCAGACGCGACTGCATCGCCCGTCTCCGACGCCGCGCTCTGCGCCGTTTCCTGCTCCGAAACGCTTTCGGTACTTTCGGCATCCCCAGCCACACCGGAAACCGCCGCTAAATCCGTGCTCTCCGAAACGGCTTCCTCCACGGCCGACGTGCCGCCGGTTTCACTCTCCCGCCCGCTGCTGCCGCAGGCCGTCAGGAAAAGAAACAGGCTCACGGCAACAAAGGTCAGAATACGCTTGCACGGCATCACTCAACGCCTCTTTTCCTCAAATCGTATGAAGTGCCCATTTCCCACTGCGGAAACGGAGAATATTCAGAATCAAGCGAAGCGCCTGATCAATAAACAACGCCATCCAGGCTCCTCTTAAGCCCAACCCGGCGGGAAAACACAGCAGCCATCCCAAAGTCGGGCGCACGATCATAATACTCACCATGGCAACCACGGCGGTAAATTTAGTATCTCCCGCGCCCCGCAGACATCCTGCCATAATCACCTGGCTGGTTTGAATATGGGTGGTAAAGGCTAAAATGACCATGACAGAGCCGCCCAACGAGACAATATAGGGATCGGAATTAAACAGGCCTACCAATCGAAAACGTCCCAGCAGGAATATAAAAAACAGTATTGTGGAGAAAAACCATGAAATACGCTGGGCTACAGAGCCATAGAGTTTGCCCAGATCCGGACGCTTCGCCCCCAGGCTCTGCCCCACCAGCGCCGCAGCGGCCACAGAGAGGCCGTCTCCTATGGAAAACGAGATATTCAAAATACTCATACAGATTTGATGAACCGCAAAATTCTCCGTCCCCAGGGCCGCGATCATGATGGCATAGGCGAAAAAACCGATCCGCATACAGACCTGCTCCACAGCGGCGGAGGCCGCCACTTTCCCTACCGAGGCCATGGTGGCTGCCTCCAGCTTCCACTTTGCCCGATGCCGAAGGGTTAGAAACGCATCCTTTCGAAACAGAGAAAGCAGCGCCATGAAAAATGCCGCCGCATTTCCCAGCACCGCGGCGACAGCAGACCCCGCAATCTCCATTCTAGGAAACATGCCAATCCCATTGATCAGCAGATAATTGAACACCAGATTGACCACATTCGCAGTCAGATTGGAGGTAAGGGCAATTCTGGTATTCCCAACACCGCGCTGGGCCGCATTCAGGGTGAGTGACAGCCCGCGAAATACCATTCCGGTACAAATGATTCGGAAATACATCACAGCGTAATCAATCGTATCCGCCTGGGCTCCCGCCAACTGCATCAGCGGCCGCGCCGCAAGCAAGCCTGTTATCGTGAGAACCACCGACAGCAGCAGGCTCAGCAGCGCCGCCTGCTTCAGGCAGCTGTTTGCTCCCTCTCTGTCCTGCGCGCCCTTTCTCCGGGCAATCACCGCGGTAACGCCCACATTCAGTGAAATAATCACGGCAATCAGAACAAACTGAGGCTGCGTGGTGAGCCCCACGGCAGTGATGGCATAATCGCCAAGACCGCCCACCATAACGGTTCCCACCAGATTCACCATGGCAACCAGCATGGATTCCAGCATGGATGGCCACGCAATGCGCAGGGAAACCGCATATCCTTCTCTGGTCGTGGGAATCGGCCCAAACCGGCGATTCGGGTCCACCATTCCCTCGCAAGTCATCAACTTTTTGATGAACCGCACCGGATTACCTCCAAACTGAGACACCGCATCCTTGGAGGTCTGAACGCAGGCGCGTCAAAGTCAAACCGTAAATTCCGCGGTATGATGCCATTATGCGTCATGGTCAAGACAGCACTAAAATAAGTTCAAGTTCATACTTTTTTATTTTAAACGCTATTTCATATAATTGCAATAGCTATGAAATTGTGTTATGATGTCATGGCGTGATCACGCTGAATTGATACGATGCGGGAAGGCGGAGAATACCTTGGGCGAAGCGGCTGTTAAAATCATCGCGCAGAATAAAAAAGCCTTTCACGATTATTTTGTGGAGGATCAATTTGAGGCGGGCATTGAACTGGCCGGTACCGAGGTCAAATCCATCCGCCTGGGTCACGTCAATCTGAAGGATTCCTTTTGCATCATTAAGGACGGCGAGATGCGTGTCTACGGAATGCATATTTCCCCCTATGAGAAGGGAAACATTTTTAATAAGGACCCCCTTCGCCCCCGGCGCATGCTGATGCACAGGCGTGAAATCATACGCTTATACGCCAAAATCAAGCAGGACGGTTATGCGTTGGTTCCTCTTTCCGTTTACTTGAAGGGTCCGAGGGTTAAGATTCGCCTGGGTCTTGCCAAGGGCAAAAAGCTTTATGACAAGCGGGATGTCGCCGCCGAAAAGGACGCAAAGCGCGAAATGGATCGAACTATGAAATCCCGCCGCAACGACTATTGACAAACCGACTTATTCATGCTATGCTGACGTACTTCCCATATCACATCAGAAAGAAGGTATTCCAATGGCACAGAATCCCATTGTAACATTTGAAATGACAGACGGCGGAACGATCACTGCCGAGCTGTATCCGGACATCGCGCCGAATACGGTCAGCAACTTTATCAGTCTCGTTCAGTCGGGCTTTTATGACGGACTGATATTTCACCGCGTCATCCCCGGCTTTATGATTCAGGGCGGCTGTCCTCATGGCACGGGAACAGGCGGCCCCGGCTATTCCATCCGGGGTGAGTTTTCCGGCAATGGTTTTCAGAACGATTTAAAGCATGACCGGGGTGTTCTGTCCATGGCGCGTGCCGGTCACCCTGATTCCGCCGGCAGCCAGTTTTTTATCATGGTGGCAAAAGCGCCTCATCTGAACGGACAGTATTCTTCTTTTGGCCAGGTCACCTCCGGCATGGAGGTTGCGGACGCCATTGTCTCCCAGCCCAGTGATCGCAATGACCGCCCCAAAAATGAGCAAAAGATCCTAAAGGCTACCGTTGACACCTTCGGTGTGGACTATCCGGCTCCTGAAAAGGCATAATTGCCGCCCCGCATCGGCGGGGTAATCTGGGGGCGTACCGGATTCGACGGGGACGCAGAGACGGGAAAAGCGGGCGGATGCGCCTAACATCCTTAAAATGGGCATTCTTTATAAATTAAAGAACAACGATAACTACGAACTCGTAGCGGCTTAATTCCCGCTACCATCCTCTCCGGAAGGACCACGAGCCGGAGCCGGGTGTCATTTGAGTGGTGACCGTGCGTGTGCAAAGCTTTGAGCTCACCATGAATCATGAAGCTACCAAGCCTTGAAGTGTGACGATTCACGTCTTGGCAAGGGAATTTAAAAAATCGTCTGCGCCCGGAGAAATTGCCGTTGAACCGTTTTCGGACAGGGGTTCAACTCCCCTCGCCTCCACCAGAAAGCCGCCCTTAGAACGGGGCGGCTTTTCTTATTTTTCCTTAGAGCCATCTCGTTTATACGTTTCATCAGTGAGTAGTGTCAAGAATTATGCGCAAAAAGGTTTGCAGTCTCTGGGGAAATGAAATTAACCGGCTATGGAAGCGTCTTCAGAAACCGTCTCCAGATGTTTCATGTTCATGTATTTTTTGTTGCCCCATTGAGTACTGGCGACATGCTGGAGCCGGGCGCAGACGAGCATGAGCGCTGAGTTCCCATCTGGGAAGCAGCCTACCACACGAGTGCGTCTGCGAATCTCACGGTTGAGCCTCTCAATGA
>JAGFXR010000009.1 GCA_017861365.1 Oscillospiraceae bacterium | reverse complement strand
ACACCGGAAATTCTGGGAGAAATCAACGAAATGATCCTTTTTGCTGAACGAAGCACGGGAAAACAGCGAAGCCATGATTGACGCCATGCACATCAAAGGCGAAATGAAGCCTCGGACGTATCGCAAGAGAGCCCATCGGGATTATCTGGCACTGGTCAAAAACCGGAAACCAACAGCGAAAAAGATACGCAAAGCGATTGGGAAACAGCTGGGTTATCTGGCCCGGAACCTCGGTCATATTGAACGGATGCTGGCAGCTGTAAAAGCACTTCTTCCGCGCCAGCTGGGGCGTCTGGCGGTTATTCGGAAGATCTACGAACAGCAAAAAACCATGGTTCAGATTCAATCTGACCCATGGATTTTTGTTTTGAAATGGTCTGCTGGCCTACCCACATAACCCGGTGAGGCCAAATATACGTATACTGAAAACCGCAGCATCTCGGACGACTTCAGGATTCTGATGAATCATGCGGTTTGTGAGCGGCTTGGAACGGGCAAATGCGACTTGTTTCGAAATACCGACGAAAGAATATTTACGGGAAAAAGAAAGCAGAGCCCTATTGTTTCAAACGCTCGGTCAGCAAGGGAACAAGCTCATACAAATCTCCTACAATGCCATAATCCGCATGCTCGAAGATGGGTGCGCCAGGATCGGCATTGATGGCTACGACGGTTCCGGCAGTTTCAATGCCCTTCAGATGCTGTATCTGCCCGGAAATGCCAATGGCCACATACAGCGAGCCTGTAAATTTCTGACCGGACAATCCCACAAAGTGATCTATCGGCAGCCAGCCCCGATCCTCGGCAAACGGACGGGAGCAGCCTACCACGGCGTGCAGGCTTTCCGCCAGAGCCTCAATCAAAACCAGATCCTCTTTGGATGCCAGTCCTAGACCAACGCTGCATACCCGGTCGGCGCCGACAATACTGCCTTTTGCGTCCACAGAAGAAAAAGAAGGCCTTAGCTTGTCCAGACCAATGGCTTGTATAAAAGCCTCGACTTTTTCCGTTGCGTTTCCATCACGGAATAATATACGCTTGCGGCCTTCCGTTTTTTGCTCCGGCGCGGCAGGCGCGGGCGCTTTTTCCGCTGGCTTGGCTGTTTTCCCGATTAGAAACTGGGAGATAACAAGGCGCTGAATTTCATTGGTTCCCTCATAAATAGTGCATATTTTCGCATCCCGGTACATTCTTTCCACCGGGAAGCCCTTAATATAACCGGAGCCTCCAAAGATCTGAACTGCGTCATTGACCACCTCCAGACAAACGTCGGAGGCATATTGTTTTGCCATGGCCGATTCCATCCCGTAGGGCTCATGGTTTTCCTTGCTCTCGGCCGCGCTGTAAACCATAAAACGGGCCGCACGGATCTTTGTGGCCATATCAGCCAGCTTAAAGGCAACCACCTGCTGTCCGCTGATGGGCTGGCCAAACTGAATGCGCTCCTTGGAATAGGCCAGCGCTTTTTCAAACGCGCCCTGGGCAATGCCCAGCGCCTGAGCAGCGATACCGATGCGGCCACCCTCCAGCGTAGCCATGGCAATGGAAAAGCCCTTGCCCTCCTGGCCCAGCAGATTTTCCTTGGGCACCTTCACGTCACGGAACAGCAGCTCTGCCGTCGCGGAGGAGCGGATCCCCATTTTATTGTAATGGGTGCCGAAGGTAAACCCTTCCCAGCCCTTTTCTACGAGAAACGCGCTGATACCCTTGGTGCCGGTGCCCGGGGTTGTGATGGCAAAGACAATATAGGTATCTGCATAGCCTCCGTTCGTAATAAATATTTTGGAGCCGTTAAGCAAATAATGATCGCCCTGCAGTACCGCCGTTGTTTCCGTCTTGCCAGCGTCGCTGCCGGCATTGGTCTCGGTCAGACCAAATGCGCCCAGCTTTTTGCCTGAGGCCAGCGGCACCAGATATTTTTGCTTCTGAGCTTCCGTGCCATAGGCCAGAATCGGCCAGGAGCCAAGGGACACATGGGCCGACAGGATGACGCCCACGCCTGCGTCAATCCGTGAAAGCTCCTCCACCGCCAAAACATAACTCAGCACGTCCCGGCCCGCTCCACCGTATTCCTTTGCATATGGAGTACCCAGGACAGACATTTGGCCCAGCTCTTTTACAATCTCCTCCGGAAAACGGTTATCAGTGTCCAGCTGGAACGCAATGGGTTCTATTTTTTCCTCCGCAAATTTCCGGAGGACTGCTTTAAACGCTTCCTGCTGCGGGGTCAAATGAAAATTCATATTGATTCATCCCTTCGTACTAAAAATTCAGGTATCCGTCCCGGATGCGTCGATTGTTTTCTCGGTAAATTTCGACATTTTGAGACAATTTTCCATCTCTTGTCCATTATAATTCCGACTACTTAAAAAAGCAATATAAAATGTGCATGAAATCAGAGCGGTACAGCATACGGAGAAATCCATTAACCGAAACAGCTATAGAAGGAGGGCGTGGGTTTTAAACACATGACAATAAAATAATTAATATCATATGTGTCAGATGGTCTGCTCCCAAATTTAGATCCAGACGGCTTTTTTGCTGATAAAATAACAGGTGCACAAAATTTTTTAACATTTTGTCCTTCTGGTGCAAAAAAAAGATTATATTCGTTTTTGTTTTGACTTTGACTTATAATTATTTTTTGTTCTAATTTTGCGCTTTACCAACTATTTACACAAATTGCAATTTTTCTTTTAAATGCTTCCAAATCACCGCATATGAACTGCCTCGACTAACACTATACATAAATTTCCTCCAATCAACAACATTTTATGATATTTATCTTTTTGTCATAAACATCTCTAATTTATGAATTATTGCGATAAAATTTTAATTGCAGTTTCTCTAACACGATAATCCATATCTTTTCTGCATATTCTTAAGGTGAGAGGTTGCTTCTTCCAACGTAAAATCCGCTTCTGCTCTCCAATTCCGGTCTTCTTTTTTCGGCCATGTTGACGGATCCAGCGTATACTTTTCGTCAATACAAATACCAGGAGCACAGTTCGGCATAACATCTCTATCAGTAACACAGGCAACTTTAATGCCCCAGATATCATCAATAAATGATAATAAATATTTGCATTTCCAGTGCAATTACAAACAAGGCGTATTCTCTATTCCTTGCTTTTCGTATGTCAAGCATTCCAAGAAGGACGCTTGCTCATCTGGGGTCAAACCAGAAAATTTACAAACAATACTGATTTCTCGAGAAATGTCCTCATTATAAAAGTCATTTATTTCTATGCGAGTCCAACCAAAGTCTGTTGTTCCGAGCACAATTCTGATAGTATCCATTAGCTAATTTACCCGAATAATTTTCTCCTAGCAAAACAGTTAAACTTGGATTAAAATCAATGATGTGGTCATCATCATTAAAACACCTAAAGTTTTTTATTTGTTTTGTAATGAAGACAAATACATACTTGCACCTCCTGTACTTTATTCTAAAAAAACTGACTCCCAGAATTATTTATAATAAAGTCTGGGAGTCAATACTCTTTTGATATGCGATATATTATTCTCATTTTTAACTTTCTTTTTTGAAAGATTTATAGTCTCATTAGTACCAGCAGAAATCCTTACCGCTTATCTACAAATAATATCCAATCCTGCAACACGTAAACCATTATTTAATTTCGACAAATTTGGACAATTATTTCCGTATGCCTTGAACGGTTAATAATGATATCATCAGAAGCTAGTGGTTCCTTGGCGGAACGTCAACCCCTGTATAATTAAAACTAATTTTTCTTTATTCTGTAAATTTTTTTAGGATGCTCAAATCCAATGGTAGCTTTTAATCCATTACCAAATCTAAATTCAACTTGAGGTACAAAATCTTCTACATGCCTGGTAATGCCTTTAATTTGCGATACTCCTGCAATTCTACCTTCAATATTCAACTCATCAGTACTATTTACTAAAACTCTTACTGAAAATGAATCCAATGGGTTTAATAGCAATGGTTTAATCTCTAGATAATTAATAAAATCAGTAATGTCAACTTCTAAATCTTTTGGCTTTCCGGTTACCATACTTTCATATATTTCTGCATTCTCACCAAAGCAGATTTTAACTGGTTTGTCAAAGTCCTCAATTCTAATTGGCTCATTCCCATTATTAACGAACTTAATTACCTTTAAATGTTGTTTCGTAACTTTTTTACCATCAACAAATATTTCAATTCTATCTTTTAATTTATCTGCTACTGTCACCATTTCACTATTATCAACTATAAAATATGATAATAGTTTTTTCTTCTTACCTCTTGTATAAAAAATAATAGCTGCGATAAGTGAAATTAATGCGATTAATGCTGATTTAATTTGGATTGCTATATTTAAATCTTATCCTGAACCCATACGCCAAAATTCTGCCTCTGTCCTGATAACCGAGAACACCCAGTAGATATTCGTAATAGGACTCTGCCATGCGGCCATATTGACTTATTTCTTCTGCTTCTGAGGCGGCTGTCAGAACAAGCACCGAGTCTTTTGTTTTGGCGTTTAATGCTGTGGATGCAAAGAGACGATCTAGCACGTTCTTGAACTGCGCCGTGAAATGCATCCAGTAGATCGGCGAGGCAAAAACAACCGTGTGAGCGTCCTTCCATGCATCATACACCTTCTGCATATCGTCCTTTTGTACACAGGGGCTACCTTTGCCCATCTGGCACCCGTAACATCCAAGGCATGGGTGGATATCCATCTGCTGAATATTGATTTTTACCGCTGTGCTTCCGGCTTCCTCAGCTCCTTTGATAAAGGAATCGACAATGGTTTCGGTATTTCCGTGAGCTCTGGGACTGCCGTTAATAATCAATATTTTCTTATTCATGCACTTTTCTGTAATTACCATGGCAGCTCCATCCCATTTCGGAAGAAACGGCCGGAAGGCCCATCATCCGGGAGCGTTGCTGCCCAGACAACACCTTTTGCGTTTTCAGATACTGGTCGTCCCATCCCTGCTCCTTGGGTATCCGTGATGTCTGGGCAGACTGCATTGACTAAAATCTTTGCAGACTGCAGCTCTTTGGCCGTTTTTAAGGTGAGTCCATTGACTGCCAACTTCGACAGACCATATCCCGAACAAGGGATACCCAGCGCGCCGTTCAGAAAGCCATATTGGGGATCTCCGAAGGAGCCTGCGCCGCTGGAGACATCCACAATCCTGCCGTGATCCGATTTCCGCAGCAGTGGTATGAATTTCTGTGTCACATTCCAAGTGCCGATCACATTGGTGTCAAACACCTGCCGGATTTCATCAATGCTCTGGGTTTCCACCAGATCACCCGCAGCCAAGCGAGCCGCGTCGTTGATCAGTACATCTAGCTTTCCAAACTGCTTTTCCACAGCAGCAGCGGCTTCCTGTACGCTTTTTTCATCAGCAATGTCCATCACCAGTGAAGAAGCGCTGATTCCAAGACTCGTCAGCACCTTCACCAGCAGAGCTAGCTGCCCTGCTCTTCGTGCAGCCAAAATGACATGATACCCCTTTCCCCTAACTGCCCTGCTGTTTCGTAACCCAATCCGCCCTTACGTCCGGAGCCTGTAATCAATGCAATTTTCATATGATTTGTTCTTTCCTTCATTGTGCATATTCTTATTTTCTCTCAGCCCGCGGGCCCAGCTTCCAATAGCCGAATTTCGGCATATCAAATAAGACCGGTTTGACCTTTGCAAAGTCAATCTTCCCATCGGTCAGCACTGCTTCGTCCGCATAGGTGTTTACAACCTTTACGATGAACACATCGAACTCCGGTTGGTCGTAAATGTCGATGACCTCGCATTCCATGGAGACAGGAGCGTTCTCAATCATCGGTGCACCCTTCAGTTCCCCATATACGCTGTTGAAGATTTGGGATTTGTCCTCCTTCGCGCCGGATACTTTTCCGACATGGTCCATCTCTTCCACCATATCCTCTGCAGTGATATTGATGCTCAAGGTCTTATGCTCCTTGATGCCCTGATTCGAGTAGTGGATCTTTCCCATACTGATGGACAGCGTCTTGTGGTCGATGATGCCAACATGGGCGATTGCATTGTAGTTGGCCTTCCCATTGACCTCTGTGCCAACCACGACAATCGGCATCGGATACAGAGCGTTTGTTGCTCCTAAATTCTTCTTCATTTGAATATTCCTCCATATTATTGTTTTGTATGATAATATATATCTTGTTCGCTTTGGATTAAAAAGTTACGCTCTCTGTTCCTGCAAACATGGAACAGAAATCGGCAATCGCATTTTCCAGACAGAATACCTCGAGCAGGTCATCCTCTACGGAGTACATCTGCTTCAGAGACGGCATTGTGTCGAGCGCAGCCGTTTTTGACTCGATTGATGTACAAAACCTTGCTGTTCCATGTAAACGCATCCATACCCCGTTTTTCCCCAGCGCGCAGATTTCGACCTTCGGGTTGCCGCTCAACTGCTGGTAGGTAGGCTTCTGATTGTTGGTCGTGAAGCAGAGTCTGCCGTTGTGCTCCATGACGAAGCTGTGGGGGCGCACTTTGGGGGCATCCTCAGCCACAGTCGCAACATAAAACGCGCCTGCTTCTTTCAAAAACTTCAATACTCTTTCCCTTGCATCCATTATTGATTTTCCTTTCTCTGTCGTACCCATTCTTTGAGCACACTTTCCGCATTGCTGATTTCAGAATCACGGATTGCAGGCCCAACCTCGATGACTGCTTCGGGACATAGCTTCTCTATTTCCTGGATACTGTGTCCGAAACCATCTCCGCCATGCGTACAAAACACCCTGATCTTCTTTCCAGAAAGTTTCGTTCGTTCTAAAAAGCTGTATACTGCCACTGGCATTGTTTTGAAATAGTTTGGATACCCGAGATAAATCACCGCATAATCATCCAGCCGCTCTGGATACTGCACCAGTTCTGGTCGGGCATTTCGCTGAAGATCAGTCATCGCCTGATTGATGAACCCCGAAAAATCCTTTGGTGCTGGAATAGCCGTTTCTATTTTGAAACTATCCGCACCAGTCAATTCCTTTAAAATCCCAGCCGCCGTCTCGGTAATCCCTAATTCTATATTTTTTATATCACCACATATACAAATTTCACCGACATGGGAATAAAAAACAACCAGTTCAGCCACATTATCCCCTCCTCCTGTACCGACATTATATTTCAAGACACATTGACAGGGAATGCTCAAAAAGGATACAATGGTATTTACAGAAAGTAAATACAGAGAGGAGGATCAATTCCATGTATAACCGTCAGATTAAGACGTTTATTCAGGTCGCCGACAGCGGTAGTTTCACCAGCGCCGCCGAGAAACTGTTTGTCACCTCCGCGTCCGTAATGAAGCAGATGAATGCGCTCGAGAGCAGGATTGGCGTAAAGTTGCTGGAACGAACAAATCATGGAGTCGTATTGACTCCTTCAGGGCGCTCCATTTACAAGGATGCAAAAAAGATCATTTCCGAATCGGAAGACGCCATAGAACGTGCCCGGCAGATCGCTGGCAAAAAGCAGTGCGTGATCCGTATCGGTACGTCACTGTTAAACCCGTGTAAAACCTTAATCGATTTATGGAGCCAGATTTCAAGCGGCAATACGGAATTTCAAATTCGTATCATTCCCTTTGAGGATGATTCAAAGCATATCCTCTCAGTTATATCTTCTCTTGGCAAGGACATAGATTTTATCGTCGGTGCCTGTGGCTCGAGCCAATGGCACAGCCGGTGCAGTGTTTACCTTCTTGGGCAATATGGTCTTTGTTGCGCGGTTCCACGCAAACATAAGCTGGCGGGAAAAACACATCTGAGTATTTCTGATCTATATGGAGAAACCCTGATGATGGGTGCGCATGGTGATACTCCCGAACTGGATAATCTTCGCGATATGATTGAAAGAGAGCATCCTCAGATTAGCATTATGGACACGGTTCATTTTTATGATGCTGAAGTCTTCAACACTTGCGAACACCTAAACAGCATTCTTCTCACACTGGACGCATGGCAAGATGTTCACCCCTCACTTATTACAATTCCTGTAGATTGGGATTATACCGTACCTTATGGTTTGTTGTATTCCAAAATGCCATCACGGAATGTAACTGCGTTCCTGGCAGAGTTGGACAGACTAAAATAGCATATTAAAGATGTCGGCAAGATTGATTGCACTGGAATCTTTTTATTCTTAAGACGTAAATCTTATGGGTGTCTCTAACTAGGCAAGACATGCCGTATAGGCAGGAATTGATCTTATGTATATTCGCAATATCCTTGGTCCTGTCGACATTGCCACTATCCTTTGTGCAATAAATATCTAGCTAACCACTCCAATTTCGTACTCGCGGTCTATGATGATGATCTGCTCATATGCCCGATGGAGACTATAAGCCACCTCATTGCTTATGCCAAAAATAAAAACAGAGGGATCATCACCATACATCCAGACACCAGCTTACTTACGCCAATTCTCGCTTAGTTCCAGCTGGTTTTCCATCAGCTCTCTTATGTACGCTGTTCACCGGTGCATCTTCATCACCTTGATGTACACCAATGTCTGTTCTTGCTTTGTTAATTGATTTTGTCATTTTTATCAAGCCATTTTTATTTATCGTTGTTTTAGCACGATTCTTTTCCTGTTCTATTTGTGTTTTTTCTTCATCTGATGATATCTCTGTACATCCAATAATGTGTAATTCATCATTACTTGAAGGTCTAAAAAAATATTTTTTACCATTCAAAATTCCCCAGTTTGAACATGTTAATCCAATTTGACAGTTTTCATCGCAGCATATTATCGTTTAATTCCTTTTTGTATGCTAATGAACTTGCTTTCTTGGCTGTCATCTTATCCTTTTTTTCTAGACTGTATGCTCGTTCTGACATTGTTCTTCCCCCGCATAGTGTAGTTTCTTAGAATTCGGTAGTGCCATCCATGATTTTATAAATCGGTTTTGCTTTCATACGAAATAGCCCTCCTTTTTCATGACCTCCCGAACGGTTTCGGGATGAATGCCGAAGGATTGAAATAGGGTCTTGAGACCGTCCGGCAGATTGTTCAGAACATCCGACTCCTTGATAATGATAGCTCCTGACACGCAAGTGACGTCCAGATCACTGTCGATAGGAATTCCAGCAGCGTTCAAAAGCTCATGAGGAAGCGCGAAGTCATCTTCTTTTTCTTCATTTGTATCCTCATCGTCGTCCGGAGCAAAAGCAAAAACAGCAGAATCGTCAGGTGAAACAAACATTACCGGGCAGGGGATCAACCCTTCCTCAGAAATCGCCAGGGTCACGGTCATCTCAGAGCCGGATTGAAGAGCCGCTGCGTTAATGAATTCCATGGGCAGCGGCAGGCGGCCTTCCTTGTCTACGCAAATACGTTTTTCAATCAGTTTCATAATGGTTTTCCTCCTAAATTTGATTTTTGAATAGTTATTCCATGCCATAAAATCCGGCAAGGTCGAAGAGCCCCAGCTGGGTTGGCACATCCCGCAGTCGTTCGCTGGTGTCGTAGTTAGAGATAAGAACTTCGGCATATTCGCAGCCGTTGTCATACCGCTGGGCGAGATTGTTCAGGCGGCTGACCGATTCGATTTGATAGTCCTGATACAGCTCCCTGATGAATTCACAGTCGTTATAGCTGACCAACCATTTTCCCTGACAGGCTGCCAGAGTATCCCGCAGGCGGTAGTGATCTTCCTTGAGGAACTCCACCGCATAGTGGCCTTCCGTCATGTAATACGGCGGGTCACAGTAGATGAATGCGTTTTCACGGTCATACTGTTTAATCAGATCTTCAAAGTCTTTATTCTCGATGACCGTATCCTTCAATCTACGGCTGCCCTGCCAGAGAAGGTTGAATGTTTTGCGGATATCAAAGGGCTGGCATCCATAGCTGGTGCAGCCGCTCCCGTAGCTGTAACGAATAATTTTGAAGAAAACAGCCGCACGTTTTATGTCATTCATTTGTACTCTATCCAGAAGAATTGGCTTGATTTCATCAAGTTGTGGCTCGGTGAGGTATTGCTCGGCAATCTCTAACTCCTCTTGCAGGTATTCGTTTGTGAAATCCTCCTTCTCCAAATATTTTTTAAGTACAAAAAATTCATCCCGACCGTTTAACGGCAAAAAATTCAGTTCCTTTAAAAGAGCCATTGGACGATCACGGACACAGCGAAAAAGATTTACGAGATCCGAATTAAAATCGTTATATACCTCCATTGGAGTGTCTGGAGGGCGGCCGAACAATACCCACCCTCCGCCGCCGAAAACCTCAATGTACCTTCCAAACTCCTTAGGCATCCTTTGGTAAATGAGATCCCGCAGGGCTTTCTTGCCTCCCACCCAGCTGATGATGCTGTTCATCCCATCACCTGCCTTTCTTCTTGCCGTGCATCCGATCCAAATCGGTTTTCAGGCAAGAGCCGTCAGGACTCCAGCAAATAAAGCCAACGCCTGGATAGGGACAACCCTCGCAACGGGAAGTCTCCTGTGGTGATGGCACGGTAAATTTTTTCGGGGGACCAGTAATCTCTGCAGCTGTCTTTTTTTCTGTTGTAACATCATGGTTCATGGAGCATACTCCTTTCTCGGAAAAACAAAAAAGCGCTGCCTTTTTTGTATAAAGACAACACCTTCTCGTTTTTATTTAGTTGTATAGATCACAGCAATTTGCTGTACTAAAAAAGCGCCCATCAGCTTCATAAGAAGCCAAGAACGCAATTTGTCCGTTCAAATATTTCTTATCCCATTACTTGACCTCCGTATCCGAGGTCAGGCGAGTTGTTTTTTATCTTCTGCTCAAGCGTTAAGGAATAGTTTTCGTGATTCCAAAAGCTGACATAGATTTCTCCATCCGGAGTTTTGATAGGACGCTGCTCAAAAATTTCGCCGTAACCATCACTATTCTGTCCAGTCACAAAATCAATGAGTTCAGCAGTTTCATCACCTGAAAGCGGTTCTCGTAACCCTGCCGTCATAACTCCCCACAACTCACCGTCGACGATTTCAACTGAAGGGTATAGGCTATATACCTTCTCTTTGAGAGCTTCATCGTGAATATACTCGGCAAGACCTCGGTCGTTTTCAAAGTGCCGGTTCTCTTTTGCGATGGCAGCGAGAATTTGATCCTCATACGTCACCGCATCCCTGGGTGAGATATCCTCCCGTTCATCCTCTGAGCAATCATATTGAGGATAACTGACGATCTTCAAAGGGAAAAATATACGTATTGTTTCGTTTGCTATTTTGTTTTCCTCCATTTTTTTATTTGCATCCCTAAAAAAGTGCATAAAAAAAGCGGGGTATCTTCGTAATGAAAATACTCCCGTTAATTTTAAGGAATCAGATTTACTTAATTAAATAAATTTGAATTTGTCGAGATGATATCGAGTCATAATATAAAATATCGTGAAGTCTACGCTTTTGGGAAAAAATCATTCCTGATATGGATATAGCTTTCGACAGCATCTTCTACACTATAGGAATCAGAACCATCAATCCACCATTCAAACATTCCAGTGATTGCAGAAATAATGATTTCCGTTTTCATATTTTCATAGAGTGAATCTGGTACATTCAGTTCCGGATGAAGTGGAAAGCGATTTCTAAATTCATTTTTCAGACTCTGATGCAGGATATTAGAACTGTTGTTATTTAATAGTAATTTGAAGATTTCCTTATTATCTTTCATATATTGAAAAGATTCGGCAACAACTTCAAGTTCATCCTTAGTGCCACATGCTGCCAACATATTATCGATATATTCAAGCGTACATTTTTCAAGTAGGTCATACTTATCTGTGAAATGCTGATATACAGTTACTCTGTTAATATCAGCGAGATCAGCAATCTCCCCGATAGTAATACTTTCTAAAATTTTTTTGATAATAGTTCTAAAAAAGCAGTAAAAATAGCTGCTCTTGTCTTTTTAACACGTCTATCCATAATAAGTTCCTTTACATTTTTGAGATTTTGTAGTGAACGCTACAAATACAATATATTTGCATATTGATTATTTCGATTCAGCATAATAAGATTATCACACAGATGTAAGAAATGCAACAATTGTAAAATATATTAATTGGAAAGGTGATACATTATGAAAAGAGTAATATACAATAAAGTTGGTGGACCAGAAGTCCTTGAAATACAGGAAGCACCGATACCGACGATAAAGAAAAATGAAGTTCTCGTTAGAATGTTGGCTACAAGCGTCAATGGTGGCGATTTAGGTCTTCGCCGTGGAGATTCGAAACTTGTTGCCAAGCTATCAAAATATCCTCAGGTCATGGGCATAGATGTGGTTGGAGTGGTGGATCAGATTGGTGCAAATGTGACTGATTTCAAAGTTGGAGACAAGGTCTGGGGAAACTGTGGACCCAATAAGGGCACCACTGCAGAATATTTTGCAGTACCCGCGAGTAAAATAGCTCTATTGCCAGATGGATTAGATCCAATCAAAGCTGCAGCAATACTAACTGCCGGAATAACTGCACTTACAGCACTCATAAAAGATGGGAAACTAAAGAAGGGTGAGAAGGTACTTATCCGTGGTGCGGGCGGAGTTGGCCTGACCGGAGTTCAGATTGCTAAAGCGCATGGTGCTCATGTAACAGCGCTTTGCTCTGGTGCGACTACAGACGGAGTAAAGGCTAGCGGAGCTGACGAAGTGTTTGACTATCATAAAACCAAACTGGATGAACTCGGACAGTTTGATGTCATATTTGATACAGTTGGGACTGATTTTGGTACTTTAAGAAAGCATCTTACTAAAAATGGAAGATTAGAAACTATCGCTGTCTCAAGTTTTATGGGAGACATTATGTCTGTTTTTTATGGAAAACATCGGACACGTCTTGCACTGGGCTTCTCTAATCATGAAATACTCAATTATCTTGCACAGATGGTTAATAAACGTGAAATTGTTCCTGTCATCGATTCTGTTTATCCAATGGAACAGATTGCCGAGGCCCACCGTCGTGCAGAAGAACGCGGTATATTGGGTAAAATTGTGATAATCATTGCAGATAAATAATTTGCTAATAAAGTGTACTGAAAAACGAGTGATTAACAAATTCCTGTTTGTACACACTTTGAAAAGTGACGAATCCTTTGTTATACTATCATAAGTTCAAGCAGGGATTCTGAAACCCATTTGTCATCTATAAAAACGGCCAAAAAATCGGGTCAAAATTTGCACTTTTTTGCCCCGATTTTTGCTCATTTTTGGCTCTCAAACCACAACATCTTGTGGTCAAAGTCTACTTTTTGCCCTCTGAACCACATTTCGTCATCATTATTATCGTCTCAACGTGCGCCGTTCGTGGAAACATATCCACGGAGGTGGCGCAAGAGAGAGAATATCCCTTTTCAGCCAACCTCGCGGCATCGCGGGCAAGAGTGGCGGGATCACAGGAGACATAAACCAGCCGCGCGGGGTTCATCTGGGCAATTGCGTCAATCACCTGGGGGGATATGCCTTTTCTCGGTGGATCCACGACGATCACATCGGGAGAAATACCCTCTGCGGCAAGAGATTTGGCGGCTTCTCCCGCGTCGGCGCAAAGAAAGCGCACGTTTGTAATCCCATTGCGAACCGCGTTTTGTTTCGCATCCTCCACAGCCTCTGGGACAACCTCTGCCCCGATCACCTGCTTCGCCTTTTGGGCCAAGCACAGACTGATGGTGCCAATGCCGCAGTAGAGATCCAAAACCGTTTCTTCCCCAGTCAATTGTGCCAACTCAATCGCTTTTTGATATAAAACCTCTGTTTGAGCATGGTTGACCTGATAAAAGGACGGCACCGACAGCCGAAATGTAAGACCACACAGGGTATCCTCCAGATAATCCCGCCCCCAGAGCGTCCGGTAGGTTTCTCCCAGAATAACATTGCTCTGTTTGGTATTGACACCCAGCACAATACCCAAGAGCTCCGGCTCCGCCGCCCGCAGCACCGCAATCAGCTCCTCCTCGTGAGGAAGCTTTTTCCCGTTGACGAACAAGCAGCATAAAATACCTCCGTTGGAGTTAAACCGGATATAGAGATGGCGGATCAGTCCTTTGCCCGTTCCCTCCTGATAGGACGGCACGGAGTACCGTTCCATCCAATCCTTCACCGCCCGGCGGCAGCGGGCGGCCGCCTCCGGCTGCAACAGGCAGTCCGGAATATCCACCACCTGATGGCTCCGGGGCCTGTAAAATCCAACGGAAACGCCGTCAAAGCCCTGCCCCACGGGAAACTGCACTTTATTGCGGTAGCGGAGAATATCCCTGCCGCCCGCGATATGCTCTACGCGAATATCCAATCCGCCCACCCGCCGCAGGGCGTCCTCCACCCGTGCCCGTTTGGCTTCCAGCTCCTCGGCGTAGCTCATATGGCGGAACTGACAGCCGCCGCAGACGCCATAATGGGGGCAGTCGGGCGCAAGACGGGATGGGCTGGGACTGATCACCTTTTGCACCCGGCCCCAAGCGGCATTGCGCCCAACGTGATCAATGCGCACCTCCACAGTCTCATTCCGAATACCGCCGGAAATAAACACTACCATATCGTGGATCCGGGCCACTCCGGCGCCGTCGCTGGCATAACCGCTGATCACCGCGCGGTGAACGCTGTTTTTTAGCAATTGTGGAGTCATTCTCTCCTCACTCCTAAGCCATCCGCTCAAAATATTGCGCGGGAAATTTGCCCGAACAGGCAAACCAATTCGGTTTTACCGAAAAATATGCCGCAAAACAGCATATCCAAGGCATTAATTGCATATTTTATCACAGAAAAGACAGTGTTACAAGTGTGGTAACGATTGCAGTATGCCGTTGTCTGTGATATACTATTAAATAAATTTAATTTAACATTTAAAAGGAGAACACCTTTTTATGCGTAAGGACATCAAAAGCATTGACGATATTACACCCGATATGTACGACGAGCTAAACGCCGAAATTGAAAAAGATTTTGATGAGGGCTGTCACGGCAACTGCAGCTCCTGCAGCAGCGACTGCGGAGAGCCGGAATTTCCGAAGTACGCCAAACGCCTCTACGCTGTCGCCGGAGGAAAGGGCGGTACCGGAAAGTCCACCGTCACGGCCGTTTTGGCTGTGGCGCTGGTGAAGCGCGGGCTGACCGTGGGCGTGCTGGACGCCGACATTCCCGGCTCCACCCTGCCTCATCTCTTTGGCGCGGAACCCGGTGTGGAGAAGAAAAACGATAAAATGCTGCCCAAGCCTCTGCCCAGCGGTGTAAAGCTGCTCTCCTTTAACCTGATTTCCGAGGATCTGAAGGAACCTGTGCTGTGGACCACCCCCGACACCTCCAACGTCGTCAGCTATTTTTACACCGGCGGGGCGTGGGACGGCTTGGATGTAATTCTGGTGGATATGCCCAGCGGGGCCGGCGATGTGCCGCTCAATCTCTTTACCTCCTTCCCCGTGGACGGAACCATCATCGTCACGGAACCGGGGGAGCTTGCCGTCATCCCCACGCAGAGATATATTGCCCTGGCCTCGATGCTGATGAGCACGCCCGTGGCCTATGTGGAAAACAAGGCGCTGGCGGAGTCATGCGTTTCAGACGGGCTCTACACGCTGTCTCCGCGCTGCGTGAAGGTGGCCATCCCGCTGTCCGCGGAGCTCTCCGCCCTGGGCAGTGAAGGCAAAATTGCCGATGCCCTGGTTCCGGAGCTTGACCCCGTGGTGGATCTCATCGTGAACGCGGTGGCATCAAAAAAGTAACCGAAACGGCGTTCGGCGCCCCCGTACGCCGGATTTTGCTGACCCGAGAGGAGAGATCATTCTTGATATCCGAACAGCTTGCGGAAATACGCCGCAGAATTTCGGAGGCCGCCTGTTCCGCGGGACGGAACCCCGCCGAAATCACCCTGGTGGCAGCCACAAAAACCCAGTCAGCCGAGACGGTGCGCGCCGCCATTGCGGCCGGTATCACCATCTGCGGAGAAAACCGGGTGCAGGAGATGGCGGAGAAGCTGGACGCCTTCGCCTATGATCACGCCTCGCTGCACTTCATCGGGCATCTCCAGACCAACAAGGTCAAACAGGTTGTGGGACGGGTGGACTGCATTGAATCCATCGGCTCGCTTCATCTGCTGGAGGCAGTAAACGAATGCGCGGCACGGCTTGAGCTGGTGCAGGACATTCTGCTTCAGGTCAATATCGGCCGCGAGCCGCAGAAGAGCGGCGTACTGCCCGAGGACGTACCTGACTTGGTACAGGCTGCGGGTAAAGCCGGGCATGTCCGCCTGCGGGGCCTGATGTGCGTCCCCCCGGCAGGATGCAATTCTGAGGAAAACCGGCAGTTTTTTGGGGCGGTCAGACAGCTTTTTATTGACACACAGGGGAAAATAAGTGATAATGAAAGACTAGGAATGACGCATTTGTCCATGGGTATGAGCAGCGACTTCGAGGACGCCATCCGGGAGGGAGCCACCCTGGTTCGGGTGGGCTCGGCGCTGTTTGGTCCCCGGACTTACCATACATCAGAATCATAAATTGGAATCGGACAGGCATTGGAGGTTAAAACATGGGAATTCTGGATGAACTAAAGCGAATTGCACATCCCTATGAGGATGAGGGCGAGGACGAGCTGGAGGATGACGTTGAGATCTACTCACGTTCCGAGCGCAAGGAAAAGGTCAGGGAGACTGTCTCCGCTGAAAATGAGCGGCGCAGCAGCAAAATTGTGAATCTCAATGCAACCACCAAGCTTCAGGTTGTTTTGGTCAAGCCGGAACGGTTTGAAAGCGTGACCGAAATCGCGGATCACCTCCGGGACCGGCGCTCTGTGGTCATGAACATGGAAAAAACCCCGAAGGAAATTTCCCGCCGGATTCTCGACTTCCTCGCCGGTGTTTCCTACGCCAATGAGGGGAAGATCAAAAAAATCGCCGTTTCTACTTACATCATCACACCGTATAATGTTGACCTGATGGGCGATCTGGTTGACGAGCTAGAAAACAACGGGCTCTATCTTTAACATTCCATCTATGAAAAGGGAGGGGTTTCAATGCTGACACCACAGGAAGTTTCTTCGCATGCTTTCAGCAAGGCTTCATTCGGCGGATACAATATGGCCATGGTGGACGAGTTTCTGGATCAGTTAACCGCCGATTATACCGCGCTGTTTAAGGAAAACGCGCTTTTGAAGGGCAAAATGAAATCCCTCACCGACACCATTGAGGAATACCGCTCCACGGAGATGGCCATGCGCAAGGCGCTTCTGGCCGCCCAGCAGATGGCAGACGATATCGTTAAGGAGGCGGAGGCCCGCAGGGACTCCATTCTCACACAGACGGACGAGCTGGCGCAAAGCCGGGAGGCGGAGCTGAAAAAGCTCCTGCAAGCAGAAGAAGAAAAGCTGTCCGCCGCCAGAGAGAACACGTGGGATTATGTGCTGCGCATTCAGGCGCTCTTCTCGGATGGCAAAACCTTCGTCGATTCTCTCAGTGAGCTGAACCCCTTTACGCAGACGGCGGAAGCGTCTTTGGACGACACTGCCGCGGAAGATTCCGCAGAGCCTCAGGCCGCGGCAGAGCCTGCTGCCACGCACTTTCCCGGTTTTTCCTTTGAACGGAACGAGGATGCCCAAAGTATCTCGGCGGCTGACGCGGCGGCAAAGCTGTTTCCTCAGGAAGGCGATTTAACCCGCCAGCTGGATCGCTTTTCCGATTTAAGATTCGGCAAGGATTTTGAAATTGAATAACGCCACATGCGCGGCTTTGTCTCCGCGCATCCTCGCGGGGCGGGCGCGCTGCGCGCCCGCTGTTTTTCGCTGTCATCGCGTCCCCGCAGCCGCGAAGAGAGCCCGGCATAAAGACAAATGAAAGGTAATAAGGAGAGACAGAGCCATGTCCCAGGATTACAACAAAACCATCAATCTCCCGCAGACCGAATTCCCCATGCGGGCGGGTCTGCCCAAGCGGGAGCCGGAGCTGTTAAACGGTGCGTATGAGGTGGCAACCTATCACAAACTGATGGAGCGCAACGCGGGCAAGCCCTGCTTTGTGCTCCACGACGGCCCGCCCTACGCCAACGGAAATATCCACATTGGAACCGCTCTGAATAAAATCCTGAAGGATATCATTGTTCGCTATAAGAACATGACCGGCTTCCGCGCTCCCTATGTGCCCGGCTGGGACACCCACGGCCTGCCCATCGAGTCCGCGATTCTGAAGGACAAGAAAGTCAAGCGCAGTGAACTGACCACCGCCGAGTTCCGTGAGAAGTGCAAAGAGTACGCGCTCTCCTTTGTGGATCGGCAGCGGGAGCAGTTCCAGCGGCTGGGCGTCATCGGCGACTGGGAGAATCCCTATCTGACCCTGGCCCCGGAGTTTGAGGCGGAACAGGTCCGCATATTCGGAAAAATGGCGGAGAAGGGCTATATTTATAAGGGCCTGAAGCCCGTCTACTGGTGCCCTCACGACGAGACGGCTCTGGCAGAGGCGGAAATTGAGTACGCCGACGACACCTGCACCTCCATTTTTGTCAAATTTCCCGTCAAAGATGACCACGGGAAGCTGTCCCGCTACTGTGATCTGTCGAACGTCTGCTTTGTCATTTGGACCACCACCACATGGACACTGCCCGGAAACCTGGCCATCTCTTTAAACGCTGCGTTTGACTACATTCTCATGAAGACACCCGGCGGCGAAGTCTATATTGTCGCCAAGGATCTGGCCGGCGCGGTGGCAAAGGCCGCCGGAATCGAATCCTATGAAACCCTTGCTACCCTGAAGGGCAGCGAGTTTGACCTGATGACCGCCAGACATCCCTTCTACGACAGGGAATCGGTGGTACTAAACGGTGACCACGTCACTCTGGACGCCGGTTCCGGCTGTGTTCACACCGCCCCCGGCTTCGGCGCGGAGGACTTTGCCATCTGCCGGGAGTATGACACCCACCGGGGCACCCATATCGGCATTATCGTCCCCGTCAACTCCCGAGGCGTCATGACCGACGAGGCGGGTCAGTTTGCCGGACTTCACTACACCAAGGCCAATCATGAAATTCTGGCCGTTTTGAAGGCCTCCGGAGCCCTTCTTGCTTCCCAAGACATGACCCACTCCTACCCTCACTGCTGGCGCTGCAAAAACCCCATCATCTATCGCGCCACGGAGCAGTGGTTCTGTTCGGTGGACGCCATCAAGGACGCCGCCATTGCCGCCTGCGACGCAATCCAATGGAAACCCGAATGGGGTAAGGAGCGCATGATCTCCATGATCGCCGAGCGCAGCGACTGGTGTATTTCCCGTCAGCGTGTATGGGGCGTTCCCATTCCTATTTTCTACTGTGACAAATGCGGGACGGACATCGTCACCCCCGGAACCATCGACCGAGTTTCCTCCCTCTTCCGGGAGCACGGCTCCAACGTCTGGTTCGAGCGGGAGGCGGACGAGCTGGTTCCCGAGGGCTTTGTGTGCCCCAAATGTGGGCATAATCACTTCACCAAAGAGTCGGATATCATGGACGTTTGGTTTGACTCCGGCTCCACCCATGCCGCCGTGCTGGATCAGCGTCCTGAGCTTACCTTCCCCGCCGATATTTATCTGGAGGGAGGCGACCAATACCGCGGCTGGTTCCAGTCCTCCATGCTGACCTCCATTGCTGCCAAAGGAACCGCGCCCTACAAGCGTATCATCACCCACGGCTGGACGGTGGACGGAGATGGTCGCGCCATGCATAAATCTCTGGGCAACGCCGTGGCTCCTGAAGAGGTCATCAAGGACTATGGTGCGGATATGCTTCGTCTCTGGGTTTCCTCTGCCGACTATACCCAGGATATGCGCATTTCCCCGGAAATTTTGAAACAGCTCTCCCAGGCATACCTCAAAATCCGCAATACCGCCCGGTATATACTGGGCAATTTGGACGGCTTTGACCCCAGCCGTCTGGTTCCTACAGATGAGCTGCTGGAGCTGGACCGCTGGGCGGTCTCCCGGCTCAACGAGCTGGTCAAAAAGGCGCGGGAGTTCTACGACAGCTATGAGTTCCACGGGGTCTACCGCTCCGTTTACCACTTCTGTGTGGTGGATATGTCCAGCTTCTATCTGGACATCATCAAGGATCGTCTTTACTGCGAGGGGCGGGACTCCCTTGCCCGCCGTTCGGGTCAGACCGCCATGTATCACATTCTGGACGGTATGGTGCGGTTGCTGGCTCCTCTGCTGGCGTTTACCGGTGAGGAAATCTGGAGCGCCATGCCCCATGACGCCTCCGCTGACCCGGAGAGCGTGCTGTTTAACGACATTCCCGCCTACCAGGAGTCGCTGGCTCTCTCCCCCGAGGCCGCCCGGCAGTGGGATACGATCATCGCTATCCGTACTGTGGTCAACAAGGCCCTGGAGCTGGCCCGCAAGGAACAGAGCATCGGCAAGAGTCTTGACGCGGCCGTCACACTTTCCTGTAATGACGAGGCATGGGAGAAATTTCAGGCCATCGCCGAGCACGATTTTGAATCGCTGTTTATCGTATCCTCCGTTAAGGCCGTTCATGGCGGCGGAGACGGCGTGGAAGGGGAGGAATTCCCCGGTCTTCGGGTTTCAGTCGCGGCGGCGGCGGCGCCTATGTGCGTGCGTTGCTGGAATCACAATGAGCATGTGGGCGAGGACGCGGAGCATTCCGAGCTGTGTCCCCGCTGCGCCGAAGCCGTCAAGGCCATGGGCATATAACTCCGCAAAGTAGAGCAGGGCATTGACCGCCGTTTGGCGGTCAATGCCCTGCGTTTTATTTATTTTTCACTGATCAAAAAGGCCTCTTCCGCGCGATACGCGGAAGAGGCCTTACTTCATTTAAAATCCCTTATCCTCAGAATGGTCGGGTTTAGAGTAATCTGGCTTGGGTGTGAGCGTGGATGCTTCCTCCTGCTCGTCGGAAACCGCGCTGTCCTCTCGCGGTTGTGGAATCACCTTCGGCTCGGGGGTCGCTCCGAAATTATCCTCCAGAGCGGGGTCACGGTCTTCCAGAATAGCCATCATCTCCTGTCCGGTGATGGTTTCCTTCTCCAGCAGGTAACCGGCGATTTCATCCAGCTTGGCCCGGTTGTCCTCCAAAATCTTGCGGGCATCCTTGTGGCAGTCCTCGATGATCATCAGGATTTCCTTATCAATCACCGCGGCGGTATCCGGCGCGCAGGTCAGCCCCATGGAACCGTCCAGATACTGGCTCTGCACCGTGGCAAGGCCCATCATACCGAAGCGGTCGCTCATGCCGTACATGGTCACCAGCTTGCGGGCCAGGTCGGTGGCGCGCTCAATATCGTTGGCGGCACCGGAGGTCTGACAGCCAAACACCAGCTCCTCTGCGGAACGGCCCGCCAACAGCGTGCGGATTTCGGTGTACAGGTCCTCTTTGCTCATCAGGAATTTTTCTTCCTCAGGCAGCTGCATGGTGTAACCCAGTGCGCCCTGCGTGTGAGGTACAATGGTGATTTTGGAGACTGGCTGGGCATCCTTCTGCTTGGCCGCCACCAGCGCGTGGCCCACCTCGTGATAGGCGATAAGCTTCTTTTCCTTCTCCGTCAGCACCGTTCCTTTTTTCTCCGATCCCGCGATGACCATCTCAAAGGAGGCCAGCAAATCGTTCTGGTTGACGGCCCGACGACCCAGGCGGACTGCCCGGAGCGCCGCCTCGTTGACCAGATTTGCCAGGTCGGCGCCTACACAGCCGGCAGTTGCCTGGGCAATTTTGTTCAAGTCCACATCCTCCGCCAACCGGATATTACGGGTGTGTACCTGCAGCGTGGCGAGGCGCCCCGCCAGATTAGGCCGGTCAATGGTCACCCTGCGGTCAAACCGCCCCGGGCGGAGCAGTGCCTTGTCCAGCACCTCAGGCCGGTTGGTAGCCGCCAGCACAATGACGCCCTTGGTGGGGTCGAAGCCGTCCAGCTCGGCCAAAAGCTGGTTTAAGGTCTGCTCCCGTTCGTCGTTGCCGCCGCCGAAGCGGGAGTCGCGGGTCTTGCCAATGGTGTCGATCTCGTCGATGAAGATGATACAGGGCGCCATCTTCGCGGCCTCTTTAAACAGGTCACGAACACGGGACGCGCCCACGCCGACAAACATTTCCACAAAATCAGAGCCCGAAATGGAGAAGAACGGCACATTGGCCTCGCCCGCCACCGCCTTGGCCAGCAGTGTCTTGCCGGTACCAGGCGAGCCCACCAGCAGTGCGCCCTTGGGCAGACGCGCACCGATTTCCGTATATTTTCCTGGATTGTGAAGAAAATCAATGATCTCCTCCAGAGATTCCTTTGCCTCGTCCTGTCCGGCCACGTCGGCAAAGGTCACTCCGGTTTTCTTCTCCACATAAACCTTGGCGTTCGCCTTGCCTACACCGCCGATGCCCCCGATTCCGCTGCCCATTTTCTTAAAGAGGAAGCGGTAGAGCAGAACCATGGCGGCGACCATGATCAGCACCGGAACCACGGTACCGAAAAAGAGACTGGAGAGGTAAGATGTTTCCGGTTCGGTCACGCCATAGTAAATGACATTGTGTTCCTTGAGCAGCGTGAGCAGATTGGGGTCACTCAGCGGCACCACCTGGAAAGATTCGCTGGTCAGCTTGCTCTCTGACTCCAGCAGCTTCAGCTGTGTCATGACATCCTGATCGGTAATGCTGCTGGTGGGCAGATCGGACAAGACTGTGCCGTCCTTCAGAGTGAAGTAAAAAGTGGAATTTTCCAGTTCAAGCGTATTAACCGCATCCGCCTCCACCCATTCTATGAACGTGGAGTAGCCGATTTCAACTTTACTTGAGCTTTGGCTGCTGGAGTACAGGGACTGGATCACCATGGTAATGAGAAGCGCCCACAGCACCAGTGACGCAAAACCAATGAGATTTTTTTTATTGTTAGGGCCGCCGGGCCCGCCCTGCTTATTTGGTGAATTGTTGGAAGCCAAACGAGTGGTCCCTCCTTATGTGATGTTGATGTTAATTTTGTGATTCGTTTTATGAACAATCGTGGAAATTAGAGTTTAGGTTATGATAAAAATAATATACCATAAGAGTGACAAAAATACAAGAAATGAGACGTAAACTTTCTGTGACCGCCTCCCAGACCGTAAAAAAGGAAATTTCAGTCTGCGTCGCCGCCTTGCTTTTTGCCGAAACAGAGGGCCGCTGGCGGGTTCCCTGTCAAAAAATAGTTGAGGCTGTGAAGTGGGGCTTTTTTCACACCTCGGAGTGTGTTATAATTCTGGACATCAGTTGATTTTTTAATTCTATAGACACGCGAAAGGGCGGAACTTCCGTAATGAACAAAAAACGAAGCGGTCATCAGCCAAACTCCCTGGAGGAAGCAGTCAACGACGGTATCATCGAGGGGCGCAATGCGGTGATCGAGGCGCTGCGGGCAGGGACCGCCATTGATAAGATTTATCTCGCCAAGGGGGAAACCGACGCGTCTCTCGGCCATATTGCCTCCTCCGCCCGTTCAAACGGTGTGGTGGTCGTGGAGACAGACCGAAGAAAGCTGGACAATATGAGTGTAACCCACTCCCATCAGGGCGTCATCGCCATTGCCGCCGTGCGGGAGTACGCCACCGTGGAGGACATTCTCCAGTCCGCCAGAGACCGGGGCGAACAGCCCCTTGTGGTGGTGTGCGACGAGATTTCCGATCCCCATAACCTGGGGGCCATTATCCGCACGGCGGAATGCGCCGGCGCCCACGGCGTGATTATTCCCAAGCGGCGCAGCGCGGGACTCACCGCCATTGTGGCGAAAACCTCAGCCGGCGCCGTGGCTCATATACCCGTTGCCCGGGTTGCTAATCTGACCGCGCTACTCAAGGAGCTGAAAGAGGCGGGGCTCTGGGTCTTCGGCGCGGAGGCGGACGGGAAGACTCCCCTCTATCAGGCCGACCTGAAGGGCGCGGCGGCCATTGTCATCGGCTCGGAAGGATCCGGCATGGGACGGCTGGTGGCGGAAACCTGCGACGTAACCCTCTCCATCCCCATGAAGGGCAAGGTCAACTCGTTAAACGCCAGCGCGGCGGCGGCGGTTCTCCTCTATGAGGCCGTTCGCCAGCGGCAGGTCACGCAAGCAATATGATCCTGTTCTGGAGGAAAAAAACACCGTCCCCAGAGGATACTTCCCCACCCGGGAGTCCGCCGGAGACGGAGCCGGACAAGCTGCCGGAAAACATCATCCCCTTTCCCGGTGAGCTTGGGGACGAGATCGTGGACGAGCTTCGCCAGCGAGTTGAGCAGTACAGCCGCCATTTATACGCGGGTGAGGAGGAGGATACGTCGGAATCTCCCGAATCGACTCTGCTGCCCAACACCGACGAAGAAGAGGAGTCTGTCCAAAATCCGAGCCGCCGCAAACATATTGAGGAGGACGCTCCCGACATTCCCCCTCTCCAGCTGGCCAAAAAATATGGCGCGGGGCTGAGCTTCCTGCGGCTGCGCATATACTTCATCCTGATTCTGGCCTGTATCACCCTGTATCCGGTATTGGCGGCAAGTCTTCCTCTGCCTATGCCCAGCCTTACGCAGGCGCAGTGGCGGCTGGAGGTCTGGGTGTGTGGTGGCTTGCTGGCGGCGGGGATGCTTCTCGCGGGGGACGTATTGCTCAAAGGCATCGTCACTCTCGGCGCGGGATTTGTCATGACCCTCGCCTGTGCTGCCTCGGCCGCGGACGCGCTGACCATGCCTGTGATGGGAGACCGGGGGCAAGGACTGCCCTTCTGCGCGGTCAATCTGTTCGCCCTGGCCGCGCTTTTGTGGGGTGAATATTTAAAGAAACGGGGACGGCGCACCGCCTGCCGGGCGGCGGTCACGGTGCGCAATCCCGATTATGTGTCCTTGGACGAAAACAGCTGGAGCGGGCAGGATGCCTACGCCCGCTGGATGGGCAGCGGCCTCGGCTACGGCAGCCAGATTCAGGGGCTGGACGGTACCCAGCGGATCCTGCGGATTGCGGTTCCGCTGCTGACGATCGCTTGCGTGCTGTTCTCCAGCCTGGCCTCCTTGGGGCAGGACCGCCCTGAGCTGCTGCTGTGGTGCCTGTCCGCCACCCTGACGGCGGCGGCCTCCTTTTCCGCCGCCATCGCCTATGCCGCGCCATTTGACCGGCTGGCCACCCGACTCTCCAAATCGGGAACCGCCTTGTGCGGCTGGGCGGGCATCTGCACCACGGGGCGGAATCTTCTGATCACCGACCGGGACTTGTTTCCCTTGAAAGCCGTCCATATCGTGGACTTCCAACTGTTCAACTCCTTCAGCGAGCGGGAGGTGATGGCCTCCACAGCCACGCTGGTGCGGGAGGGCGGTCTTGGCCTGGCACGGGTCTTTCATACCGCCATGCGTCAGCTGGATCTGGACTACTACTGGATTGACGAGCTGATTCATCAGGAGGGAGGCATTACCGCCATTCTGGCCGGGGTGGAGACCTCCATCGGCACCGGAGCTTTTATGCGGCGCACAGAAGTTTCCCTTCCGGTGGGGATTGATGATACCGGCAAACTGTTCTGCGCCATCGACGGGCGGCTGGCGGGCATCTTTACCCTGGACTATCAGATGAGCACCCAGTCTCTCCGGGCGGTTCGGACACTGCTGAAGCATCGCATCACGCCCATCCTGATCACCCGAGATTTCGGCATTTCGATGAAATTTTTACGGGACAAATTTAAGCTCCCCACCGATAAGATGATCTTTCCCGCCGTGCCCCACCGTGTGGCACTGTCCGATCCCGGCGTACCCCACGACCCGGCTATTACCGCCGTGCTCTACCGGGAGGGACTGGATTCCTTCGCCGAGGCGGTGGTTGCCGCCAAACGGCTGCGCAGCGCCGCTGTTCTGGGAACCTGGCTGTCCATCGCGGGCTCTGTGGTGGGGGTGCTGATGTCCTACTACCTCACCTTTATGGAGGCATACTCCGCGCTGTCTCCCATGAACCTGCTGATTTTTATGGTGTGCTGGCTTATCCCGGTTGTGCTGATCGGCAGGATGGCGGATATGTACTGACGATCTGAGACAAAATGCCAATTTCAAGACAGAAAAGGAAGTGAATTTATGCGGGCGGTTGTAACACGGGTCTCCTCCGCTTCGGTGGAGATTGACGACAAGCTCCACGGAGCCATTCAAAGAGGGTTTCTGGTGCTTCTGGGCGTCGGCCCCCGGGACACGGAGCTGACGGCGGCAAAGCTGGCGGACAAGGTCTGCGGACTGCGGGTGTTTGAGGATGAGCGCGGCAAAATGAATGTAAACCTCCAGGCAGTGGGCGGCAGTCTGCTGGTGGTCTCCCAGTTTACTCTCTATGCCGACTGCTCCCAACGCCGCCCCGGCTTTTCCGGCGCGGCGAAGCCCGATCTGGCCATCCCGCTCTACGAAGCCTTTATGTCCGCCTGCCGGGAGCGGGGCTTTCCAGTGGAACACGGCGAATTCGGAGCCGATATGCAGGTCAGCTCGGTCAATGACGGCCCTGTAACCCTGATTTTGGATATGGAATAATGAGAACAGAAAGTGAGGAATGAACATGCTGATCAGAGCGCTGCAGGTTGGGCAAATTGGCACCAACTGCTATATTCTAGGAGACGAGGACACCAAACAATGCGCGGTAATTGATCCCGGCGACGATGGCGACTATATTTTGGGACAGCTCCGGGGCCTTGGCTACACGCCGGTAGTGGTTCTGCTGACCCACGCCCATTTTGACCACATTTTAGGACTTCCGGCGCTGAGGACGGCTTTCCCGGACATTCCGGTCTATGCCCATCCGCTGGAAACCGCCGGACAGCAGAGCACTGAGACCATTTTCGGCATGACCGTCCCGACTTTAAGCTCTATGGGCACAATCACTCCCTATGTCGAGGGCGACACGGTAGCCGTCGGTGGACTGACGGTGGAGGTGCTCCATACCCCCGGACATTCAGCCGGTTCGGTGACGCTGAAGGTGGGGGATGTTCTTTTCTCCGGAGACACCCTGTTTCGCGGCTCCTGCGGACGCACCGATCTGCCCGGCGGCAGCCACACCGTCATTCTTCAGTCTCTGAAGCGGCTTGCGGCGCTGGACGGGGATTACAAGGTTTATCCTGGGCATGAGAGCTCCACCACCCTAGACTATGAGCGCAAGGTCAACTATTATATGCTGGACGCCATGGGCAAATGAAGCTCTACCTGAACCACAGCTACCGGTACGCGGTGGAGCAGACGCTGATGAGCCTGTTTCCGGGAGACGCTCCCCTCTATCCAGAGGCTCCGCCGCGAGCAGGCGAGAACGCCCTGTATTCCTCTCTCTCATACGGGAAACAGTGGGTCACCGCCTGCGCGGTGCTGATACATGAAGGCAAGCAGTACCGGCGGCGCGCCCGGGCGGAGATCCGCGCGCTTTCAGACGAGCTGGAACGCGGGCGCGTTCTGCAGCGGATGATCCGGCTCTCTTTTTATCGGGCCGCGGCGGACGCGCTGGGCGAAGAACCTCCCTGGGGTGCCCTGACCGGGGTGCGCCCTGTCAAGCTCCCTGTCAAAGCCATGGAGCACGGCCTGACCCGCGGGCAGGCAGAGACGAGGATGAAATCAGTCTACCGCGTTTCTCCCAGCCGCCTGGAATTGGTGATGAGCTGCGCGGATGCCTGCCTTGCGGCAAAGCAGACACTGACCGAGAATGAAATTTCCCTGTACATTGGAATTCCCTTCTGCCCCAGCCGGTGCGCGTACTGCTCCTTCGTTTCGGCGGAGGTAGGCCGCAGTCTCAAGCTGGTGGAGCCGTTTTTGGAGGGACTTCTGGAAGAGGTGTATACGGCGGGCGCGATGCTCAGGCGGACAGGGAAAACCGTCCGCTCCGTCTATATCGGCGGAGGCACTCCCACCACCCTGTCCGCCAGCCAGCTGGAGCGGCTGATGGGGGCGGTCGGAGATTCCTTCGACCTGTCCCGCTGTACCGAATACACCGTGGAGGCCGGTCGCCCCGACACCATTACGGCGGAAAAGGCGGCGGTGATCGCGGCCTGCGGGGCCGGGCGCACCTCGGTGAATCCCCAGTCCATGGAGGATGCCGCCCTGCGGGCCATGGGACGCCCCCACACCGCGGTGGACGTCCTGCGGGCGTATGAGCTGGTTCGCCGGACCGGCAGCCTGAGCGTCAATATGGATTTAATCGCCGGACTGCCCGGCAGTACCCCCGGCGGCTTTTTCCATTCTCTGGACACCGTTTTGTCACTGGAGCCGGAAAACATCACCGTGCACACGCTGGCGCTGAAAAAGGGTTCCTCCCTTCTCACAGGAGGACGGTTTGTCCTGCCCTCGGCGGAGGAGGTGACCAGCATGCTGGAGTACGCCTGGCGCGCTCTGGCTCAGGCCGGATACAAACCCTATTACCTCTACCGCCAGAAATATATGTCGGGAAGCTTTGAGAATGTCGGCTGGTGCATGCCGGGCCGGCAGAGCATATATAATATTTGTATGATGGAAGAGCTGCACTCCGTGCTGGCCCTGGGCGGAGGTGGAATCACAAAGCTGGTCAACCCAGCTACCGGAGCGATCCGCCGGATTTCCAATCCCAAGTACCCCAGGGAATATATCGAGCGCCTTCCTCACATCCTAGCGGAAAAGGAGCAAATGATATGGCCTATCAACTCAGCGAAATCAACCGCCGCGTCCGGGAGGACGCCCAGGGATTTCTGACCGAATGCGACGATCTTTACAAGCAGAAGGTTGCCCGCGCCGCCGACCGTATTACCGCAAATCTGGAGAAAAGCCGGATTGTGCTGCTCTCCGGCCCATCCGGCTCCGGCAAAACCACCACCGCCATGAAAATTGAGGAGGAGCTGTCCTCCCGGGGCATTCTGAGCCACACCATCTCACTGGACAATTATTTTAACTCCTGTGACCCCAATACCGCGCCCCACACCGAGACGGGGGACATTGATTATGAATCCCCGCTGCTGCTTGACATGGATCTGCTGGTCTCTCATTTTGAGTGCCTGGAGCGCGGTGATGAAATCGCAGTGCCGAAGTTTGAATTCGCCCGCCAGATGCGCAGCGCGAATCTGTGCAAGCGGCTCCACCTGAGAGACAACGAGGTAGCCATCTTCGAGGGCATACATGCTCTGAACGATTCCATCGCCGGGCGGCATCCCGAGGCGATGACCGTCTATATCTCCGCCCGCAGCAACGTATGCGACGGGGAGGAGGTGCGCTTCAAGGGCACCTGGATGCGACTCACCCGGCGCGCCGTGCGGGACTACAATTTCCGCGGCACCGGCGTCGCTGCGACGCTTGCCATGTGGGCCAATGTCCGCAGGGGAGAGAAGCTCTATATTTCGCCCTATAAAAACAGGGCGAAAATCGTGTTTGACTCCTCATTGCCTTACGAGGTGTCGGTGATGTGCCACTACGCCAAACCGATTCTGGAGGCGGTTCCTGCGGAAAACCAGCGCCGCTGCGAGCTTTTGGAGCTGATTGACGCCTTTCAATACTTTGAGCCCATCGATCCGGTGCTGCTGGCGCCCGATTCCCTTTTGCGGGAATTTATCGGCGGCAGCACGTACCACTACTGACCAAAGCGCCGCCGGATGAATCCGGCGGCGCTTTGGCTATATAGAGAGGAAGGATGGAGTAGGAGAGGTTATACTCTGGTGATGCGGATATCTCCGCTGGTGGTGGAGAAGGTATAAGCCGGCCGGAGGGAGCCGCTGCGGTAAACCGCCTCGCCCTCATGAGAATTGAGCGTGGTCATCAGGTTAAAATCACTCTGGAGACTGCCGCTGACCTTGCGGTAGCGGATGGAGAAGCCGTCATTTTCGGGAATGGCCACGCGCAGGTCTCCGGAAACGGTGGCAGCATCCAGGCTCTGTGGCATGGAGCCACAGCGCAGGTTCAGATCGCCGCTGATCATCTTGGCGGAAACCTGCGTCGGCGTACCCGCCAGTAAAATATCGCCGCTGGTGCTCTCGGCACTCACAGTGCCCGTCACGCCGGAGCAGTTGACGTCGCCGCTGATGGTATGGGTGGTAAGAGCTCCGCAGGCCGCCGCCTGGCAGGAGAGATCCCCGCTGCCGGTGCGCACGCTCAGGCTGTCCAGAGAAATGCCCGGACCGAAATCAATATCCCCGCTGCTGGTATTCACCCGGACAAAGCTCCAGTTTTTGCGGGGAAGAAAAATTTCCAGATCGGAATTGAGCATCCCCCAGCCAAAGAAGATGGAACTGGCGGCAGAGCGCCCCTGAGAGACGCACAACACGCCGTCGGGGCGGACGGTGACCTCCGCCTGATGATCCTCTTCCAGCGGCGTTTTAGTCCACTCGACAATATAAATATTGTCATCCTCAGAGAAACCGACGGTGACATCTCCGCTGGTGGTATGGATGTCAATGCCCCGGATGCCGTCGGAGGAGATGGACCGGTCGTACCGGTATTGTCCGTGGGAGCGGGTCGCGGCATTGAAATCATGACCGACCTTGCGGATATTCTCCGTAAACTCCTTTGCGGCGTCCTTAATCGGCCCTTTGGCCTGATGAACCGCGTCCATCACAGGTCCCTTCGCCTGATTCACCGCGTCTTTAATCGGACCCTTTGCCTGATGAACCGCATCCTTAATCGGGCCTTTGGCCTGGTGGAAGGCGTCTTTGATGGGCTCCTTCGCCTGGTTAATGGCGCTTTTGACCTGCCCCATAATCTGTTCAAAGCCTTGAAACGCTGCGTCGAAATCAAAATGGCTCTGGGACTCCTGGGCAGCGGACGCGTTGATGAACGCCACAAGCTCATCCACATCGCCGATACCCGAGAGCACTTGATCAAAGGCCGAGTCCTCGTCCATGCCCTGAGCCAGCAAATCCTCATACTTGGCGCAGAGGGTATCGGTGAGCTCGTCAATGACTTCACTTTTTGCGGCGCTGTCAACGGCATCCACCAGCAGGCTCTCTATCGCGTCGCGAATATTATCACGAATGGTTTCCATATGCATTACTTCCTTTCAAGCGTCTGAGAGCATCGCATCCAACAGATGCTTGGTACTCTCCCATTCTTCCACATGCTGACGGCAGGCCTGCCTGCCCTCGGCGGTAATTGCGTAATAGCGTCTCCGGGCGCCGCTGCCCTCGTCGCCCCAGTAGGAACGGATCAATCCGTTCTCCTCCAGCCGGCGGAAGGCGGTGTAGAGCGTCGCTTCCTTAAAGCTGTGGGCTCCGCCCGTACACTCCTGAACTCCTTTATTGATTGCATAGCCATAACTATCCCCGGCAAGCAGCCGGGTTAAGATAATCGCGTCGGTATGACCTCGAAGTGTATCCGATGTGATGGACATATGAGTCACCTCCTGTTAATGATGTGATTCTATCACGATATACCTCGCCTGTCAATGTATATAATCGATTAAATTATATTAAAATCCTATTAAAGCGTCAGCCGCCCGAACGGTTAACCGCCTCCAATTGATACCTCCGCAAGGAAGCATAAGGCCGCAGATCAGCTCGCGGAGGCTGCATGGTTGAAAATTGAATCATCTTCTGTTATAATGATAACATCTGCTATTTTTCAGTGCCCAAATGTGGCAGGGAGGATTTTTTATGCTGTTCCGCCGCTTATCCGCTGCAGGACAAACGCCGTACCGTCTGGTTCCGGCTGTGATCGCACTCTTGATGACCGTTTCTCTGACGGGCTGTTTCCAGAGAGAAGAGACGAGCGGTACCTCCGAGGAAACCGCTTCGAGCACGGCTTCCGAAACCGAAACAACGTCTGTCTCTGCCGACATCGATCTAAACGATCAAATTGCCGCACTGTTTGCCGAAAATATCGGAAACGGTGATGTTGTATACCTGTCGCTGCAACTTGCCGACAGCAAAGGCTGGAAGGATAAGGAATTGTCCGATGAGAGCTCCGCCGGGCAGTACTATGAGCAATGCCTCTCCGGTTCCTACAGCTGGGACGAGCTTCCGGAAGAGACGGTTCCCGAAACGTCCGATTACATCGTTACCATCTCCAACGGCATTGGTTCAAATTATTTTCAGTTTTTCTCTGAAGGGAATCTGGTCTACTATTATCAGGACGGCGTGGAGCGGTGGTTCACCGCCACTCCGCAAAGCGGCCAGTCCACTGTTGCGGAGCTGTTCCGGGGCTGGTATGACAATCTGGAGTATCAGGCGGCGGTGGACGGCATTTCCATCAGCCGTGAGACCGCCAATGCTTCAAAGGTTGCCAGCGCCTATGGAGAGGCTCTGGCTGCGGCTTACCTCACGTTTGCACCGGGGAGTTCCTATGCAGTCACCGCCGCCCAGCTTTACAGCTCGGAAATCTACGAAACCTCGGCGGATGCCAATCGTTTCTGCTTCACCCTAGTTCTGGCTGTCACTCCGGTGGACGAAACCTCCGGAGCATGGCGGGTAGGCGACGGTATGGAACTTGCGGAGAGCGGAACCGCGCAAGGCATGTGGCTGGTTACCAGGCAGGTGGAGTTGCAGAAAACCGTTGACGGATGGAAGTGTGTAGAAATCGGAACCACAGGCATTACTCTGTCCGACGACAGCTCCGATTAAACCGGGGCATCTGCCCACATTGGATCAGAAGAAGAGGCCAAACGCAGATACCGCCAACCGTTTGTTCAAAACGGTTGGCGGTATCTTTTTTATTTTTGATACTGAAATTCCCAGTTATACATGGAGACGATGTCGCCGTCCTGAATGCCCATCTCCTCCAGCCGGTCAAACAGGCCGGACTCCCTGAGCTTTTTATCGAACCAGTTGCGGGACTCATAGTCGCCGAAGTTGACGTTGGACATCAGCCGCTGGAGCCATGGCCCCTCGATCAGCCAAAGGCCGTCCTCCTGCTGGACGGAGAGAGGCTCCGACAGATCCACCTCCGGAAGCCGCGGAACATAGTCCGGCTCGAACACCTTGACGGGAGGAAGCGTTTTCAACCGCTGGGCGGCGGCGAACACAAGCTCCCGCACCCCCTGATGAGCAGCGGCGGAGAGCTCGAAAAAGGGCAGTCCCAGTGCCTCGGCATGTCCCTTTAACAGCTCAATGTCGTCGCGGTTCTCGGCGATATCCACCTTGTTTCCCACCACGATCATCGGGCGCTGGGCAAGCTCTGGGGAATACTGATAGAGCTCCTGATTGATGGCGATAAAGTCCTCCACCGGGTTTCGCCCCTCGCTGCCCGACACATCCACCACATGGATCAGCAGGCGGCATCGGTCAATATGGCGCAGGAAGTCATGGCCCAGACCCGCTCCCTCCGATGCTCCCTCAATGATGCCGGGGATGTCCGCCATCACAAAGGAAACTCCCTCTTCCACATAGACCACACCCAAATTGGGAAAAAGGGTGGTAAAATGATAATTGGCGATCTTGGGCTGCGCCTTGCTGACCACCGAGAGCAGCGTGGATTTTCCCACGTTGGGGAATCCCACCAGCCCCACATCCGCCAGCAGCTTAAGCTCCAGCGCCACCTCCCGGCTCTCACCCATCAGTCCACCCTTGGCAAAGCGGGGCGCCTGGCGGGTGGGTGTGGCAAAGTGCTGATTGCCCCAGCCCCCTTTTCCGCCTTTGGCCAGAATAAAGGGCTCCTCGTCGGACATATCCTTCATAACTTCGCGGGTCTCCGCGTCCCGCACCACAGTGCCTATGGGCACGCGGATCACCAGATCGGCTCCGTCCTTGCCGGTGCGCTGACGTTGACTGCCGTCCGCCCCGTTTTCCGCCGTGTACTTTCGCTTGTAGCGAAAATCCATTAGCGTGGACATATGGCTATCAGTTTGAAGGACAATATTACCGCCCTTGCCCCCATCCCCACCGTCGGGTCCTCCCGCGGCCACGTACTTCTCCCGATGGAAGGAGACGGCTCCGTTTCCGCCGTTTCCGGCGCGGACGCTGATCTTTGCGGTATCGATAAATGCTGGCATACAAACACTCCTTCCAAAAGAAGATACTTGAGTTTTTCCAAATTGCCGTGCTCTCATACCAAAGAAAAAGAGCTGCCGCATACGATTTTTCAATCGGCCGCGACAGCCCCTCTCATATGCACGGTTGTTACTGCGCAATCTCCTCAACAATGGAGACCTGCTTGCGATCCTTACCCAGACGCTCGAATTTGACTCTTCCGTCTTTCGTGGCAAACAGGGTATCGTCGCTGCCCTTGCCGACGTTCACGCCGGGATGGATGTGGGTTCCGCGCTGGCGCACCAGAATGTTGCCGGCCAGAACAAACTGACCGTCGCCGCGCTTGACTCCAAGGCGCTTGGAATTGGAGTCACGGCCGTTCTTGGTGGAGCCGCCGCCCTTTTTATGGGCGAAAAATTGAAGTCCGATATTCAACATGGTATTACACCTCCGAATCGTCATGTTCTAATACAAGTAAATGCTCCGGGTATTCCTCATGCAGCTGGGTCAGATAGACCATCATGCCCGTCAGGAGCGCCTGACAAACGCTGTCGCTGCTATCGCCCAGAGCTCTGGGAAGCCTGATGGAAATAAACGCATCCTTCTGCCTGGCCTTCACCGAGGCCTCCAGCCCCAGCACCTCGTTTATGGTGCACTCCGCCAGACGCACGGCGCTGGTAACCGCGGCGCAGACAATGTCCGCGCCCTCGGGGGCGTAGCCGCTGTGTCCTGAGACGGAAAAGCCGGTAACGCGCTCCTCCTCAGAAAAAAACGTAACGGTGGTCATGCCGGTTAAGCGTTGACCTTAGTGATCTCAATCTTGGTGTAGGGCTGGCGATGACCCTGGCGGCGGCGGTAGTTCTTCTTGGCCTTGTACTTAAAGACCAGAACCTTCTTGCCTCTGCCATTCTTCACCACGCTGGCCTCCACGGTCGCGCCGGAAACCACGGGAGCGCCGAAAGTGGCCTTCTCTCCGTCCAGAACCGCCAAAACGCGGTCAAACTTGACGGTGTCTCCGGAATCCACGGGCAGCTTCTCAATGTAGACGACGTCGCCTTCGGCAACCTTGTACTGCTTGCCGCCGGTTTCAATAATTGCTTGCATGTGCGTTGCACCTCTTTCCTTTATCACGGACTCGCTGTCGGGGGTGAGGACGGTTTGTCCCGCTTATAACCCATTCAAAGCGGCTTTGATAGTATATCGAACTTCTCACACTTTGTCAATCATGAATTTCAAAAATCACCAATTGCCTGAAACGGGGCCTATTGGGCGGTCAGGGCCACCCAGCCGTTCTTCTCTCTGCGCTCCATGATGGTAAATCCGTTTTTCACCAGCGCGGCTTCCACCTCGCCCGCCCGCTGGTCAATGATGCCGGAACAGAGGAACACGGCGCCCTCCTTCATCAAGCGGCGGGCAAATGCGGACAGGGGAATAATCACATCGGCCACAATGTTGGCCAGTATAATATCATACCGCTCCCGGGCCAGCTCGCTCACCAGCCCTTCGTCGGCCAGTACATTACCTGCCCGAACCAGATAACGGTCGCGCCCGATGCCGTTGAGGCCAGCGTTTTCATAGGCCACATCCACCGCCTTGGGGTCAATGTCCACGCCCACGGCGCGGGACGCCCCTAGGCACAGGGCCGCCACGGAGAGAATTCCGCTGCCGCAGCCCAGATCCAGCACGGTACACCCCGGACGGCTGATATGCTCCAGCCCCTCCAGACACAGCTGGGTGGAAGCGTGGCCTCCGGTGCCGAAGGTCAGTCCAGGATTTAAATAGACCGCGGTGCGCCCCTCCGGCACAGGGATTTCCCGCTCCCACTGAGGCACGATATAAATCCGCTCCCCCACGGCAAGCGGCTTATAATACTTCTGCCAGCTGGTGGCCCAGTCGTGCTCCTTCAACGGGCGGCTGGCATAGGAATAGCCCTCCAGCCCCACAGTGTAGCGGCTCAATTGCCGCTGCCCTTCCTCGTCATCCGTGACATAAAATTTGACGCGGGCAACACCCTTCATGGCGTTTAGCAGCTCATCGTCCACGAAATCCCAATACTGATGGTTCTGTTCCAAAAATTGCTGAAAATCCGCCTCATCCTCAATGACCAAGCCGGTCAGGCCGTTGGCGGTCAGCTGAGCGGAGAGAAGCTCCAGCTCCGCCGCCGGGGCGTCAATGCTAATTTCAAGCCAGGTAATATCGTCCATTCCAACCTCCGGATTATCGGTTTGTGCCAAGGAAAAACAGCGCGATGGTGCCGGGGCCGCTGTGGGCGCCGATCACCGGGCCAATGGTATTGATAACCACCCGCCCCACCCCGAACCGGGCCTTCACGTCCTCCGCCACCAGCCGCGCGTCGTCCGGCGCGTCGCCGTGGCTGATAAAAACAGTCTGCCCCGCTGGCTCAACGGCAGTGTTCTCCATCTGATCCACCAGCGCGGACAGAGCCGCTGCCCGGCCTCTCACCTTTGACATGTTGATCAGATGCCCCTCGTCGTCCACATGAAGGACGGGCTTGATGGAAAGCATGGTGCCCAGCAAGGCGGTGGCCGCGGAAACCCGGCCCCCGCGCTTTAAATGATTGAGGTCGTCCACGGTGAACCAGTGGCACAGGTGCAGCTTGTTCTCCTCCGCCCAGGCACACACCTCGTCCAGGGTCAGCCCCTCCCCCCGTTTCCGGCAGGCGTGCCAGACCAAAAGTCCCTGCCCCAGCGACGCGCAGAGGGTATCCACCGTGCGGATGACCCGTTGGGGAAACGCCTCCCGCAGCTCCTCTGCCGCGATCAGGGCGGATTGATAGGTGGTAGACAGTCCGGAGGAAAACACCATCAGAAGGATATCCTTCCCTGCTTCCAGAATGGGCGTCAGTGTCTCGGTATAAGCGCTGACATTGATAGCGGCGGTGGTGGCGGGCTCGCCCCGCCGCAGCAGCTCATAAAAAGTGTGTGGGTCCATTTCCCGGTGATCGGGATAGTTGGGATTATCCCTGCCCTGAATGTTGTACGTCAGGGGGATGACAACCGTCTCCATTTCCTCAATCAGCTCGGGCGAGAGGTCAGCGGCGGAATCGGTCACAATCACAAATTCATTCATGAACGCTTCCTCCCGCTAAAATATCGAGCACCCGCTCGCAGGCCAGCTTGTCGGCATAGCTGCGCAGCGCAAGTCCCAGCGCCAGACGGGGCAGCTCTTCCGGGGAAACGGTCTCATGCAGGGATTCAGCCGTCTCCGTCAGCGCACCGTCCAGCTCACCCAGAAACATCTCATACATCGCCTGAGGCTCTTTTCCCTCTCCGCAGGCTCCCAGCAGCTGACAGATTTCCTTCACCGACAAAACCGGCTTCAGGGCGCAGATGGCGGTCAGATATCCCAGATGGGTGCGGTCATATTTTTTCCCCTGAGCCCGGGGGAGAAGCCCATCCTTTATATAGTTATTCACCATGGCCGGGGTGAGGGTCTCGCCCTCCCCGTAATGAATCAGCTGGCGGGGGAGGTAGGACACCACCTGATCCATGTAAAGATTGAGATCCGGAAGATCGTCCCATTCCACGGGGCGCTCCTGCAGCATACGTGATTTTAAATCTCCGATCTGTTCCAACTAAGAAAACCTCCCCTGAATGAATCAACTTGATTTTTGTTATGATATCATATGTGATTTAAAATTGCAAATGCAACTTCAGCTTGTCTATGGGAAAAAAAAGGAGTATAATGGTGTTGCGACCACAGTAAAACCGCCAGGAAAGGAACGCAACCATGACCGAACCCGTTGGAACCATCCTCTGCATTGTGGGTCCCACCGCCTCGGGGAAAACACAGCTGGCGGCGGAGCTTGCCCTGCTGCTGAACGGAGAGGTGATTTCGGCGGATTCCATGCAGGTTTACCGAAGCATGGACATCGGCACGGCGAAGCCCACCATGGCGGAGCGCAGAGGCGTTCCCCACCATATGCTGGACGTGGCGGAGCCCTGGGAGGCATATTCCGTTGCCCGGTATGTGTCGGAGGCCATCCCCTGCGTAGACGCCATTCTCTCCCGGGGCAAGATTCCCATTGTGGCGGGCGGCACGGGGCTGTATATCGACGCGTTGGCGGCGGGCCGGGAGTTTGCCGCGTTTCATCCAGACAGCGGGCATCGTGCGCGGCTGCGGCAGTTTGCCCTCCAGCAGGGGCTGGAACCGCTTTTGGCGGAGCTGAGGGCTGTTGACCCGAGCACGGCAGCACGGCTGCATCCCAACGACGAAAAACGCATCATCCGTGCGCTGGAGGTATGGTATGAAACCGGAAAAACCATTTCCGAGCATAACGAGGAAACCGCCGCGCTACCGCCGCGCTACCATGCGCTGACTCTGGGTCTTGCGTTTCACGACAGAGCGGCGATGTGGGCCCGGATTGACCGCAGGGTAGACGAGATGATGGCAAACGGCCTGGAGAAAGAGGTGCGGGGACTTCTCGGGGACGGCATTGACCCGTCTTGCACCGCCATGCAGGCCATTGGATACAAGGAACTGGCGTCCGCCCTGGCGGAGGGGCGTTCCCCGGCCGAGGGCGCGGAAGAGGTCAAGCTCCGCAGCCGCCAGTACGCAAAGCGCCAGCTGACCTGGTTCCGCAGAAATCCGGATACCAGATGGTTTTATTGGGACGAGGCGATGAATTTTGAAGCGCTTCGACACTTTTCGATCGATCAAGTTACAGATTTTGGTATATAATAGCTCCATCTACAGCCTGTCCAAGCACGATTCAGCATACTGAATACGGAAAGAAAAAAAGGAGTGCGTACATCATGCAAAAATCAAATAATTTACAGGATATCTTTCTGACCCGCGCCCGCCGTGCTCATTTCTCGGTCATTGTGTTTTTGGTGAACGGCTATCAGCTTCGCGGGACAATCACCGGCTTCGACGCTTTTGTGGTGATTCTGGTCACGGATGGGAAGCAGCAGATGATTTATAAGCACGCTATCTCCACCATTGTTCCGGAGCGTCCGCTCTCTCTGGATGAGGAGCCGGACGGCAACTGACCGCAGTCTGTAACACCCGGCGGCAAGGGAACAGTCCTTGCCGCCGTTTGAATATGCCCCGCAGCGCGGGGCGCGTTTCATTCCCAAGGAGGAACCAAACAAATGAGGCAGGGAAAACCCCTTACTAAGGCGCTGATGCTTCTTCTGATGGTTACCATCGTCACCTATATCGGGGTATACCTGTGGCAGAGTATCAATAACCCTTTTCGTACCGCCATCGCCTATTCCCAGACAGTCAACGACAGCCAGGAGATTGAGGGTCTGGTCGTCCGCTCGGAGACTGTGCTGACAGGAGCGGGAACCCTGGTGGAGCAGCTTTGCAGCGAGGGGGAAAATGTCGCTAATCAGCAGCAGGTGGCGCTGCTCTACAGCAGCCAGGACGCCCTGCTGCGTAAACAGCAGATGGAAGCACTGGAGGATGAGAAGGAACAGCTGGAGTACGCCCTGAGCAGCTCCGGCAGCGCGGAGGACGCCTCCTCCATGGACGCGAGCATCATAGCCGCCATCGCCAAGCTTCATACCGAGGTATCCCAGGGTGATCTGTCCGATCTGGACGACAGCGCTCTCAATCTGAAAAGCCTGACTCTCAAGCACAGCTATTTATTTGACGAAAACGGAGAGAGCCTGACGGACATCCAAACTCAGATCAACAACTACAGCACCCAGATCAGTCAGCTCTCCTCTCAGTCTTCTCTTGATACCACGTCGGTCACAGCGCCCTGCTCGGGGTTGTTTTCCGGCTCGGTGGACGGCTATGAGAGCCTCATTACTCCTTCCGATCTGGACAGCCTGACCGTATCAAGCCTTCAGTCGCTGCTCTCCCAGTCCGTCACTGCTTCCAGCGGCAGCCTTGGAAAAATCATCACGGGAATCAACTGGTATTTTGCCGCAGTAATGGACGAGGCCTCCGCCTCAAGATTGGAGAGCACCGCCGATCTGGTGTTTTCACAGGATTATACCGGTGAGATCTCCATGACGGTGGACCGCGTCAGCGAGACGGAGGACGGGCAGTGTGTGGTGGTCTTCTCCACCGATACCTGCCTTGCGGATATCACCCTGCTGCGCAAGCAGACGGCGGAGCTTGTGTTCACCACTTACAGCGGAATCCGCGTGCCCACCGACGCCATCCGCTTTGACGAAACCGGCCGCTCCGGTGTGTATACGGTAACGGGACTTCAGGCCAAATTCAAGCCGGTGGATATCATTTACAGCGGAGAGGGTTATTATCTGGTCAGCCCCACTTCGGAAGCATCGGATAGCGACTATCTGCGGGCGGGCGAGGAAATAGTCATCGCCGCTGTCGACCTGTATGACGGAAAAATCGTCGGATAGGCGCCACAGATTTTTAATAAACCGTAAACTGTGTCAAATGCAAGAATTTTTCTCTTTCTTCTTGCCATGACATGTGCTATACTAGGTTCCGTCTATCGATGTGAGTACCCTACACAAAAGAAAGGTGACTATAGATCATGAGCTTTGTCAAATCGTTATTCGGCTCCCACTCCAAACGGGAGCTGAAGGCAATCGCCCCCATCGTCAGAAATATTGAGGCGTTGGAGGACGAATACAAGTCTCTGACGGATGCGGAGCTTCAGGCAAAGACCCCCTATTTCAAGGAGCGTCTGGCAAAGGGAGAAACGCTTGACGACATTCTTCCCGAGGCCTTTGCCACAGCCCGGGAGGCCGCGTGGCGCGTGCTGGGTATGCGTCCGTACCCCGTGCAGCTCATCGGCGGCATCGTCCTTCACCAGGGACGCATCGCCGAGATGAAAACCGGCGAAGGAAAAACCCTGGTGGCAACCCTGCCCGCCTATCTGAACGCCCTTGCCGGCTACGGCGTCCACATCATTACCGTGAATGATTACCTGGCCCGCCGCGACTCCGAGTGGATGGGCAAGGTTTATCGCTTTTTGGGTCTGACCGTCGGCCTTGTTGTCCACGGCGGCGACAAGAAGATCAAGCGTGCCGCATATGCCGCAGATATTACTTACGGCACCAACAACGAATTCGGCTTTGACTATCTCCGCGACAACATGGCAATTTATGAGACCGAGCTCACCCAGCGGGGGCAGATTTTTGCCATCGTGGATGAGGTGGACTCCATCCTCATTGATGAGGCCCGCACCCCCCTCATTATTTCCGGCCAGGGCGACAAATCTACTGAGCTTTACACTTTGGTCAACGATTTTGTCTCCCGTCTGCAATGCCTGCGCGTGGCGTCCGTGGATGTCAAGGAGGAGGAGAGCTCCGATCTCGACGCGGACTACGTGGTGGATGAAAAGGCCCGCACCGCTACCCTCACCGCTCGGGGTATTGAGAAGGCAGAGCAGCGCTTTAACGTCACAAACCTTTCCGATGCCGAGAACACCACACTGCTGCACCACGTCAATCAGGCCATCCGCGCCTGGGGTGTGATGCATCGCGACACGGATTACGTGGTGAAGGACGGCGAGGTCATCATCGTCGACGAGTTTACCGGTCGTCTCATGTACGGCCGCCGCTATAACGAAGGTCTTCATCAGGCCATCGAGGCCAAGGAGCGGGTCACCGTGGCCCGGGAATCCAAAACCCTCGCCACCATCACCTTCCAGAACTATTTCCGCCTTTATGACAAGCTCTCCGGCATGACCGGCACCGCCATGACCGAGGAAGAGGAATTTGGGCAGATTTATTCTCTGGATATTATTGAAATCCCCACCAACAAGCCGCTTGTCCGCATGGATCGCCCCGATGTGGTATACAAAAACCAGGACGGTAAATACCGAGCCATCATCAACCAGATCGAGGAGTGCCATAAGAAGGGTCAGCCGGTGCTGGTGGGTACCGTCTCCATCGAAAAATCCGAGCTGGTATCCAAGATGCTCGCCAAGCGCGGCATCAAGCACAACGTCTTAAACGCCAAGAACCACGAAAAGGAAGCGGAAATCATCGCACAGGCCGGCAAGTTGAGCTCCGTGACCGTGGCCACCAACATGGCCGGACGCGGTACCGACATCGTGCTGGGCGGCAACGCGGAGTATCTGGCCAAGGCCGAGCTCCGCAAAGCGGGCTACAGCGAGGAGGTCATCGCTGACGCCACCGGCTTCGCCGATACCGACAACGAGGATATTCTCAATGCCCGCAAGCTGTTCACCGAATCTGAGCAGAAGCATAAGGAAACCATCAAGGGCGAGGCGGAGGCCGTCTGTGCCGCCGGAGGCCTGTTCATTCTGGGCACGGAGCGCCACGAGTCCCGCCGTATCGACAACCAGCTGCGCGGCCGTTCCGGCCGTCAGGGCGACCCCGGCGAAAGCCGCTTCTTTCTCAGCCTGGAGGACGATATCCTGCGCCTGTTCGGCTCCGAGCGCATCCAGAACATGATGGAAAGCCTGGGCGTGGACGAGGATACCCCCATTGATCAGAAAATGCTCTCCAACGCTATTGAAAAGGCTCAAAAGCGTGTGGAGTCCCGCAACTTCCAGACCCGTAAAAACGTGCTGCAGTACGACGACGTCATGAATACCCAGCGCGAGGTCATCTACGGCCAGCGCCGCAACGTCCTCAACGGGGACGATTTGCAGGAGAATATCAGCACCATGCTGAAAAACTCCGTTGACAACGCGGTCAAGGGACAGTTCGGCGAACTGAAGCATATTAATGAAAGTATCTGGAAAGAGATCATTACCCCGTACCTGGGCATGTTCCTTACACCGGGCGAGCTGAGCTTCTCCGATGAGGAGCTGACTGCCAAGACTCCCTCTGAGCTGAGCGCTCTGCTGTTTGAGCGGGCCGAGGCGGTCTACGCCGCCAAGGAAACCTCTCTGGGCTCCCCTCTGATGCGTGAGGTGGAGCGCGTTATGATGCTGCGTACGGTGGATGAATACTGGATGGAGCACATCGACGCCATGACCGAGCTGCGTCAGGGCATCGGCCTGCGGGCATATGCCCAGACAGATCCCGTGGTCGCCTATAAGCACGAGGGCTACGAGATGTTCGAAGAGATGATCGCAGCCATTCAGGATGAAACCGTACGCCGGATCTTCCTGGCCCGCGTACAGCCTCAGGGCGAGGTCAAGCGCGAGCGGGTGGCAAAGGTCACCGGCGAATCCAGCGGCGACGACGGCTCCGAAAAGAAGCAGCCTGTGCGCAAAGCGGATCGGCCGGGACGCAACGACCCCTGCCCCTGCGGCAGCGGCAAGAAGTATAAGAAGTGCTGTGGTATGAACGAGGACGTGTAAGCTTCCTCGTTGGAAGGGACTTTTTATGAATTTGCTTGAGCGGAATTACAATGGCGTTCATTATCTCACTGCCGACGGCTTCACTGCCGCGGGCGGTGTCTGCCATGGGTTTTCCACCCGGGCGGGCGGCGTCAGCGAAGGTCCTTGGGCCAGCATGAACCTGGGCTTTTCCCGTGGAGACGACCTGTCCCGGGTACAGGAGAATTACCGCCGTTTTCTGGACGCCATCGGGTATCAGGACGATCGGATTATTATGAACCGCCAGACTCACGGGAACATCATCCGCCTGATTACCTCAGCGGACGGCAGCCGCGGCCTCTCCCCCCCCACGGAGGAAGGAGACGGACTGATCACCGACGTGCCTGGAATGCTGCTGGTGGTGTTTACGGCAGACTGCATCCCCATTCTGCTCTACGACCCGGAGCGCAGGGTTGTCGCCGCTGTTCATGCGGGCTGGCGCGGCACGGCGGCGGGCATCGTCTCCCACGCCGTGGAGCGCATGACCTCCGTCTTTGGCTGCCACCCGGAGCAGATTCTCGCGGCCATCGGCCCGGGCATCGGGCAGTGCCATTTTGAAACCCACGAGGATGTGCCCAACGCCCTGACGGAGGCTTTGGGCGCCTCGGTGTTTCCCTTCATTCAGACCCGGCCGGCCGGAAAATTTAATGTTGACCTGAAGGGCATCAACGCGGATCTGCTTGAACGGGCCGGACTGTGGAAGAGCCATATCGCCGTCAGCGATGTGTGCACCGCCTGTCATCCCGATCAATACTGGAGCCACCGCGTCCACGGAACCGACCGGGGTTCTCAGGCTGCCATGATCGCCCTTTGCTGACTATCGTAGGAGGATTCCCATGGAGAACGCTGTCTTGAAGCAAATCATTCTGCCCGCGGGGCGCAGGGTGATTGCCGTCAGCGATATCCATGGGAATCTGGACTATTTAACGGCACTTCTGCGCAAGGTGCAGTTTTCCACCGCCGACATCCTCATTTTGATTGGTGATATTCTGGAGCGCGGCCCCCGCAACCTGGATACCATCCGCTATTTGATGGAATTGTGCACCACCCACACGGTCTATCCGCTCCAGGGAAACTGGGATGTGGACGCTCTATTTTCATCGCTGCCCGACGAGCTTGTGTTCCGCATTCTTCAAAACCGCAAGGGGCGCGTCACCTTCAGCGATATGCAGGCGGAGCTGGGCTTCGGTCTTACCTGTCCCGAGGAAATCCCCCAGCTCCGCCGCGCCGCCCGGGAGCGCTTTGCCGCGGAGCTTCATTTTATGGGAAATCTGCCCACCATTCTCGAAACCCAGCGCCACATTTTTGTACATGGGGGCATCCCCAGGGAAACCGAATTGGATCAGCTGGACCGCTGGAGCTGTATGAAAAACGACCATTTTTTCAGTCAGGGCTATTCCTTTCGGAAATGGGTGGTGGTGGGACACTGGCCCACCTCCCTTTACCGGGACGATATCGCCTGCTGCGACCCGCTGGTGGCGGAGGATCGTCATGTGATCGCCATCGACGGCGGCTGCGTCCTCAAGGAGGACGGCCAGCTCAACGCTTTGATTCTTCCCGACGGGAACCGGGAGGATTTTACCTGGACGCGGTATGATCACTTTCCCGTGGCGGTTGCGCTGACATCCCAGGAGGCAAGCGTACAGTGGACGGTGATCAAGTTCTCGGACAATCTGGTGGAAATACTGGAGCGTCAGGGCGAATTTACCCTCTGCCGCCACAAATCCTCCGGGAGTGTGCTTCCCATTCTCACGTCCCACCTCATGACTCCGGACGACGATGAATCCCAATGCATCGACTCCACGGATTACCGGCTGCCCGTATCCCCGGGAGACCGGCTCTCCATCATTACAAAAACCCGACACGGTTATCTGGCGAAAAAAGAAGGAATTACAGGCTGGTATCAGGGAGAACTCGCCTGGCAGGCACAGGAGCAATCAATATGAGACGTAAACTGACGCTTTTTCTCTCTCTTGTTCTGATTCTCTCCATGGCGGCCTGCGGTGATCCGCAGGAGAGCGTCGCCGTTACCAGCAGCGATACGGCCTCCGCTGAGAGCACTGCCTCCGGCACGCAGACCGAAGCTGCGCAGGCGGCTGTCTTTGCCCTGCCCTATTACCCCTCCGATTCCCTTCACCCCATCACCTCAGACAACCGGGTGAATCTCACCATCGCGCCACTGGTCTATGAGGGTCTGTTTGAGCTGGACGATCAGTTTCAGGTGGAAAACGTGCTTTGCCTGAACGCGTCCGCCAGCGCGGACTATCTTCAGTGGACCTTCACTCTCCGGAGCGGCGTCACCTTTTCCGACGGTTCTCCGCTGACGGCGGACGATGTGGTTACTTCCTTCAATGAGGCCCGCTCCTCCTCTCAGTACGCCGCCCGTTTTTCCGGTGTCTCCTCGGTTACCGCCTCGGGAGATTCCGTGGTTGTGGTGCTCAAGCAGGCAAACAGTAATTTCCCAGTGCTTCTGGATTTCCCCATTATCCGGGAACAAAGCGGGGATATCCCACTGGGTACGGGGCCGTTCCGGTTCTCCGGCACTTCAGACAGCCTCAGCCTGGTTCGCAACTCCCACTCGTGGCGCACCGTAACTTTTTTTCAGGATACCATTCCGCTTTACGCCATTTCCAGCGCCTCCGATCTCATTTCCGTCTTTGAGACCGGAGAAATCTCCTTGGTGTCCAGTGACCTGACCGGCACCAACAGCCTTGGTTTTTCCTCGGGCTACGATACCTGGGAATATAACACCACCACCATGCTGTACCTGGGGTTTAACTGCTCGGAAGGAGTATGCAAAACCGCGGCGGTTCGCAAGGCTCTGTCCATGGGGCTAAACCGCGGAGAGATCACCGCGTCCCTCCTGGCCGGACACGCGGTGGAAGCCGAGCTGCCCTTTTCCCCAGTTTCGACGCTTTACAGTCAGACACTGGCCGAGACGCTCTCCTATTCCCCTCAGAACATGCTAACCGCCCTGTCGGACGCGGGCTATACGGCGGGAACCGACGGGACGCTGTACAACGGGCGCAAAGCGCTCTCTCTCACGCTGGTAATCAACACCGACAACAGCTTCAAGGTGGCGGTGGCGGAATATCTGGCGGAGCAGCTTGAAGGGCTGGGCATTACGGTTGACCTGCAAAAACTTTCCTATGAGGACTATCTCTCCGCGCTGAAAAGCAAGGACTTCGACGTCTTTCTCGGCGAGGTTAAGCTGACGGCGGATTTTAACCTTTCCCCGCTGATCACGTCCGGCGGCGCGCTCAACTACGGGGGTTATTACAGTCAGAACGCGGTCTCTCTGCTGAACACCTTTCTCATCTCGGACGACGACAGCCGCGCTGACGCGGCATATGCCCTGAGTGAGACCTTGGCGGAGGAGGCGCCCTTTGCCGTGCTCTGTTTCAAAACCAATTCGGTGCTCACGCGCTGGGGCATGCTCACCGGCCTGTCCCCGACCCGACAAAATGTGTTTTATGGGCTGGAAAATTGGCAGTTGAAGCAGTAAAATAGAATCAGGCTTTATTTGAACCATGGTGAATCATCCTAATCACGACTTTATAATTCGTGCCGTGCGACAGCATACTTTCTCGCCGTAAAGCACAACTTATGCCTACGAAATCTCTCCTTTCCTGACACAAGAATCGCTCGTTCTTGGTCATTTCGCCATGATTTAAGCAAGGCCAACGCATCGGATGGAGCAACTGGAGGAAAGAAAACATGAACTTTGTATTTCGCTGCTATGTGGAGAAAAAAACCGGCTTTGACGTGGAAGCCAAGGGCAAGCTGCGGGAGCTGCGGGAGCTTCTGGGCCTGAACGGACTGGCGCATCTGCGGATTGTGAACCGATATGACATTGAAGGCATTGATTATCCCGTCTATCTGGCGGCAAAGACCACGGTCTTTTCCGAACCCCAGAGCGATGTGTTATTTGACGAAGCGCTGCCTCCCGTCGCCGGAGCACACCGCCTCCTGGCGGTGGAGCCCCTTCCGGGTCAGTATGATCAGCGATCCGATTCCTGCGCCCAGTGCATTCAGCTTCTGGCTGGCGTGGAACGTCCCGTTGTCTGCGCTGCGCGGGTGTATATTCTCGTGGGGCAGCTGACCGATCAGGATATGGAGCGGGTGAGAAGCTACCTGATTAACCCCGTGGAGTCCCGCGAGGCCTCTATGGACAAGCCCGCCACTTTGGCGCAGAGCTACCCCGAACCCGCGCCTGTGGCTGTACTGGAGGGCTTTACCTCTTTGGACGCGGACGCCCTGTCCGCTATGCTCGGCGAGTACGGTCTTGCCATGGACACAGCGGATCTTTTGTTTTTTCAAACCTATTTCCGGGAGGAGGAGCGGCGGGAGCCCACCATCACGGAGCTGCGGCTGGTGGATACCTACTGGTCCGACCACTGCCGCCACACCACCTTCGGCACCCACATCGACGGCGTTGCCATTTTGGACAAGGACGTCAAGGATGCCTATGATGCCTATCTGAACGCGCGGGAAGAAGTCTACGGGCCGGAACAGGCGGCGGTTCGCCCCCAGACCCTGATGGACATCGCCACCATGGGCATGAAAACCCTGAAAAAGCGCGGTCTTTTATCCAAACTGGACGAATCCGAGGAAATCAACGCCTGCTCTGTGAAAATCACTGCCACAGTGGACGGTGAACCCGCGGACTGGCTTTTAATGTTTAAAAACGAAACCCACAATCACCCCACAGAGATTGAGCCCTTCGGCGGCGCGGCCACCTGTCTGGGCGGCGCCATCCGCGACCCTCTCTCCGGGCGCGCCTATGTCTATCAGGCCATGCGGGTCACCGGCTGCGGCGATCCCAGAACCCCTCTGACCGAAACGCCGGAGGGTAAACTGCCCCAGCGCAAAATCGCCCAGACCGCCGCCGCCGGATATTCCTCCTACGGCAATCAGATCGGCCTTGCCACCGGCCATGTGGCCGAGATCTATCATCCCGGCTACGTCGCCAAGCATATGGAGGTAGGTGCCGTGGTGGGCGCCGCTCCGGCGGAGCATGTGGTACGCCTGCGGCCCGAGCCGGGCGATCAGGTCATTTTGCTGGGCGGGCGCACCGGCCGGGACGGCGTGGGCGGAGCCACCGGTTCGTCTAAAACCCATACACTGGAATCACTGGACACCTGCGCTGCGGAGGTGCAGAAGGGCAATCCGCCGGAGGAACGCAAAATCCAGCGCCTGTTCCGCAACCCTCAGGTAACCGGCATGATCAAGCGGTGCAACGACTTCGGCGCGGGAGGCGTGTCCGTGGCCATAGGCGAGCTGGCAGACGGCCTCTCCATTGATTTAAACGCGGTCAGGAAAAAATACGACGGACTGGACGGCACAGAGCTGGCAATTTCGGAATCTCAGGAGCGCATGGCGGTGGTTGTCGCGCCCCAAGACGCGGACGCCTTCATCGCGGCGGCAGAGCAGGAGAATCTGGAAGCCTATATCGTGGCGGAGGTCACCCAGGAACCCCGTTTGACCATGCGCTGGAACGGCGCGGTCATCGCGGACCTCTCCCGGGCCTTTTTAAGCTCCAACGGTGCGGCTAAGCATACCACGGTTTCCGTTCCCAAGCTGCGCCAGCCTGTGGGGCGTATTCAAGGCAAGAACACCATTGAAAAGCTGGAGGCCATTGTTCACGACCCAACCCTTGCCTCCCAGCGGGGACTGGTGGAGCGGTTTGACTCCACCATCGGCGCGGGCTCCGTGCTGGCGCCCTTTGGAGGAAAGAACCAGAATACACCGGCTCAGGTGATGGCAGCGCTGCTGCCCGTTGGGCCGGGGCATGAAACCGACACCTGCTCTGTCATGTCCTACGGTTTCGACCCCTATTTTTCTGAACAGAATCCCTTTGCGGGGGCGGCCACCGCTGTGGTGGACTCCATTGCCAAGCTGGTATCCGCAGGCTGCAGCCCCGCCTCCGCCTATCTCTCCTTTCAGGAATATTTTGAGAAGCTGAAAAACGAGCCTGACCGCTGGGGCAAGCCCTTTGCCGCTCTGCTGGGGGCCTTTACCGCCCAGATGAGCCTTGGAGTGGCCGCCATTGGCGGCAAGGACTCCATGTCCGGCTCTTTCCTTGATATGGACGTCCCGCCCACCCTGATTTCTTTTGCGGTTGCCACGGCGAAGGCTCAGAATGTGATTTCCCCTGAATTTAAGGGGATCGGCCATTCGGTTTACCTGTTCTACGCACCGGAGAAGGATTATCACGCAACCCGCACCGTGTGGGACACGGTTCACCGCCTCTGTCAGCAGGGGAAGGTGCTGGCTGCCTGGGCCGTGGGCGCCGGCGGTGTCGCCGAGGGTCTGATGAAAATGTCCTTTGGCAATGATATCGGATTCTCCGCCGATCCAGCCCTTACAGGGGAACTGCTCTTTTCCCCTCACTACGGCTCAATCATCGTAGAATGCGAGGATGCAATCGATCTCGGCCTGTATATCGGGCGCACCGAGTTTACCCCCATGCTGGAGGTAGTCGGACATTTTATCTCCCTCCACGACCTGCGGGACATCTGGGAGAGCACGTTGGAGGCGATTTATCCCACCGAGGCGGATACCGGTGAAAGCGACAACGACATGGTGGATATTTTCTGCAATGACCGCTCCGCCGCCGCCCCCGCTGTCTCCTGTGCCCGGCCCCGTGCGGTGATTCCCGTCTTCCCCGGCACCAACTGCGAATATGACACCGCCGCCGCCTGCTTAAGAGCCGGGATTGAGCCGGAAATTCTCGTCATCCGGAATCTGACCCGCTCTCTGCTGGAGGAGTCCGCCTCCGCGCTGGAGTCCGCCATCGGCAGAAGCCAGATGGTCATCCTCCCCGGCGGTTTTTCCGGGGGCGACGAACCGGACGGCTCGGCGAAATTTATTTGCTCTTTCCTGCGCAATCCCAAGCTCACCGACGCGGTGCACGAGCTGCTCAAGCAGCGGGACGGCCTGATGCTTGGCATCTGCAATGGCTTCCAGGCCTTAATCAAGCTGGGGCTGGTACCCTACGGCGAGATCCGCCCCATGGATGACTCCTGCGCCACTCTGACCTTTAATCTCATTGGCCGCCATCAGAGCCGGTATGTCACCACCCGGGTGGCCTCCCTCAAATCGCCCTGGATGCTCAAGTGCGAGCTGGATGAGAGCCATACCGTCCCCGTTTCCCACGGTGAGGGCCGCTTTGTGGCGCCCCCGGGACTGCTGTCCAGCCTCATCGAAAACGGCCAGATCGCAACCCAGTACACCGATATTGTGGGCATCCCTTCGCTGCACATTTCCGCCAACCCCAACGGCGCGATGGAGTCCATCGAGGGCATTTTCTCTCCCGACGGACGCGTGTTCGGAAAAATGGCCCACAGCGAGCGCTGGGGAACCTATGTTGCCAAAAATATTCCCGGAAACAAACATCAGCCTATTTTCGAGTCCGGCGCCGCCTATTTCAAGTAACTGGGATTTTTCCTTGACAATTGCACGGAAGCATGATACACTATATCCTGTAGCTTTGATGTATGAAATGATTTGTGCGCCTCCTGATCGTTTATACGCTTGGGAGGCGCTAATTTCTTGACTCATGTCTCAAACCTGCAAAATATTTTTTTGGAGGTATTCCTATGTATCAGGGTACTGTAAAGTGGTTCAATTCAGAGAAGGGCTACGGCTTCATTTCTAACGACAACGGCGGCGAGGATGTATTCGTACATTTCTCCGCCATTCAGTCCGACGGCTACCGCACCCTTAACGAGGGCCAGAAGGTCAGCTTCGACACCGAAGTTGATCCCCGCGGCAACCGTGGACTGCGCGCCGTAAACGTGCGGGTCCTGTAATCTGAATCCACTCAAAAAAAGCCCCCTCGCTCCAAACCGGAGCGAGGGGGCTTTCGCTTTCTCTGTTAAGTCACCGTGACCTCAATGACGGCGGTGGCCATCTGATTTCCATCACTGTCGTAAAGGGTTACCACAACGCTTGTGGTGCCCGTGCGCTTACCCAGAATTTGAAGCTTCATATTGTCGGGATCCAATGTGTCGCTGTCCCAGCCGCAGTCCGCGATTCTGTTGTTGCGGCTTTTGCAGGAGAATTCCGAGCCGGTTTTATACACATCGGTGAGGGTGATCTCTCCCACCTTGCCCCGGCTGACGGTAATGCTGTACTGAGAGGCCGAGAGGGCGTACTGATCGGAACGGACAGTACTGGTTGTGCTGTATGTAGAGCCGCTGCCGGTCAGGTCGTACTCAGCCAGCACCGAAATGGGAATGGACAGGCTGACAGAGGGCTCGTCAGTAATCAGCGCGGCCGTAATGCCCACCACCTGTCCGTACTCATTGATCAGCGCGCCTCCGCTGCTGCCGGGATAGATGGTGGCACCGGCGCGGTAATAGGTTTTATAATCCTGCACGGTGGTGTCAATGTAGCTCCCCTCGGACACAGTGAGGTCTCCGCCGTTGGGGTGCCCGATGGCGTAAACCTCATCTCCCGACTGGAGGGTTTGACTGGAGAGCGTCAAGCTGGGGAAGGAGTCAATCGCGGCGCCTTTGATCGAGATATTGGAGACCTTTAAAACCGCGATATCCTCTTTGGCGTCGCAATAGATCACTTTGCTGACGGAATAGGTCTGGTTGTTATATCGGGTCAGCGTCACCTTCGCGGAGGAGGTGTTATAAATAACATGATAGCAGGTCACGGCAATGCCGCTGCTGTCAATAAAAAAACCGCTGCCCTCGGAGGTGGCATTCCCGTATTTGTCATAAACAATAATCTGGAATACGGAGGGCGCACAGAGCGACTCAATTTCATCAGCGGAATAGGCGGTCAGCGCCTGATTCTCCTCCGACGAAGCGGCGGATGCCGAGGACAGGTCGGCTTCATAGGAATACAGCCCCAGTGAATCCGCCAGCGTCTCATCGCTGCCCTTTAACTGCGCCGCCAGTCCGTAATAGGAGATCAGTGCCACATCGCCCCGGGTAAAGGTTCCTTCCACCCAGTCCGATTCTATGGTAAAGCCCACGGATTGAGCAAACGCGACCGCGTGATCTACTGTGAAGTCTCCTGCGCCGTCGTCATAACCCAGAGCGCGAAGCATGAAGGTTACATACTGGGCGGCGGTGACGGTGTCCCCGGATTCCAGTCCGAACCGATCCTCGGCAACACCGGAGGTCAGCCCGTAATGATAAGCATATCCTATGTAAGACGCGGCCCAATAGCTGTCCGGCACATCGGTGAAGGGCGTCTCATAATCGCTTGCCTCCACCTCATCCTCCAGCCCCAGCAGCCGAAGGAGCATGACTACGGCCTCGGCTCGCGTTGGCTCTTGATCCAGGGCAAAGACGGGATTTCCGTCCTCATCGGTTCCTGTTCCCTGAAACAGCCCCAGCTCATAAAGCTGCTCCGCCGCGGCTGAGGCCTCATCCTCCGCCGCAAGCGCCACGGCGGGGCACAGCGCCAAGGCTAAGGCCAGGGCGAGTACCAAAGATAATATACGGTATTTCACAGTTTGCCCTCCTGTTTGCTTCCATGACGTAAGCCTGCGTCGCCACAGGCCGACGAGGCCATTATGCCCTGCCTACCTTTAATTTCTCTGAACAGGCAAATTTCGGCAAGGAGACTTACGGAATTTTTTTCAGCTTCCGCTTTGTCCCGTCGGCTTCCAGTATATAAGTGTGCTCCAGCTGTCCGGTCAAGGACGCCTTCATCGCGTCAATGTATTCCCGGCGAAGCGCATCCCGCTCCGTTTGCTCCTCCGGGCTTAATCCTTCCGGCGTTTTTGCTTTTCGCGCCAGCGCGTTGATACGGTCGATTTTCATTTGATCCATACTTATCCCTCAACGATCCGTAAAAGAAAAGACACCCTCACAGGGTGTCTTTTTGGAGCGGGTGACGAGGCTCGGACTCGCTACCTCCACCTTGGCAAGGTGGCGCTCTACCAGATGAGCTACACCCGCGACAACAGAGGTTATTATACAGAAGGCGCGTTCCGTTGTCAATAGAAATTTGAATCTTTTTCCTTACCCGCTGCCGCAGATAGGATAATTTTTCTGATTCCAGGCAAACCCCGCCGCCGTCATCTGGCTGTCGGTCTTCAGGGCAAATTCCTTCTGGGTCACGTCCACGTGACGATATCCCTCGTCGGAGGCAACGATACACCAGTAGAAGGGGACGTTGTACAGATAGCCCTCCACGGGGGTGCAGGTGAGTCCCGCCAAGTCGCACAGCGACTCAAAGGCAAGGGACAGCCCCCGGCTGCCGGCTTTATACAGCACCAGGGCGTCATAAGCGGTCTCGCCCCCGGCGGCATCATAGGACGCCGTGGAGGACAGCGCGGCATGCAGCGCCTGGGCAAGCTGAGAATTGCTCTGACCATCCTTGACAGCGCTTTCCACCAGCGCGGCCGCAACGGCATTTACCTGCGCGTATTTTTCCTGCAATATCGCCGGGTCTTCCGGCCAGGTCAGGGAAATCTCCACGATATGCCGCCCAGCCCCCGTGGAGGGATAGAGGGAAACCGAGTACGTGGGCAGCCCCAGCGCGGCGGCGGGATTGTCATAATAGGCCTGAGCCACCAGATCCTCAATGGAGGACGCGTCCTGATTGAGATAAGTGACATTAAAGGCAATATCCGTGGGGAAGGTCTGAAGCAGGCTCTTCAGCTCGCTGCGGATAGCTGTGATACCAGACACCGTGACCATGGAGGCAATTTGCTCCGCTGTGCGGCGGTATTGAATGGTGATGATGGCCTCATAGTAGGACACAATGCGGGAATAGGTGGGTGTGATGTAGTCCACGGCGTAAGCGCCCATTGCGGTGTTCTGAATCACCTCCAGGCAGGCGGCGGACAGATCCTCCTGCACATCACCGGAGTAGCTGTAGAGGCGGATGGTGCCGGTTTCCGCCCCCTCGCTGACGAAATAGGTAATGTCGGTGACAAGATCCTGATAGGTCTCCGCCTGCAAAATCGCGTCATCGCCAGCGTCGGTGTCAATCTGAGCGGAAGGGGTCACGGATTCATACTCCTGCTCCAGCATAGAGGAGCAGCCGCTCAAAAAGCAAAGAATTGACACAATCAGCGCTGTCAGCCGTTTCTTCATATCTGCTCCTCCCGTCGTCAAAGGTATCGGCGCAGCGCGGGTTTAAAAGCCCAGCTCCTGGTTAACGATTACTACCTCAATGTCGCCGGAAAGCGACGGCTTCTCCCAATACACCAGCAGAGCGGCGCAGATTCGCTCGGGGCTTTTGCAATCGTAGCACTTGTCAGCCCGGACGGCGCAGGGGGTCTTTTTCTCCAGACGATGGGCATTTTTAGGCCCCGCAATATTGCGGGCGCGCCACAGAGCCCCCTCGTAATCAGACGCGATTTTATTGACTCCAATGATGAAATACACCTTTTCATGTCCGTACAGATTGGAAGCGACACGGTTCCCGCCGCCGTCGATGTTAATGAGCTCCCCGGTCTCCGCCACGCCGTTTAAGGAGCAGATATAGACTTTTGCGTTGGTGGCCTCGGCGGGAATGACATCGCGCCCCGGCTGCTTAATCCAGTGCCAGCTGCACTCATTGTGACGCTCCAGCCTCTCATAGAGCCCCATGTCCCGCACCGTCTGGGAGCCGCCGAATCCGATGGAGACGCTGTCCAGGCGACCGTCCAGATAGTCGCAGGCCTCATCCGCCGTCTCAAAGTAGGAGGTTTGAAATCCCTCCCGTTCCAGATTGTTTCTCAGCTTTTCAATGTCTGCCATGTTTAGTCCTCCTTGCACAACACAAATGCGTCAAATATCATCCTTCCCAGGGTCGCGGAAGCCATCTCCCAGCACTTCATGCGCGTCGCATACGATGAGAAAGGCGGCGGGATCAATGCTGCTTACGGCCTTTTTCAGGGCGACAATCTGCCGCTCCTTAAAGGCGCAGAGCAGTACATGCTGTTCCTGACCGGAAAAGCCTCCCTTGCCCTCCAGGATGGTCACTCCCCGGTCCATGTCGCTGATAATGCAGCGGGTGATTTCCTCCGGCTTGCGTGTGATGACATAGGCGACCCGCGAGCGGTCAAGCCCGTAAAGGATGCCGTCCATCACAATGGTGGAGATATAAAGGGCCACCAGACCGTAGAGTGCGGTATTCAGGCTGCGGAAGGCCACGGCGCAGATGACAATGACCGTCAGGTCAATGACCATCAGCAGCCTGCCCATGGGGAGCCACGCCACCTTCAGCTTCAGCAGACGGGCGATGATATCGGTTCCCCCTGTGGTGGCGCCCTCCTGAAAGATCATCCCAAGGGAAATGCCCATGAGCACACCTCCGTAAATGGAGGCCAGCAGGGGCTCCATGGTGGAAAACTGATGCACCATGTTTAAAAGGTCAATCATCAGGGAGGATACCCCCATGGCATAGAGGGAGGAAATCAGCAGATGTCCCCCAACGAGCTTCCATCCGGCCAGAAACAGGGGAATATTGATCAAAATAATCAGCACGCCGATGGAGGGCCTCCCAAATACCGCGTTGATGATTTGGGCAAGACCCGTAATTCCGCCGAAGGCAATTTCGTTTGGTTCATAGCACCAGTTAAAAGCCACGGCGTAAACTCCGCAGGCAACCGTGATGACGGCATAGGACCAGAGATATTTTAGTACCGGACGCTTCAAACGCCTCACTCCATTCCCGGCACAATTCGAACCGTGTATGGTCAAATGGAATCTAAGGTCAGCTGCTCCTCCGCCCGGTCCTCCGGCCTTAGCAACGCTCCCGCCACAGGGAGGCTGCGGGCCCGGTAACGGGCGCTGTTGACAATCGTGCTCTCAGTCAGGGGACCCGCGCTTGTGATACGGTATTTGGGCTTCAGCGTCATCACATTGACCCCCTGGGTGTTTCGGGTGGTCTTGGGGGCCAGAACGGAGCTGTGGAACACCACGGCACGGCCCTCGGTGGAAATGAGCGCCATCTCCGCATCTTCCGTCAGCAGCCGGGCGGCTACCAGCGGAGATTTGTCGCAGTACGCGCCGGTGAGCTTCTTGCGGCGGGTCTGGGTCTGGTACGCGCCCAGGGCGACCCGGGCGGCCTTCCCGTTTTCAAAGAAGAACAGGATATGGGCGGAATAATCTCCCGGAATGCAGGCCCACAGCACGGTTTCTCCCGGCTCCATCTCCAGCGCGGTGGGCAGATAGTCTCCCAAAACGCTGGCTTTGGCATCGTCAAAGTCACTCAGGCGGGTTTTATAGCACTGCTGCCGGTCGGTGAACACCAGAAGCTCGTCCCGGTTGGAGGCTTCCCACTGGAGCGATCCGCCGTCCCCCTCCTTGTACTTCTGCTCACCGCTCATGCGCAGGGACTGTGGGGTAATTTTTTTGAAATATCCCTGCCGGGAGAGGAACACATGGACGGGATAATCCTCCGTCTCGTCCTCTGGCTGGGCGCTGTCTAGCGTGTCATAGTCGTAGAGGATTTCCGTGCGTCTTGGAGCTTCATAGGCCTTCTTGACCCGCTCCAGCTCCTCCACAATGATTTTCTTGATGCGGACGGGGGAGGAGGCCGCGTCCCGCAGATCGTGAATCTCTTCCTCCAGCGCGCCAGTCTCCTGGGTGCGCTTTAAGATATACTCCTTGTTGATATTACGCAGCCTGATGTCCGCCACATAATCCGCCTGAATCTCATCGATCCCGAAGCCGATCATCAGATTGGGCACCACCTCCGCATCGGCCTCGGTGTCTCGGATGACGCGGATTGCCTTATCGATGTCCAGCAGAATTTTTTGCAGTCCCTTCAGAAGGTGGAGCTTTTCCTCCTTCTTGCTTAACACAAACTGGAGACGGCGCCGGACGCACTCCATCCGCCAGCTCACCCACTCTGTCAGAAGCTCGCCCACTCCCATAACCCTGGGCATACCGCCGACGAGAATATTGAAGTTGCAGGAAAACGAGTCCTGAAGGGGGGTAAGGCGGAACAGACGCACCATCAGCTTGTCCGGATCGACACCGCGCTTTAAATCAATGGTGAGCTTCAGGCCGGACAGACCAGTTTCGTCGCGCATGTCGGCGATTTCCTTAATCTTTCCCGCTTTGATAAGCTCAGCGATCTTGTCGATAACGGCCTCGGCGGTGGTGGTATAGGGCAGCTCGTAAATCTCAATCAGATTCTCCGCCTTGAGATAGCGCCACCGGGCCCGCACCTTGAAGGAGCCGCGGCCCGTCCGGTATATGGTATTGATCTCCGCCGCGTCGTACAGCAGCTGCCCTCCGGTGGGAAAATCGGGGGCCTTCAGCGTGGAGGCAATGTCGTGCTCCGGGTTCTTCACAAACGCAATGGTGGTGTCGCACACCTCGCCTAGGTGAAACCCGCAGAGGTTGGAGGCCATGCCCACGGCGATGCCCTGATTGGCGCTGACCAGCACATTGGGGAAGGTGGTGGGCAGGAGGGAGGGCTCCTCCAGACTGCCATCATAATTGGGCACAAAGTCCACGGTGTTCTGGTCGATGTCCCGGAAAAGCTCCTCGCAGACCGAATCCAGCCGAACCTCGGTGTACCGGGAGGCGGCGCAGGCCATGTCCCGGGAATATACCTTTCCGAAGTTTCCCTTGGAATCCACCAGCGGGTGAAGCAGCGCGCCATAACCCCGGGAAAGGCGCACCATGGTGTCGTAAATCGGGGCGTCCCCATGGGGGTTTAATTTCATGGTCTGGCCCACCACGTTGGCGGATTTGGTGCGGCTGCCGCCCAATAGGCGCATCTGATACATGGTGTAGAGCAGCTTGCGGTGGGCGGGCTTGAAGCCGTCGATTTCCGGAATGGCCCGGGAAACGATGACGCTCATGGCATAGGGCATATAATTGATCTCCAGCGTATCGGTGATGGGCTGCTCCAGCACCTCCGCCCGCAGTCCCAGTACGTTGGGGTGCTCTCCGCCGCGCTCCGGACCGGTTATTTTCTTTTTTGCCATTTGATCAGTCCTTTCGCTCTCTGTCTGTCCCGCGGAAAACGGGACGCGCTCAGGAGATATCCGCCAGCTCCAGGTACTTGTACCCGTTGCTGGCAATGTGCTCCTTGCGTCCGCTTAAATTATCTCCCAGAAGCAGGTCAAACACACCGGCGGTCCGGGCCGCTTCGGAGGGCATGACCTTGATCAGCCGCCTGGTTTCCGGGTTCATGGTGGTAAGCCACATCATCTCAGGCTCGTTTTCGCCCAGCCCCTTGGAGCGCTGGATGGAAAATTTCTTTCCTGCCAGCTCGCCGCCCACCACGTCGTTTTTCTCCTTGTCGGAATAAGCGAACCAGGTCTTTTCCTTATAATTAATCTCGTAAAGGGGCGACTCCGCGATATAAACATACCCCTCCTGAATGACGGTGGGCACCAACCTGTACAGCATGGTGAGAATCAGAGTACGGATCTGGAAGCCGTCCACATCGGCATCGGTGCAGATGATGATTTTGTTCCAGCGCAGTCCGGCAAGGTCGAAGGCGGATAAATCCTTCACATGCCTGTTGCTGACCTCCACGCCGCAGCCCATGACCCTGAGCAGGTCCGTGATGATTTCATTTTTGAATATTTTATCATAATCCGCTTTCAGGCAGTTTAAAATTTTACCGCGAACTGGCATGATACCCTGAAATTCCGCGTCCCGGGAGAGCTTGCAGGCTCCCAAAGCGGAGTCTCCCTCCACAATGTAAAGCTCCCGGCGGCCAACGTCCCGGGTGCGGCAATCCACAAACTTCTGCACCCGGTTGGAGATGTCAATACTGCCAGATAGCTTCTTCTTGACGTTTAGACGCGCCTTTTCCGCCGATTCCCGGCTCCGTTTGTTGATGAGCACCTGCTCCGCGATCTTGTCCGCGTCAAAGCGGTTTTCAATGAAATAGACCTCCATCTGCGCCCTTAGGAAGTCGGTCATGGCCTCCTGGATAAATTTATTGCTGATGGCCTTTTTCGTCTGATTTTCATAGGAGGTCTGGGTGGAGAAATTATTGGATACCAGAACCAGCGCGTCTTGAATATCCGCCCAGGTGACCTTGCTTTCGGACTTCTGATATTTTCCCTGCTGCCGCAGATATCCGTCAATGGCGGAGAGAAAGGCGGATTTCATCGCCTTTTCCGGGGAACCGCCATGCTCCAGCCAAGAGGAGTTGTGGTAATGCTCAATAATGTTCACCGTGTTGGAAAAACAGAACGACACCGAAAGCCTGACCTTGTAATCGGGCTTGTCCTCCCGGTCGCGGCCCTTCCGCTCCGCCTGCCAAAACACGGGCAGAGTCAGGGACTGCTCCCCCGAAAGCTCGGAAACATAGTCAATGATGCCGTTTTCATAGAGAAAGTCCCGGGTTTCAAAGCCACTTTCCGTCTCGCTGCGGAAACGGAAGGTAATCCCCGCGTTGACCACCGCCTGCCGCTTGAGCACATCCAGATAGTATTCCTCCGGAATATCAATTCCCGTGAACACGTCCAGATCGGGCTTCCAGCGGAATAGGGAGCCTGTCTTTTTACGGGAGGAGGTCTCCTTTTGCAGTCCGCCGATATTTTCCCCTTTTTCAAAGTGCAAAGTGTACTTCAAGCCGTCCCGGTGGATCACCGCGTCGAAGTACTCTGAAGCATACTGGGTGGCGCAGGCGCCGAGGCCGTTTAAGCCAAGGGAGTATTCATAGTTGTCCCCCTCGTCGTTTTTGTATTTTCCGCCGGCGTAAAGCTCGCAGAACACCAGCTCCCAGTTATATTTCTGCTCACTCTCGTTCCAGTCCACGGGACATCCCCGCCCGAAGTCCTCCACCTCGATGGAGTGGTCGGCATAGCGGGTCACCGTGATCAGGCTGCCGTGCCCCTCCCGCGCCTCGTCAATGGCGTTGGACAGGATTTCAAAGACTGCGTGCTCGCAGCCGTCCAACCCGTCCGAGCCGAAAATGACGCCGGGACGCTTTCGAACGCGGTCCGCTCCCTTCAGAGCGGAAATAGACTCGTTGCCATAGGATTTTTTGGGCATAGGGTTTCCCTCCGTTAGTTAATTCACCATAGTTTATCCCATTTTTATGCCCTATGTCAAGGTGCGCGGTATAAAACATGGAATATATACCCAAAATAGAAATAAAATAAAAACTAAGAATACGGCGGAAAGGAGGAAACACCATGCTTGACGTGTCAGGGTTCTTGGGCCTGCGGCGGGACCAGGCTTTTGCCCAGGAGGAAAAACAGCGGGTATTGAATGAGATGGCACAGACGAGGCTTCTTCTGGAGCAGGCTTACGCCGGATTTAATAACGCCGGGGATTTTGATTTAATCGACTCCTACGTCTATGAAATCAACGCGCTTCAAAGCCGCCACAGTTATTTGATTAAGCAGCTTCGCGAACTGGAACATTCAGTAAAGTAATAAATACTGACAACGCATCCTCATAGATTGACTTTCCGTTGAAATATGGTACAATGTTACAGTATTAAGTACTTTCAGGTTTTGTACCATGAATAAAGTGCTTTCAATCGCAGAACGTCAGATATCTGTCTGAATCCATTTTATTATGATTGACAGAAAACGGAGGATGTGAGTATGAGGTCCTCACACGGGTATGGCCCTTACCGGGGCAGGCACAAGTTGTCCCGCATACTGAAAGGAATTATTGTCATCTTAACTGTGGTTCTTGTTTTAACCATGGCAGCCTACTTTTTACTCAAACCATATATGGAGTATACTGAGGACGGAATATCCATTCATCTTCCTCTGTCCGGCAGCGGTGGAACAGCCGCCCAGACGGCTTCGGAAACGGGTGCGGACAGCGGCGCGTCAGAGGCGGACTCCGGCGTCTCTCAGGCGGAGGATCCCCAGGAAAATGGTGAAACGGACGACGTAACGACGGTGGTGAGCGAGGCATCCCCGGCGGAGGGCGGCGCCCTTCACGGCATCACCTTGTCACTGGACTCCATCACCGACGGCAGCGCCGATCAGCAGCTGGAATCCGCCGGCGCCAACGCCGTCATCTTCGATATGAAGGCGGACAGCGGTGCGCTGGGTTTTTCCTATACCTCATCCCTGGCAAGCACGGCGGACGTTTCCTCCTCCGTCACGGACATCAACGCGGCAATCACCCAATTTAACCAGGAGGATTATTATACCATTGCCCGGGTTTCCTGCTTCCGGGACGACGCGGTGGCCTCCGCCAACAGCAAGCTGGCCATCACCACCACCAGTGGAAGCCGCTGGACCGACGCAGGAGGACTGCGCTGGCTTAGTCCCTACTATGAGCAAACGCAAACCTATCTGGTGAATCTCTGTGTGGAATTGGCCGATATGGGGTTTGATGAAATTCTGCTGGATCACTGCGCCTATCCCACGGACGGCAGCTTGAGCAAGATTAAAACCGGAAAAACCTATCAGAGTTCCACGTTCGGCATCCTGCTGGACACTTTTTACAGTCAGGTAAAAAGCGCCGTGGCGGACACACAGGTCAAGGTTTCTCTAGTGACGGACGTCCAAACTCTCACCTCCGGCGAAAACAGTGACAGCGGACAGACCGCCGCGCTTCTGGCAGCCTACGCTGACCGAATCTATGTGGAGGGCGACACCGATTCCCTTAGTACGTATGCGGATACCCTCGCCTCCGCTGGAATGAGCGATGGAGACTCCCGGCTGGTGCTCCTGAGTGACAGTCCGCTGGAACATTCGGAACTTTCCTGGGCAGTTTTAAGCGACTCGTGATCATCCATAAAAACAGCCGACAGGCGGCGCGGAGTGAACCGCGCCGCCTGTTTTTTTAACAGCTTTGGCTTTCCCCCGGATATCATGCTTCCGCAAACGATCCTTTCTTGAAAAATGCTGTGATTCTGGTATAATTGAAGTACAAATACAGCCGCGTGGCGGCACCGTCCGGATGTTACCCATTGCGGACAGAAGGAAGGAATAACATATGCTGTTCGACACCATTCGGGCGTACCTCGGTTTCAATGCAAAGCAGGAACAGACTCGACAGGCCGTGCTGGCGGAAGCGGCCCAGATTTTATCAAAAGCGGAAGAGGAAGGTCGCATCCGGGCGGAACACGCCCGGACGGAGGCGGAGGAGCGGGTGAAAACACTCACCGAGGAGGCTGATCGCACCGCCGCCCTCCGGGTCAGCGAGCTAATCGCACGGATTGAGAAGGATGATTCCGCATGTCTCCGGCGAGCCGAAACCAGACTGGAGGACGCTGTGGGCCTGATTGTAAATCAGATTGTATCCGGATAAGACGCGTCATAAGGGGGGAGCACCGAATGAACAGCAATCAGCAAAGTGGCGAAACCGCCGATCACGAAGCGGAGGAGCTGCTGCGAAACGCCCGGGAGGATGCCTCCCAGCTTCTGGCGAGCTATAAGGCGCAGTCGGACCGGACTTGCGCGGCGATCCTGTCGCAGGGAGAACAGGCGGCTCGGGCGCGGAGCGAACGGCTGGCAGAGGACGCGGCGGCAGACGTCAAAAAAGCCGGTCTTTCCGCCAGACAGGAACTGATGAGCCACGCTTTTTCCATGGCTCTGGAACGGCTTTGCAGTCTTCCTGATGATCAATTGATCCCGTTTTTGGCGGGAATCGCCGCCAATGCTTCGGAAACAGGAGAAGAGTCGGTTTTATTCAATCAAAAAGACCGCAACCGCATTGGTAAAGAGGTGGTAACTCTTGCTAATGAGCTGTTGGGCGGCGGCAAGCTCACTGTCGCGCGGGAAAGCGGTGAATTTGCGGGCGGGCTGATTCTCAATGGCGGCGATGTGGAGCTCAACGGTACCTTTGAAGCGTTGATAGGGCTTGCGAAAACGAAGCTTTCTATTGACGTGTCCAAGCTGCTGTTCGACCAGTGAAACTCGTTCAGCACGTATCGAAAAACAGGAACGGCCCGGCCTCACGCAGCCACTGATGAGTCAACTCACGGCGGATGAAACCGCAAACAAATTGTTCGTCTGCGGTTACTTCAGGAGGTCTATGCCCATTCCACCTGAGGGGAGGAACTCAGCTTGACATCAGGAATCATCAAATCGGTCTCCGGCCCGCTGGTGACGGCGGGCGGGCTCTCCGACGCCGGCATCGGCAATATGGTGTATGTGGGAAAACCGCGTCTGGCAGGCGAGGTTTTATCCGTAAAAAATGATACCGCCACAATTCTGGTCTATGATAATCCCACTGGGCTCGGCCCCGGCGAAAACGTGGAAATGACCGGCGCGCCGCTCTCCGTGGAGCTTGCCCCGGGGATGTTGGGCGGTGTGTTTGACGGACTCCAGCGCCCTCTTGGACGGATGGAGGGCGGCAAGTGTCTGCCTTCGGAAAACGGAGGGTTTCCCGCCCTCAGCAGAGAGCGAGCCTGGAACTTTACAGCAGTTGCGTCCGCGGGTGACCGCGTCTCCGGAGGCGACGTAATTGGAACCGTGGAGGAATCCGGGTCTGTGCTCCACAGCATCATGGTACCCTACGGAAAAAGCGGCGTGGTTGAATCCATCCAGTCGGGTCTTTATTCGGTCACCGACACCGTGGGCATTCTTCGTCTGGAGAACGGCATCACGGAGCCTCTGACCATGCTCCAGACGTGGCCGGTTCGGGAGCGTCCCTGCCGACGGAGAATTTCGCCCAACAGCCCCCTCTGTTCCGGCCAGCGTGTGATTGACGGGCTGTTCCCCATCGCAAAAGGCGGCTCCGCCGCCCTGTGCGGCCCCTGCGGTACGGGCAAAACCATCCTTCTGCGGCAGTTGGCGGCATCCCTGGACGCCGATGTGGTGGTCTACATCGCCTGCGGTGGGCGAAGCGGCGGGACAGCCGAGCTTCTCAGGGAACTTTCGCTGCTCCAAAACCCCCGCACGGGAGAAACGCTCATGAGCCGCACCGTGGTGATCGCAGGCAGCGCCGCACTGCCCGCGGTTTTGGAAGCGGCTGTTCTGACCGGTATTTCCATCGGGGAATATTTCCGCGATATGGGTCACCATGTGACGGTCATTGCCGATTCAGTCTCCCACTGGGCGGAGGCGCTTCGGGCGCTGTCAGGGCGTCTGGGCGAACCGTCGGGTACGGGCGGCTATCCCGCCGGTCTGACCTTTCATCTGGCTCAGTTTTTCGGCCGCGCCGGATGTGTTGCCTCCGGCTCCGGCGCAGGGGAGCGGATCGGCTCTCTGACCGCGGTGGGCGCGCTATCCCTGCCGGACGGCAGCCTTTCCCATCCGGTTGCCCAGGCGGTGACCCGGCTGGTCGGCGCGTTCTGGGTTCTGGATTCCACTCTGGCCTTTGAGCGCCGCTTTCCCGCCGTACAGGTCTGCCACTCTTACTCCCGCTATTTCAGCGCTTTGACGGATTGGTACACTTCCCATGTAGAACATGAATTCCCAGCATACCGGGAACGGGTCTTTCGTTTTTTACGGGAAGAGGAGCGTCTGTCGGGGACTGTCCGGCGGCTGGGACGGAAGTCTCTCTCCCCTGAGGATCGGCTGACGGTGGAAATCGCCTGTCTGCTGCGGGAAACGCTTTTCGATCAAAATGCCTTTGCAAAGCCTGACAGCTGCGAACCCTCACAGCGCCAACTCGCCCTGCTGCGGCTGATTCTGGAATATGACCGACTTGCCCGCGCCGCTGTTAAAAAGGGCGCCGACATTTCAGAGCTGCTGGAACTCGGCCTGCGGGAGCACATTGGATACGCAAAGCACGCCGCCGCTGAACAGAACGCAGGCTATTCCGAGGAGCTTAAGCGGCAGATTCAAGCCATTGCCGCGAAAGGGGGCGACGGTCAGTGATTAAGGAATACCGCACCATACGGCAGCTTTCCGGCACACTTTTAACAGTTGACAGGGTAACCGGGGTGACCTGCGGGGAACTGGGGGAGCTTCTTTTGCCCGACGGCGGTATTCGCCGTTGCAGGATACAGGAAATTACCGGAGAAACCGCCGTGGTGGAGCTGCTGGAATCCTCCACCGGAATCCATCCCAGCCGGTGTAAAATCCGCTTTTTGGGTGATCCCCTGCGGCTGGCCGTGTCGGAGGACATGCTTGGCCGTGTCTTTAACGGATTAGGTGACCCCATTGATGGCGCCCCCGCCATTTTGCCGGAGGCGTACCGTGACATCGGCGCAATCTCCATAAACCCCATTGCCCGCGATTATCCCGCCAGGCCTATCCGAACGGGACTGTCCGCTGTCGATGGGCTGACTCCTCTGTGTTTGGGTCAAACGCTGACCATTTGCTCCAGCCCCGGCCTTCCCCACGGGCAACTCGTGTCTCAAATTTTCCGTCAGGCCACCCTTGCGGATGGAGACGGGGAACGCTTTGCCGTGGTATTTGCGGCCGTTGGAGTCTCCTTTGACGAAGCGGATTTTTTTCTTCAGGAGCTGCGCCGGGCAGGAGCCGCGGCACGCACGGTTTCTTTTCTCAGTCCGGCGGGTGATCCCGCGGGAGCACGGGCCACAGCGTTTCAAATGGCTCTCACCGCGGCGGAGTACCTCGCATTTGAGCGGGATATGCAAGTACTGGTGCTGTTGACCGATCTTGCGGGCTATGCCGAAGCCTTGGGTGAAACAAATTCTGTGGCAGGGGAGCTCCCCATTCGGATTTCCTCCGGCTTTGCCTCTCTCTGTGAGCGCGCGGGCTGCCGCGCTGACCGCCGCGGCTCGATTACCTTGCTCTCTCTTCTGACCCTGCCGGAGGATGACAGGTCCAGCCCTGTCCGCGAGCTGGCGGGCTGTGCCGCCGACGGCAGACTGGTTTTGTCTCAGGAACTGCACCGCGCCGGAATTGATCCGCCTGTTGACGCATTGGCATCCCGATCCCACGTCACGGGATGGAAAAGTCCTTTGGACGGGACTCAGGCGGATCGCGCCGCCGCCGTAAGCCAGCTTCTTGAAGCCTATGCAACCGGATGGGAGCGCAGGAATCTCATGCATACGCTGGGCGAAGGCGCGTTGACCCAGACGGAGCTTCCATTCGTCCATTTTGCCGATGCCTTTGAGAGGCGCTACATTGCCCAGAACTCCAATGAACCCCGTTCTTCCGAACAAACAGAGCGGCTTGGATGGGAACTGCTGTCCCTTCTTCCCCGCCATGAGCTCAAACGGCTTACGCCGGAGCAGCTGAAGCGAATTCCTGATGGTTCCCAAGAATCAGCGCTCCATTCAAAATGAAACAAGAAGAACGTACCCGCGGCGGCCCTTTGGCCGTTGCGGGTACGTTCTTTTATCTCATCAGCATTTACTAAACAGTGTGATTACACCAGTCTGTCAGACATCAACGGGTCTTTTTACTCTCCATGACCGCCAACTCATCGCAGCGGTTGTTATAAGGATTCTCGGCGTGTCCCTTGACCCAGTGGAGGTTTACCGTGTGATAGTCGTAGAGCTCCAGAAGCCTGCCCCATAGGTCGGGATTTAAAGCGGGCTTCTTGTCGCTCTTGATCCAGCCTTTTGCCCGCCAGCCTTTTGCCCAACCCTTTCCAAGCCCGTCGATCACATATTTAGAATCGCTGTAAAGCTCCACAACGCAGGGCTCCTTCAGAGCTTCCAGAGCCGTGATGACTCCCAGCAGCTCCATACGGTTGTTGGTGGTGTGGGCTTCCCCCCCGGACAGCTCCTTTCGAAGCTCCCCATACATGAGAATCGCGCCCCACCCGCCCGGGCCTGGATTTCCGGAGCAGGCGCCATCGGTGTATACGGTTACCGTTTTCATCATTCGCCTGCGGGCTCCCCATCTTCGGGTTTCTCAGGCGCCGTCTCGCCAGGTACGTCTGCTTCTTCCGGCATTTCCGCGAGGTTTTCCTCCTCGCGCTCGGTGCGGGCCAGGGAAATCACCTTGACTCCCTCCGCCAGGCGCATGACAATCACGCCCTGGGCGGTACGGCTATAACAGTTGATATCCGAGGCCGCCATGCGGATGATGACTCCGTCGTCGGAGATGAGCAGAATGTCATCCTCTCCGTCAACCACCTTAACCCCGGTGATGGGGCCGGTCTTTGTTGTAACGTTATAGCCCTTCAGCCCATAACCGCCCCGCTTCTGAGGCTCTCCGTCGCCCCGGATATACTCCTCCAGCTCAGTCCGCTTGCCGTAACCGTTTTCGGTGATCATCAGCAGGGTTCCTCCCTGACGGGCGCGGGCGGCACCTACCACATAGTCGCCCTCCCGCAGGCGGATACCCCGGACGCCCACCGCGTCCCGTCCCATGGGACGGATGTCGGTTTCCTTGAAGCAGATGGTCATACCCTCATGGGTGGCTAAAATGATATTCTGCGTTCCATCCGTCTGCCGGACGGAGATCAGCTCGTCCCCTTCATCCAGCGTAATGCAGCGGATACCCGCCTTTCTGGCTGTATTGAGGGAATCCAGCACAATCCGCTTCACCGTTCCGTCCTTTGTTGCCATGACCAGATAAGAATCCTGGGAAAATTCCCGGATATGGATCATGGCGGTTACCTTCTCGCCCTGCTCGATGGGCAGAACATTGACGATATTGGTTCCCTTTGCGGTACGCCCTGCCTCGGGAATTTGGTATCCCTTTTTGCGGTGTACCCGTCCCAGATTGGTAAAGAACAGGATATTGTCATGGGTGGAGGCGGTAAACAGCGTGTCCACATAGTCCTCCTCCCGGGTCGTCATGGCGGTGATTCCTTTACCGCCCCGGTTCTGGGTGCGGTAGGTGGAGGCAGGCAGACGCTTGATGTATCCCGCGGACGTCATGGTAAAGACGCATTCCTCCTCCTCAATGAGATCCTCAATGTCCAGGTCGTCCTCGGCAAAGGCGATTTCCGTGAGACGGTCGTCGGCGTATTTCTCCTTGATTTCCAGAAGCTCATCCTTTAAAACGCGCCTAAGCAGTTCACTGGAGTTAAGCAGCTCCTGGAAATAGGCGATTTTTTTCTGAAGCTCGGCGTACTCCGCCTCAATCTTCTCCTTTTCCAGGCCTTGCAGACGTTTGAGCTGCATGTCCAGAATCGCCTGAGCCTGAACTTCAGACAGGTCAAACCGTGCCATCAGGCGTTCCCTGGCGTCGTCATAGCTGGTGCGGATAATCTGAATAATTTCGTCAATATTCCGCTCCGCAATCAGCAGACCCTCCAGCAGATGAGCCCGCTCCTGAGCCTTTTTCAGATCAAACCGGGTGCGGCGGACAATAATTTCCTCCTGAAACGCGATGTATTCATCCAGCACCTGCCGCAGAGACAAAATGCGGGGCTGGCTTTGATCGCTCACCAGCGCCAGCATGACGATGGCAAACGTCACCTGCATCTGAGTGGCGGCAAACAGCCGGTTGGTCACCACCTGGGGATTGGCGTCCTTTTTCAGCTCAATGACAACGCGCATACCATCCCGGTCCGACTCGTCCCGCAGACCGGAGATGCCTTCCAGACGCTTGTCCTTGACCTGCTCGGCGATATTTTCAATGAGTCTGGCCTTGTTAACCTGATAGGGAAGCTCGGTGACAATGATCCGGGTTCGGCCTTGTCCGAACTCCTCCGTTTCGGTGCGGGCCCGGACACGGATATGCCCTCTGCCGGTGGCATAGGCCGCCCGGATGCCCGCCCGCCCCATGATGATTCCCTTGGTGGGAAAATCGGGACCCTTGATATGCTCCATCAAGTCGTCCAGACCTGCCTCAGAGTTTTCGAGAACGCAGACGGTGGCATCAATCACCTCGCCCAAATTGTGAGGCGGGATGTTGGTGGTCATGCCGACGGCAATGCCGGAGGAGCCGTTGACCAGCAGGTTGGGAAAGCGGGAGGGGACAACCTTTGGTTCCTTCCGGCTCTCGTCAAAGTTAGGAGTCCAGTCCACCGTGTCTTTTTCAATATCCCGCATCATCTCATTGGATATCTTGGACAGGCGAGCCTCGGTATAACGGTAGGCGGCGGGGGGGTCTCCATCGATGGAGCCGAAGTTTCCGTGGCCGTCCACCAGCATATAGCGCAGAGAGAAACTCTGAGCCAGTCGCACCAGCGCGTCATACACGCTGGCGTCGCCGTGGGGATGATACCGGCCCAGCACGTTACCGACGGCGGTTGCGCACTTTTTAAAGGGCCGGTCTGAAGTCAGATTATCCTCGTACATAGAATAGAGAATACGGCGGTGCACCGGCTTGAGACCGTCCCGCACATCGGGAAGAGCGCGGCCGACGATGACGCTCATGGCGTAATCGATATAGCTTTTTTCCATCTCTTCTTTCAAATCAACGGGAACGATTACCTGATTTACATATGAAATATCTGGGTTTTTATCTTTATGAGCCATGTCCGCACCTCCTTAAATATCAAGATTTACAACATATTTGGCATTTTCTTCAATAAACGCCTTTCTCGGTTCCACCTTTTCACCCATCAGAATGGTGAAGGCCTCGTCTGCCGCCACGGCGTCGCTGAGATCAAAACGCTTTAAAATCCTGTGCTCAGGATCCATGGTGGTCTCCCACAGCTCATGGGGATCCATCTCGCCCAGACCTTTGTTGCGGGATATTTCCACCTTGCCTTTGCCGTCCTCTCCCCGCATTTCCGCGGAGATTTGATCACGCTCCGGATCTGAATAGGCATAGCGGATGGTTTTGCCCCGCACCAGCTTGTAGAGCGGCGGCACGGCGGTATAAACATAGCCCCCCTCCACCAGCGGGCGCATGAAACGGAAGAAAAAAGTCAGCAGCAGGGTTCGGATGTGGGCGCCGTCCACGTCCGCATCCGCCATGATGATGATTTTATGATATCGCAGCTTTAAGACGTCAAATTCATCCCCAAGCCCGGCGCCCAGCGCGGTAATAACCGGAGTCAGCTTGTCGTTGCCGTATACCTTGTCGGCCCGAGCCTTTTCCACATTGAGCATTTTTCCCCACAGGGGCAGGATAGCCTGAAAGCGGGCATCCCGTCCGCCTTTGGCGGAGCCGCCAGCGGAGTCTCCCTCCACGATGTAAATTTCAGTGAGCTTCGGGTCGCGTTCGTTGCAGTCCGCCAGCTTGCCCGGAAGGGTAGAGCCGTCCAGAGCCGTCTTTCTGCGGATATTTTCCCGGGCTCTCCGGGCAGCTTCCCGGGCGCGGGAGGCGGTCAACGCTTTTTCCAGAATGGTTCTGCCCACAGAGGGGTTTTCTTCAAGAAAAATTGCCAATTTTTCAGAAAACAGGCTGTCAACCAGGGTTCGGATTTCGCTATTGCCCAGCTTAGCTTTAGTCTGTCCCTCAAACTGAGCCTCCGTCAGTTTCACCGATATGACGACAGTCAGTCCTTCGCGGCAGTCCTCGCCGGAAACCTTATCATCATTTTTCAAAAGACCCGTCTTCTGTCCATAAGCATTGAGCACTCTGGTGAGTGCCGACTTAAAGCCGGTTTCGTGCATGCCGCCCTCCGGCGTGTGAATATTGTTGGCGAAGGATAAAATCAGCTCGTTATAGCTGTCGTTGTACTGAAGGGCAATTTCCGCCATGGAGTCGTCCCGTTCGCCGCAGACATAGATCACCTGCTCGTGCAGAGGGGTTTTATTGCGGTTGATGTAGGTGACAAACTCCCGGATACCGCCTTTATAGCACATATCGTCAAATTTGTCCTGTTCCGGCCGGGAGTCCGTGGTGGTGATATGCAGTCCGGCGTTTAAAAATGCCTGCTCCCGCATCCGCTTGTGGAGAATCTCATAGTCATAAACCGTATCCTCGAATATCTCGGAGTCGGGCTTAAAAATTACCTCTGTGCCGGTAAGGTCGGTGGTTCCCACAATCTTCATTTCCTGGGCCACATCGCCCCTGGCAAATTTCATCTCGTAAATGCTTCCGTTTTTATGGACACGCACCTCAAGCCACTCTGAAAGGGCATTGACCACCGACGCGCCCACGCCATGGAGCCCGCCGGAGACCTTGTATCCGCCGCCGCCGAATTTGCCTCCGGCGTGAAGAATAGTATAAACTACCTCCAGGGCGGGCTTGCCCGTCTGCTGCTGGATATCCACAGGGATACCGCGCCCGTTGTCGGTCACTTTGATGACATCGCCCTCTAAAATGGTGACGGTGATATGATCACAGTAGCCGGCCAGCGCCTCGTCAATGGCGTTGTCCACAATCTCATATACCAAATGATGCAGCCCTGAGGATGAGGTTGACCCGATATACATGCCCGGGCGCTTGCGAACCGCCTCCAGGCCCTCCAGAACCTGTATTTCGGACGCTCCGTATTCGTGCTCGACCATTGTGCTGCTCAATTCCTGTTCAGCCATAGTGAAACCTCCATGCTTCTTTCCAAATCTCCCTGACGGAGATTATTCGAATAAGTTGCTCTCCGCCCGCTTTAACAGTGTGGCGGTAGCGAGCTGTGAAATATAAATCATTGGGGGCCGCCCCTCCTCCTGACAAAGGATAAAGGATTTAGGCAAATCGTCACTGACGTTGACCACACGCCCCTCCCGTTCCGCTTGTTCCAGAAAACCACGGGTACGGTGGGAGGCGGAGCTGTTATCCAGATCAAACAGCCCAACCACAGATGAATAGGGCACCACCACGGATTGCCCCAGGTGCAGATACATGTCACATTCTCTCCCTTCCGTGCAAAGCGCGCAATATCCATCGTTCAGCCACGCTAAATCACCCTGCCTCCGTGAATTTGCAGCGCCCTGCCCTCATGCAGTCCCGACAGGCGCTCATCCTCGCAGCAGGTAATGAACACCTGTCCTGAGGTGATGCGGTTTAAAATAAATTCCTGCCGTCTGGCATCCAGTTCCGAGAGCACGTCGTCTAACAAAAGTACCGGATATTCCCCAATGCTTTCATAGTGCATTTCTCTGTCCGCCAGCTTCAGGGAGAGAGCTGCGGTTCTGGTCTGCCCCTGGCTGGCGTACTGCCGTGCGGACAGCCCGTTAATCATGATCTCCACGTCATCCTTATGAGGGCCGGAGAGGCAGCTTCGAGCCTCCAGCTCGGCAGTGCGGTGACTTTGCTGATGCTCCAGAAGCTTCCGGTAGAGTACCGGCAGCGGCTCTAGGGGATCAGTCACTGTTTTCACCGTCCGGTAATCCAGAGTCAGCTCCTCCCGGCCGCCGGAACAATCCCGATGCACCGCCGCGGCAAAGTGGGAAAGCTTTTGAATAAAGTATGCCCGGTAATGCACCATCAAAGCCCCATTTTTTGCCATTCTGTCGTTAAAATCATCCAGAGTCTCCAGAAGAGAGGGCTTTTCCGGCCAATCTCTCAGAATCCGGGTTTTATGCTCATAGAGCCGCTGGTATTCCGCCAGAGCCGCCGCATATTTCGGGCGCATCTGACAAATGGAGCCGTCCATGAACCGTCTTCGGGCGGCGGCGCCATCCCGTACCAGATTCAAGTCCTCCGGACAGAACAGCACGGTATGGAGTACATCGCTCAGTTCAGCGGCGGTTTTCAGCCTCACTCCATTGATTGTGAGCTGCCGCCTGCCGCATCTGGGCAGGCGGGCGTTAATACGGTATTCTCGCTCCCTGGTGTGAATCAAGCCCTCCACTTGGGCAAGCTCCGACTGAAAGGCGACCATATCCCGGTCGTATCGCGCGCGATGAGACTTGGCGGAGGACAAATAGAACATAGCCTCCAGCATATTGGTCTTTCCCTGGGCGTTCTCTCCGTAAATGACATTGATGCCGGGAGCGAAGGATACCTTCAGCTCCCGGTAGTTGCGAAAGTCCGAGAGAGCCAGCCAGTCAATGGTCACTTAATCACCAGCTTCACTTGCCCGCCAATGATGACCACGTCGCCCGGACGAATTTTTTTTCCCCGCATGGTACACGTCTCTCCATTGACCGTTACCTCTCCCTCCGCGATTACCAGCTTAGCTTCTCCGCCGGAGCCGGTCACGTTAGAAAATTTCAAAAGTGAATCCAGTTTAATAAATTCCGTGGTTATTTGAATTGTTTCTTCCCGCATGTTCTGTTCCTTCCTGCTTGCCGGCAAATCGTTTCACCTGTGTCAATCATCCGTTTTCAAACGAACCGGGAGTACCATGTAAATAAACGCTTCCGATCCGTCGGCGGGCAGAATCAGACAGGGAGACACTCCGCTTTGCAGCTCGATCCGCACCCGATCTGCGGGCGCCGCCTTCAAGGCCTCCATGAGATAACGGTTGTTAAAACCAATTTCCAGCTCTCCGCCATCTCCCTCAATCGCACACTGATCAGACGCATTCGCAATAGCGGTTTTGGTTGTAATTTTTAATATATCTGTTCCAAAGGTACAGCGGAGAGGACTTTTCAGCTTATCGCTGATGATCAGAGAAACACGGTCGATAGAAGAGAGCAGGTCCCGG
>JAGFXR010000008.1 GCA_017861365.1 Oscillospiraceae bacterium | reverse complement strand
TGACATCATGAACTCCCTGTCTAAAAGCGTGCTCACTCTGGCGTCTTATACCAGAGATCCGTCCGATATCTCAATCCCCTCCGTGCTTGCCCAGTGCCTGATGCTGATCAGCGTATTTCCCATGCTCTCAGTTTACAGCTATCAGGCGTATAACCACTATGTCAAGGACGACAGCCTCTATATCCACCGTCCGGACAAAAATCTCTCCACGGCGGAGAATTTTCTGCGGATGCTTCGGCCGGACAAGCAGTACACCACACTTGAGGCAAAGGTATTGGATCTGGCCATGGTGCTGCATATGGAGCACGGCGGCGGAAATAACTCAACCTTTACCACCCACGTGGTTACCTCCTCCGGCACGGACACCTATTCCGCCATGGTTGCCGCGTTGTCCTCTCTGAAGGGACCCAAGCACGGCGGCGCCAATATTAAGGTCGTTAAAATGATGAGCGACCTGAAAAAGAACGTAAAGGATCCTGATGACGAGGAAGAGGTCGCCCATTATCTGGAGAATCTTTTGGATCGCAAGGCCTTTGATCAGGCTGGGCTGATCTACGGTATGGGCCATGCCGTTTACTCGATTTCCGATCCCCGGGCTCTGATTTTCCAGAGCTTTGTCAAGGAACTGGCCGAAAGCAAGGGCAGGAGCGCGGATTACCGGCTCTATTCCATGGTGGAGCGGCTGGCGCCAAAGGTGATTGCGGAAAAACGCGCCATTTACAAGGGTGTTTCCGCCAATGTAGACTTTTTTTCCGGATTTGTTTATCATATGCTGGATATTCCGCCGGAGCTTTATACCCCTATCTTTGCCATTGCCCGGGTCGTGGGCTGGAGCGCCCACCGGATTGAGGAGCTGATTAATGTGGACAAAATTATTCGTCCCGCTTACCGCAGCCTGACATCCCCTCAGACCTACAAGTCCATTAAAAATCGGGTCTAGCCGGGCAGCGTCCCGGCTTCCGAATCCCTTCCGGAACGTAGAAAGTAGTGTTTACATGAATGAGACTGTGATCAAGCAAAAGCCTAACTACACCATGCTGTTTGATTTTTATGAGCTGACCATGGGCAACGGTTATTTTCAAACCGAGATGAAGGACCGTACCTGCTATTTTGATGTATTTTTCCGCAGTGTACCCGATGGAGGCGGCTTTGCCATCGCCGCGGGTCTGGAGCAGGTGATTGACTATATCAAGCACCTTCATTTTGACGAGGGCGATATTGCTTATCTCAGTGACCGCCGATGCTTTGTACCGGAATTTTTGGAATTTTTGAGGTCGTTCCGCTTTACCGGCGATATCTGGGCGGTTCCGGAGGGGACGCCCATTTTCCCCGGCGAGCCTATCCTGACGGTGCGCGCCCCCGCCATTGAGGCGCAGCTCATTGAGACCTTTGTCCTGCTGACTCTGAACCACCAATCCCTGATTGCGACCAAGGCAAACCGTATTGTCCGGGCGGCGGAGGGTCGTCCTGTCTCCGAGTTCGGCTCCCGCCGGGCTCAGGGACCGGACGGCGCGATTCTGGGGGCGCGGGCGGCCTATATTGCAGGCTGCGCCGGCACCGCGTGTGCCATGGCGGATCAGCTGTTTGCCGCCCCCGCCACCGGAACCATGGCTCACTCCTGGGTTCAGATGTTCGACAGCGAATATGAGGCGTTCAAAACCTACTGTACACTCTATCCCCACTCCGCCACGCTTTTGGTGGATACCTACAATGTGCTCAAATCGGGTGTTCCAAACGCCATCCGCGTTTTTAAGGAAATTTTGCGGCCCCAGGGCATTGAGAGCTGTGCGATCCGCATTGACTCCGGCGATCTGACCTATCTTTCCCGCAGGGCGCGGAAAATGCTGGATGCCGCCGGGCTGCCCTTCTGCAAAATCGTTGCCTCCAATTCCTTGGACGAATACATCATCCGCGACCTGCTCCAGCAGGGCGCACAGATTGACCTCTTTGGGGTGGGAGAGCGGCTGATTACTTCCAAGAGCGAGCCCGTGTTCGGCGGGGTTTACAAGCTGGCCGCCGTTGAGGACGGGAACGGTACGATCATTCCAAAAATCAAGGTCAGCGAGAATCCTTCTAAAATTACCAATCCTCACTTTAAAAAGGTGTACCGTATTTTTGAAAATGATTCCGGTAAGGCAATCGCCGATTATATCTGTCTCCATGACGAGACGATAGCGCCGGGAGAGCCGCTGGAACTCTTTGACCCCAACGCCACATGGAAGCGGAAGGTCATTACGGATTATACCGCCCGGGAGCTTCTGGTGCCCATTTTTGAGAAGGGGGAACAGGTTTATCATCTTCCCTGCATTGAGGATATCCGAAGCCACTGCGTCCGGCAGACCTCGCTTCTGTGGGATGAGGTCAAGCGCTTTGAAAATCCCCATAAATATTATGTGGATCTCTCGCAGAAGCTATGGAATATCAAGCAGCTGCTGCTGAAAGGAAATGTGTGATGAGAAAAACAAAGATTGTCTGCACATTGGGACCCTCCTCAGACGACGAATCCACGATCCGCCGCCTGATTCTGGCTGGAATGAACGCCGCCCGGTTTAACTTTTCCCACGGAACCCACGAAAGCCACCTGGCGCTGCTGCAAAATCTGAAGCGGGTACGGGACGAGCTGGGGCTCCCCGTGGCCACCATTCTCGACACGAAGGGACCGGAGATCCGGATCAAAACCTTTGCCGCCGGGGCAATCACGCTGATGCCGGGCGATCCCTTCACCCTGACCACCAGAGAGGTTGCGGGGGACGAAACACAGGTTTCGGTTACCTATTCCAGCCTCCATCAGGAACTGAAAACCGGCGACGGTATTCTGCTGGACGACGGCCTGATTGAGCTGCGGGTGGAGACTGTGGATGGGCAGGATATCCGCTGCAGAGTGATCAGCGGCGGCAGCCTGTCCAACAATAAAAGCATTAATTTTCCCGGCATCAAGATTCCCCTGCCTTCCCTGACGGACAAGGACCGCGAGGACATCCGGTTTGCCGTGGAGCAGGATTTTGACTTTATCGCCGCGTCCTTTGTCCGAAAGGCGGAGGACATCGCCGACATCCGGGCGGTTCTGAGCGAATACGGCGGCAAGGACATCCGCATCATCGCAAAGATTGAAAACCGCGAGGGTGTGGAGAACATGCGGGAGATTATCGATGCGGCGGATGGTGTGATGGTGGCCCGGGGCGATCTGGGTGTGGAAATTCCAGCCTATGAGGTGCCGGTGATCCAGAAGCGGATGATTTCATCCACCGTCCGCAGGGGGCGCCCGGTGATCACCGCCACTCAGATGCTGGATTCCATGATCCGAAACCCCCGTCCCACACGGGCGGAGGTTTCCGATGTGGCCAACGCCGTCTTTGACGGCACCTCCGCCGTGATGCTCTCCGGCGAGACCGCTTCGGGAAAATTTCCTGTGGAGGCGCTGGAAACCATGGTCGCCACGGTGGTTGCCGCGGAGAGCTCCGTCAACTATTGGGGACGGTTTCAGAAAGCGAAATTTTCCAACGGAAACTCCATCCATGACGCCATCTCCCACACCTGCTGTCTTGCTGCCATGGATTTAAACGCCGCCGCCATTCTGGCGGCGACTCAATCGGGAAAGACGGCCCGCTCCATCTCTCGGTTCCGTCCGGCCTGCCTCATCGCCGCTATCACCACCACCGAGCGGGTTCGCCGCCAGCTGGCCATTACCTGGGGCGTCTATCCCTGCCTCTCCGGCTCGGTGGATTCCACTGACCGATTGTTTTCACTCACCGTAGACTGCGCCCGGAAAGAGGGCATGGTTTCGCCCGGGGATACCGTGGTGATTACGGCGGGGCTCCCCATCGGGCAGAGCGGCTCCACCAATCTGATTAAGGCCCAGATTGTCGATCCTCCCAACGGAGGTTAACAGTCCGCGGGCAGGGCCGCCGAGCGGTGCGCGTCAAAAAGAGGCTGCCCTGCGTATGTTCAGGGCAGCCTCTCAGATTGTCACTGCATAATCGGCGCAAAGGTGAGGCAAAACACAAAAAAGATATTTGTTCACACTTTTTATGATGATTTCAACAAGAACCGGATGATATAATAGGAGCCGTGCGGCGGATTCCGGGATGGGGGTTGTCCGCGCGTGTCAATTGTGCTATGATTTTTCCGCTGTGCGTTGGAAGAAAGCCGCACGGGATACCGATACAAACCGACGACTGGAGTATACGCAATGAGAAACATTCTGGATCGAATCAATCGCATGGATCATAAAACCATGGTTGCGCTGACGGTGCTGCTGTTTATCCTCTCATGCGTTGTGCGGTCGTTCTTTTCCTGCTATCCCAAATCGATCCATGTGCATCCCGACGAAATCCGCTATCTGGATATCTCCAGAAGCCTTTTTTACGGACAGGGTATCTTGGTTCATAATGTGGCTATGAATTTTGACTCTATTTTATATCCGCTCTTTTTGGCTCCGTTTAATTTGATTCAGGATCAGCTGGCCAGAATCAACGCCATCTCCATCAGCAATTCCATTGTGATTTCAACGGTTATTTTCCCGGTGTATCTGATTGGAAAAAAGCTGCTCGTCCGCAATGGCCCGGTGCTTCTTCTGCTGCTCACCGTGCTCCTGATGCCGGATTTGACCACCTCCATTACCTTTATGTCAGAAAACCTGTTTTACCCTCTGTCCGCGTGGCTTTTTTACTGCGTGCTGCAGTTCTGGGGAACGGAGAGGCACAGACAAAAGCTGATCTACTGTATCCTGGCTGCGTTTTTTTGCTTTCTGACCTATCTGACCAAGGTGGTCGCGGTCTACTTTATCGGCGCGTTTCTCGTCACCCTGGTGTTCGACTGTGTTTTCACCAAAACTCACACACCCAAGCAAAACCTAACGTACGGGCTCGGCTTCGGGATTGCCGCGTTGGGGCTTATTTTGGCCTATAAGGTGTTTGTGTATTTCGTGTTCGGTTCCAACCTCAATTCTTACGACGGCAACCTCAGGCTGGCGGTCTATGATTTTGATACCTTCATTTATCTGTTTTACGCATTTTTCTATAACCTCATGTTTGCGCTGATTGCGCTTTTCTATCTTCCCGTGATCATGCCCATCACCCGCTTCCATTCCCTCGGAAAGCGGGAAAAAAATTTACTGGTGTTTGCGGTCGCGGGTTTGCTGGCTATGCTGGCTATCATTACGGTCAGCATTTCTCTCAACGAGGATTATCCGAAGTATTATATCCGGCAGCACACCCGGTATTATGCACCGCTCGTGATTATTTTCCTCGCATTGTTTTTTCAGCAATTTTGTTCTGGGGAGAAGGATGAACCGGAGCGCCGCGTGCCCATTGTACGGTGTAAGCCCGTTGCCGCGCTGACGGTTTTTACTGTCTTTTTCTGTATGCTGGTGTTTTATCTGTTCCATTTCTTCTCCAACGTGTGCATCGATGGGGTCCTGTTGCAGGCCATCAGCTCGCTGGGAAGCTCTCTGGCCGAGCTTTCCGGTGATATCAATGAATTTAGCGCCCAGTGGCAGCTGGTTCTGGCAAAGTGCCTTGTGGTGGCGGTGGTGATTGCCTTTACCATACTGCTGACGGCGAACCGGACGAAAAAGAATGGTGCGAGGGTGTTTGTCCTGTGCATCGTGGCGATCAGCGTTGCCAACAACTATTTCGCCATGAAGGAATTCCGGGGCGTTTATGCCGACGCGCCGGTTTTGATGGACGAAGCCATTACCATCAATAATTATCTCCTGGACAATAACGACGGCGGCAATGTTTTGATCATTTCCAGCGGGTACGCCCCGGTTCTGGATACCTATATTGAGGGAACCCCGTATTTCACGACGAAGGCTAAAATTGAAGATGCGCTGGGAGACGCGGACACGATCGAACTCTCTGTGCAGAAAATTGTCAGCAACTATCCCTTCAATGAATATGATTTAAGTCAAGTGGAATATATCATCACCGACCACTGTGTCGACTTAAATATGGATTTTTATCAGGAAATTGAGTTTTCGGGAGTAACGGATTACAGCCTTTATCATTCGGTTGACCCGGTCAATCTGTATTTTGCGGCGGATTCGGACTGAATGAGGGAAGGAGCGTGCACATGAGAAAACGCATCGGCGGGGAACGGTTGGACGAGCTGATTCGGTTTGCCGTTAACGGAGGGCTCTGCTTTCTTCTGGAGTACGGCTTGCTTTACGGGCTGACGGAATATGCCGGGCTTTACTATTTGAGCTCCTCCGCCGTCAGCTTTGCGGCGTCGGTTGTTTTGAACTACGTTATCTGCATGGTGTGGGTGTTTCCGGGAACAAAAAACAGAGGAATCAGGTCCAAGCTGATCTTCGTCGGTTCCAGTCTGGCGGGGCTTCTGCTCAACCAACTGATCATGTGGTTTTTTGTTGAGGTTTTCGGCGTCTACTATATGCTGACGAAAATCATCGCCACCGGGGTGGTGATGGTTTGGAATTATGTGATGAAGCGGAAAGCTTTAGTCGTGTAAAAGAGGAGAACAGTCATGAGCGTCGCGGTTTTAATTCCCTGCTACAACGAGAGCCTGACCATTCAAAAGGTTGTCAGGGATTTTAGGGAAGCTCTGCCGGAGGCAGATATTTATGTGTATGACAACAATTCCACGGACCACGCGGATGAACTGGCCCGGGAAGCCGGAGCCATCGTCCGCTATGAACGCAGACAGGGGAAGGGAAATGTTATCCGGACCATGTTTCGTGAGATACAGGCCGACTGCTATATCATGGTGGACGGGGACGACACCTACGAGGCGTCCTATGCCCGGGAAATGGCGGATCTGGTGCTGCAGGGACGGGCGGATATGGTGATTGGAGACCGGCTCTCCACCTCTTATTTTACCGAGAACAAGCGGCCGTTTCATAACGCCGGAAATGTGCTGGTCAAAAATCTGGTCAACCGGTTTTTTCATGGACAGGTGACGGATATTATGACAGGCTACCGCGCCTTCAGCCATATTTTTGTCAAATCCTTTCCGGTACTTTCCAAGGGATTTGAAATTGAAACGGAAATGACCATCCATGCGCTGGATAAGAATATGTCCGTCACATCGCTGCCCGTCTCTTATCGGGACAGGCCCGCCGGCAGCGTGTCCAAGCTGAACACCTATTCCGACGGCCTGCGGGTGATCAGCACCATTTTCAAGCTGCTCAAGGATTATAAGCCATTGCAGTTTTTTTCCGCCATCGCCCTGCTCCTGATGGTTGTCGCGCTGATTCTGGTGATGCCGATTTTAATCGAGTATTCCAGAACCGGCCTTGTGCCCCGGTTTCCCACTCTGTTTGTGGCGGGCTTTTCGGCGCTGTCCTCCATTCTGCTGTTTTCCTGCGGGCTGATTCTGGATACCGAAAACAAGCACAGCAGGCAGGCATTTGAGTTGCAGCTGAATATTATAGAAATGCTCTGGAAGCCGGATCGGTAACGGCTGACAATGCCCATGCGGCAGCAGGTGTCAATCTATTTTTACTGCAAAAAGGCTTCCTCATCTGTGGATGAGGAAGCCTTTTTTGTTGTGTATGGATTAGGTGCGGGCAGGTTATTCGCCGGAAATTTCCGCGGAGGAGGACATACCAAGGCTGACAATGCTGGCCTGGTCGTCAGTGATGGTGCCGTTGCTGACCAGATTTTCCAGAATTTCCTCAATGGCATCGGAAAAATCATCGCTGCTGCTGCCGCTGTCGGAGCTGTCCGTCTCGTCGGAGGAGGAGGTCAGGGCGGTGACGATGGAATCAGCCTGATCGCCGGTGATGATGCCGTCCTCCACCAGACTGTCCAGCAGCTCGTCCAGAGGATCGGAAGAATCATCGTCATCATCGTCATCGTCGTCCGCACCTCCCGCACCGGGAGGGGGACCCATGGCGGCAGACACTGAGTCCGCCTGATCGCTGGTGATGGTGCCGCTGCTGACCAGGCTGTCAAGCAGGCTCTTGAACGGGTTGGAGCCGTCGCTGACGTCGATGCTGCTGTCGGAGGAGGTCATAGCGGAGGAAATGGCATCTGCCTGACTGCTGGTCAGGGTGCCGTCTGCCACCAGGCTGGCAAGAAGATCGGAATTGGACTGGCCGCTGGTGCCGGAAGTTGCCGAGGTGAGGAAGTCATAGGCATCGTCGCTGAGGTCCAGCTGATCGGAATCAAACAGACTTCCGTATGCGCTGGTCAGGCTGGTTGCGGAGGTAACGGTTAGGCTCGATGAAGTGGTATTCAGGTAGAGAGAGGATATGGAGGTATCAGTTCCAATGGCGTTCATGAAGACATCCCTTTCTGAAATTAAATCTGACGGTGATGCATCCGGAGATGGTCTGGCAAATTTTTCTGCAAGATCTCAGACTGAGTATACCTCCTGATTCTTTATTAACTCTTAAAATTCGACATAAAAATAAAATAAAAATCCGAATTGCGCCAAAAGCGGAGCATTCGGATTTCATCAAGTATTTTGGTTAGACTAATATCTGCTGAATCAATCGCATCAAAAAATTAAATCAATTTATAGTGAGGACGTTCTTTGCCGAACAGCCGATAACTCAGCCAGCCGTTGAGAAGCACGGCGACTATGGATAACGCAATCCAGAGCAGGCTGAAGGGCAGGCAGATTTGTCCGCATAAATTGAAAGGCAGCGAGGAATAATCCCAAATTCCCATTCCGAGGTAGATATTAAAATAAATTCCGAAAATCAGCTCGGTCACGGTAATAATCACTGAGCCGATCACGCCCTGGAGGAGCAATGGCATGTCCCAGGGAAACACATCGGAGATGGAGGCAAGCTCCACAAACACAAGCCCACCGGCAAGAAACATGCTCCAGTGGATGACGCCGCCCTGGAACAAAATCAATTTAAACATCATTTCAAGGATGGAATAGATGCCTCCACCCAACGTAAACAGAAAAATTGACCGAATCAATCGGATCATTCGTACCACCTCCCGTCTTTGCCGCAGCTGTAGTTATAGTGTCTGAAACCTGCGCCCGCGCTATTCGCCGGAGGGAGAAACAAATGATGGACTAAAATCCATTGACATACCAGTGAAACCAGACATACGGAAGTCCGCGAGGGAATCAAAGCAATTGACGTTTGCCGTTTGGCCTGTATAATGGAGGTGGCATAGCATTGATTCGGGATATGGAGAGGAAGTTGCGGGATGGGATATGAACGAGCATGCACCACGGACACGGCGGCTGCCGGAGCAATGAGCGGGGAGGAGGCCGTTGCCTACCTGAAAAGCCGGGCCTCGCTGGGCAGCAAGCTCGGCCTTTCGCGCATCCGGGAGCTGCTTGCGGCGCTGGGGAATCCTCAAAAAACGCTGCGGTTTGTCCATGTGGCGGGAACCAATGGCAAGGGCAGTACCTCAGCCATGCTGGCGTCGATTCTGGCGGCGGCGGGATACCGCGTCGGCCTTTTTACATCGCCTTGCCTGGAGCGGATAAACGAACAGATTACGGTCAACGGCGAGCCGATTTCCGATGAGGCGCTGGGCGCCGGGATGGGTGCCCTGAAGCAGGCGGCGGAGGCGATGGCCGACCCACCCAGTGAGTTTGAAGTGCTCACGGCATTGGCGTTTCTTCATTTTGTACAGTGCGGCTGTGACCTTGTGGTGCTGGAGGTGGGAATGGGCGGAGCCACGGACAGCACCAATGTCATTGACCCGCCGGAAGCGGCGGTCATCACCGCCATCAGTCTCGACCACACCGCTGTTCTGGGACACTCCCTCACGGAAATCGCGGCGGTCAAAGCAGGAATTATTAAATCTGGCTGCGATGTGGTGCTGTATCCCAACCCATCGGTGGAGCGGATAATCGCGGAGATTTGCGACAGGCAGGGAGCGCGGCTCCATCCCGTGGAGCTTGCCCGCGCCACCGCGCTGAAGCATGGGCTGGAGGGACAGACCTTTCAATGGGATGGCGAGGAATTGTTTCTGCCCCTTTTGGGCGGGCATCAGTTGAATAATGCCGCCGCCGCGCTGACCACCATTGAGATTTTGAGAACCCGCGGCTGGAGCGTCAGTCCCGAGGCGGTTCGGCTGGGGCTTCGGCGGACCAGATGGCCCGCCCGTTTTGAGGTGCTCATCCGGGAGCCGCTGTTTCTGCTGGATGGAGGGCACAATCCACAGGGCGCGGCGGCGCTGGCGGACAATATCGCGGAGTATCTTCCGGGCCGTACCCTGACTTTTTTGGTGGGGTTACTGGCGGATAAGGATTATGAGGCTATGCTCCGCCGGGTCGAGCCCTTTGCCTCCGCGTTTGTGGCGGTGAGCCCCAACAACTCCAGAGCGTTGCCTGTGGAGGCGCTGGCGGAGCATCTGGCGGGCTTTGGAAAGCCGGTGACCATCTGCGGGAGTGTGGAGCAGGGAGTCGAGGCTGCCCGGATGCTGGCGGAAGAAGGCGGCGCGGTCTGCGCGTTCGGTTCCCTGTATATGGCGGGTGCGGTGCGCCGGTGTGTTCTCGGAGAAAAAGCACTCAGAGAAGAAAGTTCAAATGGCAGGATTTGAACAATAAAAAATTTCCATGCAAGCTGATCCCAGATCGGCATCCGCGCCTGGCATTGCGGAAGCTTGGGTGATTGCATTTTGTTGCAGACAGATAAAAAGAGACAGCCAATGTACTGACGTACAGTGGCTGCCGATAAAAAAGAAAAGAAGGAAGAGGGAAGAAAATGAAAGAAGTCAGTGCTCTTGTCCTGACATGATCATCATACCAGATTCACGAAAAGGAGGATGGACAAATTGATAAAATTTGATGAATGATTTGTGAATGGGCAAGCCGCTGGTCAGATCAGAGAATGCAATGGGACGACTGCCTCTTGACAAGAGACATTATCTAAGATAACATATAAACTACGGAAACAGCCCGTGGATGGCGGATTGTTTGCGGAATTAATTAAAAGCGTTTCTGTCAGAGTAGGAATGACGCGTTAAGTGCCGTCGGATGGGAAGTTGCCGGCGGACGAAGGGGAAATATTCCCTGCGATGTCACTCCGCATCCGCTGCCACAGAGAAAAAGATATGCGTACGGTATCTCTTTTTGTGGCAACGCCATAAAAGGAGGTATTTTTTATTCAAACAGTCAATTCCCGTTCCCTGAAAATCCTGGTTCATGTCGCGCTGCTCATTGCGTTGGACATTGTTCTCACTCAATTCTGCACCATCAAGACCCCCATTTTGCGCATTGGTTTTGGATTTGTGCCTGTGGCGGTCTGTGCAATGCTGTACGGGCCCTTTTGGGCGGCAACGGTGGGCGGCGTCAGCGACATTGTGTACGCCGTGCTTCTGTCGGGCGGCACCTATTTTCCGGGCATCACCCTGTCCGCCATCCTGACGGGCGTGGTGTTCGGGCTGTTCCTTCACAACCGAAAGGAGGGCTGGCTCTCCATCCTGCTGGCCGCCGGGGTCAACTGTTTGGTGATCAGCCTGGGGCTGACCACCTTTTGGCTGCATCTGCTGTATGACACGCCGTATCTGACCCTGATGGTCACCCGGGTTTTGCAGTGCGGCGTCATGCTGCCCATCCAGTTTGCCGTACTGCGTCTGCTGAGAAAGCCTGTCTTTTTGTACGGCGGAGGGCGCTTTTCCATGTCATAGAAGCGGTTACCCTTGAAATAATCACAACAGGAACCCGCCGGCCAAGCCGGTGGGTTCCTGTTGCATCAGGTTCCGGAATATGCTATGATCATAAAATCGCGCAGGTAAATGAAGGATGGAGGACTTAACTTGGATCAGTTTCAAAATGTGACTGTGGTGAAACAGGCGAATATTTATTTTGAAGGCAGGGTGACCAGCCGTACCGTGCTGTTTGAGGACGGAACCAGAAAAACCCTGGGTATGATGCTGCCCGGCGAATATGAGTTCGGCACGGGGGACCGGGAGCTGATGGAGATTCTGGCGGGAAGCGTTCAGACCCTGCTGCCTGGCAACGGAGCGTGGGCTGTGTTCGGCCCGGGCGAAAGCTTCCAGATTCCAGCCAACAGCAAGTTTCAGGTGAAGATGGAGGAGCCGGTTGATTACTGCTGCTCCTACCTCAAGGAATAACTACAATGCAAAGGGCTGTGCGGTATCGCACAGCCCTTCGCACTTGATGGATCATCCCGCTATTTGTAATTCCACAAAGAAAGATCCCTCAGCCGGCGTCTCCGGACGCCGGCTGTTTCATTGCCGCATTTCGCTGCATAGCCTCCAGCGTCTGGGCGATGAGCGTGTTCAGTTCCGTCCCCAGCATCTCGACGCCCCGGGTAATTACCTCCCGGGAGCATCCCGCGGCAAATTTGTTGTCCTTGAACTTTTTGGTGACCGATTTGACCTCCATGCCCTCCAGCCCTGTGGGTCTCATCAGCGCCGCCGCCCCGATGAGGCCGGTGAGCTCATCTACGGCGTACAACACCTTTTCCATGATGTGCTCAGGCGGAATGTCCACGCAGATTCCGTAGCCGTGGCTGGCGGTGGCGCGGATGATGCTCTCGTCCAAATCAAGCTCGCGCATCAGCTCCTGAGATTTCACACAATGCGCCTCGGGCCAGAGTTCGAAATCCAGATCGTGGAGCAGACCCACGCTGCGCCAGTAATCAACGCGCTCAGGGTCATATTGTTCCGCGAAATAAGCCATTACGGCCCCCACGGTAAGGGCGTGCTGAATGTGAAACTCCTCTTTGTTATACTGCCTGACCAGTGTAAGGCTCTGCTCAGGCGTCGGAATATAGCTCATTTCATTCACTCCTGGTATGTTTAATATGATAGACACGCTGCCGGGAAGCGGCAGGAGGTGCTCACAGAGAAGTGGAACGCAGTATATAGTCCACAGGCCGGGTCTCGTCGTGAGGCCAAAGTACAAGCAGGGTTCCGTCGGAAACGGAGATGGAACAGGGAGCTCCGGTGAACTCGTTACTGACGCCAATGGGAAATGAGGAGGTCATCTCGTAGTCAGACAGCTCGTATTTTAACCCCCGCAGGGTGACATCATGTGCGGTGCCGTCAAAGGAAAAGACCGATATGATGCCCGTACAGTGGTGTGGAAACCGGAGTGTGCCGTTTTTGACAGCGGTGGCAGCCGTGCCGTTTCCGATCAGATATCCCGCCGCGCCGCGCTCCGCCAGAAAGGAGAGGGTTTGCAGGTTGGCGATGGTGTGATCCAGACGTCCGCCCATTCCGCCGTAGAGCAAAAAGGTTTGATATCCCCGGGAAAGGCCCTCCCGAACCGCCAGCAGCATGTCGGTGTCGTTTTTTTGAGAGGGGTAGAGCAGCAGGCGGGGGTGCTCCGGTATCTCACCCAGGGAATCAAAATCCCCCAAAACCAGATCGGCGGGGATTTCGTGGGCTTGTAAATAGGCCAAGCCCGCGTCCGCCGCAATGACATAACGGGGCTGGGCAAGGCAAAGGGAATCCGGGGTGATGGTTCCCGCACCGAAAATATAGCATAGCGTTTGATCTGTCAAAGCCGCACCTCTTTTTTGTTGGTGGAACTATTGTACCACCCGGAGGGCAAGGATACAACTGCCTTTCTGGGAAACAGGATTGCCCAATATGGACATGTTGTCAAGGAGGGCCGCATAGACTGGAAAATAAGGAGCGGTCAGCCGGAACAGCAGAGAGGACAGGCCAAACCGCTGGGGAGGTTGCGGACGGTTGGTTGCCGGACGCCGGAAAGGAGCGGATATGGGGATGAAAATCGCGCTTGCCGGAAATCCGAACTGCGGTAAAACCACCATGTTTAACGACTTGACGGGCAGTGCGCAGTACGTGGGAAATTGGCCGGGAGTCACGGTGGAACAGAAAGAGGGCAGGCTTCGGGGAAATCAGGCGGTCATTCTTCAGGATTTGCCGGGTATTTATTCGCTCTCGCCGTATACCGCGGAGGAAATGGTTACCCGAACCTATCTGGTGAAGGAGCGGCCCGACGCGATCATTGATATCATTGACGGCACGAATATCGAGCGGAATTTGTATCTCAGCACCCAACTGCTTGAGCTGGGAATTCCCATGGTGATCGCGGTGAATATGATCGATGTGGTACGCAAAAGAGGGGACAGCATTGATCTGGACCAGCTGGCCAGGGCGCTTGGATGCCCGGTGATGGAGACCTCGGCGCTGAAGGGCGAAGGCTCCGTGGCGGTGGCCCGGCGCGCGGTTTCCCTGGCCGGACATGGGGGAACCGCCGTGATGCCGCGAGTGTTCCAGGGAGCGGCGGAGCGCGCTGTGCTCGGGATTGAGAAGCTCATCCGGAGCAAGGTTGATCCGCGGCTGCTGCGGTGGTACGCGGTGAAGCTGTTTGAGCGGGACGGGAACATCCAGGAGGAGCTGGGGCTGGACGCGGGGCTGAACGCCCGCATGGAGGGATACATAGCCGAATGCGAGCTGGAATTGGACGACGATGCCCGGAGTATTGTTGCCAATCAGCGTTATGAATATATCACCGGAGTGGTCAAAACCGCTGTCACGAGACACAGCGCGTCCCGGACGCAGGTAAGTGAGCGGATTGACCGGGTGGTGACGAACCGCCTTCTTGCGCTGCCGATATTCGCGGCCATCATGTTTGCGGTTTATTTTGTCTCCGTTACCAGTCTTGGAAAGCTGGCTACCGATTTTATGAATCACACCCTGTTCAATGCATGGATTATCCCATGGGTACGGGGAGTTCTGGAGCAAACCGGCTGCGCGGACTGGCTGGCCGGGCTGGTGATGAATGGAATCATCAGCGGGGTAGGTTCCGTACTGCGCTTTGTTCCGCAAATGTTTCTGCTGTTTCTGATGCTCTCCCTGCTGGAGGACTGCGGCTATATGTCCCGTGTCGCTTTTATTATGGACAAGGTCTTTCGTCAATTCGGACTTTCCGGCAAGAGCTTTATTCCTATGCTCATCGGTTCAGGCTGTTCGGTGCCCGGCATCATGGCCGCCCGTACCATCGAGCGGGAGCGCGACCGTCGAATGACCATTATGACCACCTCTTTCATTCCCTGCGGGGCGAAAATGCCCATCATCGCGCTGATCGCGGGGGCGCTGTTTGACGGGGCCTGGTGGGTTGCTCCCCTCGCCTATGCCATGGGGGTTGCTTCGGTGGCGGTTTCCGGTGTTATGCTAAAAAAGACGCGGCTTTTTGCCGGAAGCGTATCACCCTTTGTCATGGAGCTGCCCTCCTATCACCTGCCCACCGCCAAAACGGTTCTTCGGAGCACCTGGGAGCGGGGGTGGTCTTTCCTCAAGCGGGCAGGGACAGTCATTTTACTTGCCAGCATTGGGATCTGGTTTTTGTCCAGCTTCGGCTTTCAAAACGGAAGCTTCGGGTTGCTGGAGGGCATGGATCACAGCATTCTGGCCACCATCGGCGGCATAATCGCCCCTGTTTTCACTCCTCTGGGCTTTGGCACGTGGGAGGCGGCGGTGGCTTCGCTGATGGGGCTGATGGCCAAAGAGGAGCTGGTGGGGGTGTTCGGTGTGCTGTACGGCTCCGGGGCGGGAGGAGCCGAAGGGATTGCCGCGCACTTCACGCCGCTGTCCGGCTTTGCCTTCCTGATGTTTAATTTGCTCTGCGCCCCCTGTATCGCCGCCATGAGCGCGATCCACCGGGAAATGAACAGCGACCGCTGGACGGCGTTTGCCCTCTCCTATCTCTGCGTTTACGCATACTGTGTCTCACTGATTGTCTACCAGGTGGGACTGCTGTGTTCCGGCGGCGGCTTTACCGTGGGCACCGGGGCGGCTCTGGCAGTGTTGTCGGTTCTGCTCTGCCTTATTCTGAGGCCGGACAAGTTGGGGAGCGGTGAGATGAAAAAAAAGGGGAGGCGTTTTTGAACCGCTGCATCCTAACAGCTTACAAAAACACCTCCCTGTTGGTTAAACGGAATCCTGGGGATCCAGCTCTCCGTTGGAGGGAACCGCTTGCTCGGGTGTGCTCTGGTAGAGAACATTGGTGTTGCCCGCCAGCATGCTCTGCCGGTACGCGGTCAGATCCTCCAGGGAATAGAAGGGGAGATTGCTGTGATTCAGCGCGACCTGATCGCCAAGGGAAAGCGACTTATAAAACGCAAGGGCATCCGGGGGCAGGGCGGTTAAATCAAGCATTGTTTCCGCCCTCCTGTTGGATGATCCGCTCCAGACAGCTCATGAGATCTGTTAAGGTTTCCACGCGGACATCCATGGAACGGATGGCATTTTTCAGATCCGTGTCGAGAGAATCAAATTGAGGACGGATGCGGGGATTGATATAAAACATGATGATCACCTCGATCACAGTTTGCCCTGCAAAGAGAAAAAAATACCAGAAAATCTCATGAATAAAGAAAGCGAACAAACAGCCGCCGTACTCGCTTCCAGTACGGCGGCTGCTTTTTTTGAAAGAAAAGAAGAGAAAGAAAAAACTGTGGTTTCCTGACAAAACAATTATAACAACATGAGCGAAAACGAACATGGATAAAATAAAAACAAAATATGAATAATTTGTAAACTCACAGAAAAACAATCACACGGTACATGAGCATGAAGTGAAAGATGCTGCCCAAAATAATGAAAACATGAAAAACCTCATGGCAGCCAAAACGAGGATTACCGCGGCCCGGCCACTTCAGGGCATAGAGGACGCCGCCGATGGTATAGAGGATTCCGCCGCCGATCAGCCAGAATAATCCTTCGGCGGGAATGACCAGACTGACGGGGTAAATAGCTACCACCACAAGCCAGCCCATGAACAGATAGATGCCGGCGGTGATCCAGCGGGGCGCGTTGATCCACAGCAGGCTCATAATAACGCCCGCCACCGCGAGAACCCAGATGATGCCGAAGAGAGACCATCCCCAGGTGCCAAAGAGGGCAATCAGGCAGATGGGAGTATAGGTGCCCGCGATGAGGCCATAGATGGAGATATGGTCATATTTACGCAGCGCAATGCGGGCTGTGACGCCAGTGTTGAGACAGTGGTAAAGGGTGCTGGCGGTATACAGTCCGATCATAGAGATTCCATAGACACCAAAGATCGGAATGCTCCAGGGAAAGAAGGAGGAGGCCGAGGCCCGCAGCAGCAGGAGAATGGTTCCGAGCAGGGCAAAAACCGCGCCGATGCCATGGGTGATGGCAGACCAGGGGCGAAGGCCGTCGTAAGGATTTCGGCCTGTTTCCTGAGGAGCCTTGTGTGCGGTTCGGTGCTTTTGCTTTGCCGGTGCCGGCTGAGTTACGTTTATTGGCTGCTGGTTCGGGGAGAGCAGATTTTCGTCGTTCATCATTCATCACCGTATGTATTATAACACGCAACGCGATAAAATAGCAATAGGAAAATAACAAAATATAATATTAAAAATTACATCCGAGATAGAAAAACGACGGAGCAGTGACGCCCCGTCGTTTCGTATGAATCATTAGTTGCAGAAAAGCTGTGTCCAGTAGGCCGTGCCATTGCTGAAGGTGTAGCCGACGCCGATGCGGGTAAAGCTGGTAGACATGATATTGGCCCGGTGTTCGGAAGAATTCAGCCATGCGGTGACCACCTCGGAGGGAGTGCTCTGACCGTAAGCGATGTTTTCTCCTGAGGCGCGGTAGGAGACACCCGCGTCGTCCAGCGCGGTAAAGCAGGAGGTGCCGTCGGGGCGGGTGTGGGAGAAGGAGGTCCGAATCTCCGATGCCCGGGTCATGGCGGCAGAGGTGATGGTGGAATCCAGCGTCAGCGCGGGCAGTCCCTCCTCGGCGCGGGCCTCGTTCACCAGGTTGACTACCGCCTGGATGTAGGTAGCAGTTGTGCCGCTCTGCTGGGTAGTGGAGGTAGTGTTTGTCGTGGTGGTCTTGCCGGTGTTGTTTGTGGAATTAGTGGTGCTCTTACCTGTATTGTTTGCAGAGCCGGTGGTGGTGTTACCGGTGTTGTTTGTGGAACCGGCGGTAGTCTTGCCGGTGTTATTTGCGGAATTGGTGTTAGACTTGCTTGTGCTGTTAGAGGCATTGGAGCTTGTGGTCTGAGTGGTTGCTTGGTTGGAGTCGGAGGTATTGGATGTATTCAAGCACTGCAGCAGCGTTTTGCCACTGGAAACCACTGCCTGATCCAGTGCGCTGGAGGAGAGCGTGGCCACGTCGCCCCGGTTCAGATTCTGGCTGCCGCTGTAGCTGCCGCAGTCCAGACCAATGTTGCTGGCATAGGAAGCCGCGTCCGTCCAGGAGAAGCTGCCCGACTCATCGGAATAGCCCAGAGCGCGCAGCAGCAGTGTCGCATACTGATTGCAGGTTACCTGATCATCACTGCCGAACTGGGTGTCCGAGACTCCCTTGGTCAGGCCGTTCTGATAGGCGTAGGAGACATAGGGCTCTGCCCAGGACGGTACATCGGTGAAGGGGCAGCTGTTGTCCTCACTGAGGGCCGTGTCCTCTTGCCCAAGTAAACGCACCAGCATGGTGACTGCTTGGGCGCGGGTTGTGGAGCTGTCCAAATCAAAATTGGGCGTTCCGTCCGAATATGTACCGGTGCCTTGAAGCAATCCCAGGCCATAGAGACGCTGTGCGCAGGTTTGGGATGTGTCCGCCGCGCTGGCAAATGAGATCAGCATGACGCTGGCCAGGGCGGCAGACAGCAGAGTCGAAATGAGTCGTTTCATGGGGAAAATCCCTCCTTTTGCATTATCATAGCGGGCAGGAAGGATGATGTCAATGGAAAGTGTTTCAAATGAAAAACGAAAAGTTACAATAAGTTACAGGCAAAAGCAAAGAAAAACACCGCCTTATAAGACGGTGTTTTGATGATTAAGCCAGTTTTGATTTGGAGAGCTCCACCAGAGAGACGAAAGCTTCCTTGTTATTCACAGCCAGCTCAGCCAGCATCTTGCGGTTAATCTCCACGCCGGCCTTTTTCAGTCCGTTCATGAAGGTGGAATAATTCATTCCGTTGAGCTTGCAGGCGGCGGAAATGCGGGTGATCCACAGCTGGCGGAAGTCGCGCTTTTTCAGGCGGCGTCCGGTATAGGCGTAAGCCAGGGACTTCATGACCTGCTCACGAGCCATTTTAAAATGCTTGGATTTGGCGCCCCAGTAGCCCTTGGCCAGCTTGAGGGTTTTATTTCTTCTCTTGCGCGTCATCATCGCGCCTTTGACTCTTGCCATTGTATGTTAGCCTCCTAAAAAACGATTCGTCTTATTTGTAAGGGATCATGCGCTTGACTGCAGACGCGTTGGTGACGTCTGCATAGGCACCCTTGCGGAGGCCTCTTTTCCGTTTGCTGTCCTTGCCGTGACCATTGAGAAGGTGGCGTTTAAAGGCGTGAGCGCGCTTGACCTTACCGGATTTGGTGAGGCTGAAGCGCTTTTTTGCGCCACTGTGAGTTTTCAGCTTAGGCATAGGGGGTGACTCCTTTACTAGTTACTTTTTTGTTTCTTTTGTGACCTTGGGGGACAGGAATATGCTCATATGGCGCCCATCCAGTTTAGGATCCTTGTCCATGATGGCAACTTCCGCACACTGCTCCGAAAATTTCAGCAAAAGACCCCGGCCGATGTCTGTGTGAGCCATTTCGCGGCCGCGGAAGCGAACCGTCACCTTGACCCGGTTGCCCTCGGACAGAAACTTCTGAGCGTTGCGAAGCTTGACGTTAAAGTCATTCACATCAATGCCAGGGGACATGCGCACCTCTTTGATTTCAACGACATGCTGGTTTTTGCGCGCTTCCTTATCCCGTTTTGTCTGCTCGAATTTGAATTTTCCGTAATCCATCAGCTTACAGACGGGAGGAACGGCGTTGGGAGAAATTTTCACAAGATCAAGGTCAAACTCCGCGGCCTTTTCAAGTGCTTCGCGGACGGAAACCACGCCGAGCTGATCTCCATTTTCAGAGATCAGACGAACCTCTTTGTCACGGATTTCGTCGTTGATTTGATGAGACATATTACTGATACCAAAGCACCTCCATTTCAAAAAAACACGGGTACCGGAAAGGTACCCGTGAAGAATACAACGCAATAACGCCCCGAAGGGCGGGCATTGAAACTGTTAACCCGGCGCGCAATGCGGCAAGGTGAGGACACGGTACCGTTCCTACTTCTTTGTGCCATAGTAGTATATCGAACTTTTTATACTTTGTCAACATGCATTTTTAAAATAAGCACGGTTAAAAAAATAAAAGAAAGTTTATCAATCTCTACCCGCGCGGACTGTGGATTCAGGGGTTGCCGAATAAACCATATCTTGCTATAATAATGTCGTGAAAATCCTAAACGTATGATATGCTGACGAAAAAATGATGTTTTGAGGGGATAACAGTGAAAGAAATTATCCTGGAAACGGCACGGGGAACCTCCTTTGCCGCGTATGAAAATGAGATGGAAGCTCCCAAGGCGGCGATATGCATCGTACATGGAGTGGGCGAGCATTTCACGCGCTATCAGGAAATGGCGGATCATCTGGGACAGCGGGGTTACAGCGTCTATGGACTTGATCTGCTGGGGCATGGGCACTCCCCGGGAATTCGGGGATCTTCTGGCTCCAAGGAAGACATCGGCGGGCTGATCACCACTCTTCTGCGCCATGGCAGGGAGCGTACCCTGGGACTTCCCCAGTTTTTATTCGGGCACTCCATGGGAGGTCTGCTGACGCTTTCCTATCGGCATTATTTTGCCGACTGCGGGGTTACCGGATTCGTCGCCTGCTCGCCGTGGCTGGGGCTTACCCACACCTATGATGAGAATGACATCGAGGAATTTAAGCGCATTGTGGACATGGATCATGACGCGGTGCATAACACGACCATCAGTCCTAAAAAGCTGTTCACTCTCGAGGAGGGGCGGAAAATTGAAAAAGACCCCACCATGCACCCGTATATTACCTACAGCAACCTGCTGGAGCGGCTCAATGACATTGAGTTTGCCTTTCAAGTGGCAGGAGAACCCAGAGCCCCCCTCTATATCTTTCTGGGGGAAGACGACCCTATCTGCAGCGTTGAGAATATCCGCCAGTTCGCCCAGTTGGAGGGCAAGCAATGCACCTTACGCGTTTGGCCGGGGATGAAGCATGAGCCGTGGAACGAACCGGATCGGTATCATGTGGTGGAGGAGCTTGCGGATTGGCTGGATCAAACGCTGGCCGGACGGCGGGGACGATAACAGAACAGAACCCACCGGCTTGATTGGCCGGTGGGTTCTGCTTTATATCCGGCCGATATCGGTCCGGAAGTGTATGTGCTCAAACTCGATGTGACGCGCGGCGGCGTAAGCGGCGTCAATGGCGGCATTTAAATCCGTTCCGGTGGCGGTGACACCCAGGACCCGGCCGCCATTTGTTAAAATCGTTCCGTTTTCATCCGTTTTTGTTCCGGCATGAAACACCATGGCGGTTTGCTCCGCTTTTTCAATGCCTGAGATGGGATATCCCGTTTCATACTGGCCGGGATAGCCGCCGGAGGCCAGCACCAGACAGCAGGCGGCTTCCTCTTTCCATCGGATCGTCAGCTTGTCCAGTGTTCCGTCCACGCAGGCTTCCAGAATGTCCAGCAGATCGGTCTCCAGCAGGGAGAGCACCGCCTGACATTCAGGGTCGCCAAAACGGGCGTTGTACTCCACAACCTGAGGCCCGTCGGGCGTCAGCATTAAACCGAAGTAGATCACGCCCTTGAAGGGACGACCCTCCGTCCTGAGGGCGTTCATGGTGGGCAGGAAAATCTCCTCCATGCAGCGCCGGGCCAGTTCCGGCGTGTAGTTGGGTGAGGGGGCAATCGCGCCCATGCCGCCGGTGTTGGGGCCCTGGTTCCCATCAAAGGCGCGCTTGTGATCCTGGGAGGAGGGCATGGGGACAATGTGTTCGCCATCGGTGAAGGCCAGTACGGTAACCTCTGGGCCGGTCATACACGCCTCAATGACCACCTTGCTGCCGGAATCACCAAATTTTTTGTCCTCCATCATCTCCCGGACAGCTGTTTCCGCCTCATTGACGGTCTGAGCCACCACCACGCCCTTGCCCAGCGCCAGTCCGTCGGCTTTGACCACGATGGGTGCGCCCTGGGCACGGATATAGGAGAGCGCACTGTCAAGCTCGGTAAAGGTCTGATACCGTGCGGTGGGAATGTGATAGCGCTCCATCAGGCTTTTGGAGAACGCCTTGCTGGACTCGATGACGGCCGCATTGGCATGAGGGCCGAAGGCGCGGATACCCGCCGCCTCCATGGCGTCCACCATACCCATGGCGAGGGGGTCGTCAGGAGCGACCATGACAAAGTCAATCTGGTGCTCCTTTGCCCACGCCACCATGTCCGAAACAGCCGTGGCTTTTATGGGCACGGAGATGGCCTGCCGGGCGGTGCCGCCGTTACCGGGGGCGCAGTACAGGGCGGCAATTCTGGGGCTTTGAGAAAGCTTGCGGACAATAGCGTGCTCCCGTCCGCCGGAGCCAATGACCAATACCTTCATGCCGCCACCTCTCAGTGATGAAACAGACGGTTGTCGGTAAAGGCCATGGCGATGCCGTGGCGGTTGCAGGCGTCGATCACGTCCTGATCCCGGACGGAGCCGCCGGGCTGGACGATGTAGCGGACGCCGGATTTATAGGCGCGCTCCACGTTATCGCTGAAGGGGAAGAAGGCGTCGGAACCCACGGAAACGCCGGTGAGCTGAGCGCCCCAGACCTTTTTTTCCGCCGAAGTCAGCACCTCGGGCTTGATGGAAAAAGCGTTCTGCCACACGCCCTCCGCGAGAATGTCCTCATACTCCTCGGAAATATACAGGTCGATGGCGTTGTCCCGGTCAGCGCGCTTGATGCCATCCACGAAGGAGAGGCCAAGAACCTTGGGATGCTGGCGCAGCCACCAGATGTCCGCCTTGCTGCCCGCCAGACGGGTGCAGTGGATGCGGCTCTGCTGTCCGGCGCCCACGCCGATGGTCTGGCCATTTTTGACATAGCAGACGGAGTTGGACTGGGTGTATTTCAGGGTGATCTGAGCCAGCAGCAGGTCGTTTTTTGCGTCCGCCGGAATGTCCTTTGCTTCGGTAACTACGTTTGTAAGGGAGTCCGGGGTGATTTTGAGAAAATTATGTCCCTGCTCGAAGGTAATGCCGAAAATATTGCGGCGCTCCTCCGCCTTGGGGACGTAATCCGGGTCGATCTCAATGATGTTGTAGCCGCCCTTGCGCTTGGATTTCAGGATGGCCAGTGCCTCGTCGGTATAGCCGGGGGCGATGATGCCGTCGGATACCTCGGGCTGGAGCAGACGTGCCGCCGACTCGTCACAGACATCGGAGAGTGCCACCCAGTCGCCGTAGGAGCAGAGACGATCCGCGCCTCTGGCCTTGGCGTAGGCGCAGGCGATGGGAGAGAGCTCCGTGCCGCCGATGAAATACATCCTGCGGTCGGTTTCGGTGAGAGGAGTGCCCAAAGCTGCCCCCGCGGGGGAGACATGCTTGAAGGAAGCCGCGGCGGGAAGACCCGTGGCCTCCTTGAGCTCCCTGACCAGCTGCCAGCTGTTCAGAGCGTCCATAAAGTTAATATAACCCGGCTTTCCGTTATGCACGGAAAACGGCAGCGCTCCGCCGTCGTCCATAAAAAGCCGGGCGGGCTTCTGGTTGGGATTGCAGCCGTATTTCAGCTCAAGTTCAGTCATAATAACCCTCTTATCGATTTTGATTGATGATTGCCGTATCTCCGCGTCCGTTCTTGAGGTTGATGATACGGACAAACAGCGAAACCTTGTTTTCTGAGTTCAGAGCACTCCACAGGCGATCCGCGAAAGCGGCGGCCGAATCATTGCCCATGGCAACGAGTACCGGCTCTCCCTCAAAGGAGGGAAGGGGGGTGCCGTCCCCCAGATAGGTGTGGATAAAATGCCCCTGACCGGCGATGGGTCGGTCATATTCGTAAAAGTAACGGCAGCAGCAGGCGGGATTGCCATTGGCGGATTTCAGGATGGAGAGGCTGTAGCCGCCGTCAGGCCGGACAATGCCGGAAATCCGGGGGGTAAAATTGGGCGCGTCCGGCTCAAATTCCCGGGTCAGCAGCGCGTGCTGGTAGGTATGCCCTTTCTCAAAGCCGTCACGGATGGTATCGGTCTGGTTACCGTTGGTGACGATGGTCTTGCCGTCGAATACGCGGACGGGATGATAGATAATCAGGGAAGGATCGGTCATTTTGGAGGGGTCGAAGGCCTCGGTGCGGATGCCGTCCGGGGTCTCGGTGAAAACGCGGTTGCGGCTGTTCTCGCTGCGTCCCATAATGAAGTAGGCAATGACGGCGGATTGATTGTCGTTGCTGCGTCCCAGGACAATGCCGCGTCCGGGATAGGAATTGGCGTCCAGAAGACGGAAGAGATCAAGCTGTTGCATGGCAAAATTCCTTTCAGAGCCGCGTGTTCCAAAGAATCACGCGGGAGAGATGGTAACGTGGCGCCCATGAACCGATAGCCGTCTCTGGCAGAAGAGGGAGACGGCCTCAGGAAGAATGCTCCATTCCGCCTGCTCCATCACCCGGCGCTGGAGCAGCTCGGCGGTGTCCCCAGGCAGCACCGGAACCGCCTTTTGGAGGATGATAGGGCCGTCGTCCGGGAGCTCCGTGACGAAGTGGACGGTCGCTCCGGTGATCTTCACGCCCCGGGCCAGGGCCTCCTCGTGGACACGCAGGCCGTAAAAGCCCGACCCGCAGAAGGAGGGGATCAGAGAGGGATGGATATTGATGATCCGGTTGGGAAAGGCCTGAATCATTTCAGGGGTGAGAATCTGAAGATAACCGGCCAGTACCACCAGGTCAATGTCAAGCCGGCGGAGCAGGTCAATCAGAGCGCCGGTCATCCCGGCGGCATCGGGATAGTCCTTCCGGGAAATCACATGGCCGGGGATATCGGCGGCCTCGGCGCGCCGGAGGGCATAGGCATTCCGATTAGAGGAAATCACGGCCTTGATCACGCCGTTTTTTAATTCACCCGCGGTCTGGGCGTCGATGAGCGCCTGCAAATTGGTTCCGCCGCCGGATACCAGAACCGCGATGTTCAGCACAGGACGACACCGTCATCGCCCCGGATCACGGAGCCAATGATATAGGCGCGCTCCCCGGTTTGCACCAGAATATCCTTGGCCGCGCCGATCTGATCCCGGGGGATGGCGATGACAAGTCCCACACCCATGTTAAAGGTATTGTACATATCGTGGTCGGAGATGCCGCCCGCCTTGGCGACCAGGTCAAAAATCGGAGGCGTGGGAATAGCGGACAGCTCAATGCGTGCCGTCAGACCGGGAGCCATCATGCGGGGGACATTTTCATAGAGTCCGCCCCCTGTGATATGACTGATGGCCTTGATCTGAATGCCGCGATTTAAGAGACATCGGACGGTTTTCACATAAATGCGGGTGGGCTTCAGCAGCTCCTCGCCGAGGGTGCAGCCCAGCTCGGGATAGGATTGCGCCAAGGCGTCGTGATTCACACCCAGTACCTTGCGGATCAGTGAAAACCCGTTGGAGTGGACGCCGGAGGAGGCAAGACCGATGAGCAGATCGCCTTCCTGAAGGCGGGAGCTGTCGATCATGCGGCTCTGGTCAACCAGCCCGACGGAAAAACCGGCAAGGTCATACTCATCCTCGGGATAAAAGCCGGGCATTTCCGCGGTTTCGCCGCCGATCAGGGCGCAACCCGCCTGACGGCATCCCTCGGTGACGCCGGATACAATCGCCTCGATGCGCTCGGGATTATTTTTGCCAACGGCCACGTAATCGAGGAAAAACAGGGGCTGCGCCCCGGAGCAGACAATGTCATTGACGCACATGGCCACGCAGTCGATTCCGACGGTGTTGTGCTTGTCCATCAGGAAAGCGATTTTCAGCTTAGTGCCCACGCCGTCCGTACCGGAGACCAGAATGGGCTTTTCCATACCGGAAAGATCAGGCGCGAACAGGCCGCCGAAGCCGCCAAGAGTACCCATAACGCCGTTGATGTAGGTGGATTCCACGAGAGGCTTAATGCGGTTGACAGCCTCGTAGCCGGCGGTAACATCCACACCGGCGGCGGCATAGGCATCGGATTTGGAGATAGACAAGGTAATTCCTCCTTCTGTTGGTTCAAAAGAGTCTGGGTGAGCGGAAGCGTCAGGTTGCCGGGACGGGCACGGCGTAATTTCCAGTGAAGCAGGCATCGCAGAAGCCGTGCTTCAAATCCTTCATCATCACATGAAAGTCCTCGCAGGGCAGGTATTGAAGGGAGTCGGCACCAATCATGGCGCAGATATCCGATTCAGTACGGTTGTAAGCCGCCAGCTCCTCACGGTCGGGAATCGCCGTGCCGAAATAGCAGGGATTTAAAAAGGGAGGAGAAGAGATTTTCATGTGAACCTCACGGGCCCCCGCCTCTCTGAGCAGCTTGACCAGCCGTTCCGAGGTCGTGCCCCGTACAATGGAATCATCTACCAGAATGACGCGCCGGTCCGCCACGACGGCTTTTATGGCGTTCAGCTTGATCCGCACGGATCTTTCGCGCTCATCCTTTGTGGGCTGAATAAACGTGCGGCCGATATAACGGTTTTTCATCAGACCAACGGCATAAGGAATCCCGCTCTCCGCGGCAAAGCCCATGGCAGAGGCCATGCCGGAATCGGGAACACCGATTACAATATCCGCGTCGGTCGTACTTCGGCGCGCAAGGCACCTGCCCGATTCACGGCGGGCAAGATCCACCGCTACGCCGTCCAAAATCGAGTCGGGACGTGCGAAATAAATAAACTCAAACATACATAGGGAGGAACGGGCATGAATGCCGCAGAGATAGGATTTGAGCTCGCCGTTTTCCGCGACAACAATCTCGCCTGGCTCGACCTCGCGAATCAGGTGGCCGCCCAGCGCTTCAAAGGCACAGGATTCCGAGGCGAACATATAGCTATCCCCCACCTGTCCGACGCAGAGGGGTCGGAAGCCGTTGGGGTCACGGGCGGCGATCAGCTTGTGATCGTCCAAAACCACCAGCGAATACGCGCCGATCATGTAGTGCATGGCGTTTAAAATCGCGTCCTCGGTGGTATTGGTGCGCAGATGCTCCCGTACGATGATATAGGAAATCAGCTCCGCGTCGTTGGAGGTCTGGAAAATGCCGCCCCGGGTTTCGGTTTCCAGCCGCAGCGCCTTGCTGTTAACCAGCTTTCCGTTGTAGCACAGTGCCATGGTACCAGACGCGTGGCGCACCAGAATCGGCTGGGTATTCATCGGGGCGGCATCGGCGCTGTCGGAAGCGTAACGCACATGCCCAATGGCGGCGGAAGCGCCCTTCAGCCGTTCTAAATCTCTGGCGGAGATGACGTCGGGCACCAATCCGGGCCCCTTGTGAAGCCGCAGGCCCTGCGGCATGCGTATGGCAATGCCGGCCGATTCCTGCCCACGGTGTTGTAAGGCGAACAGCGCGTTGTACACCGAGGCGGCGGCGTCCCTGGAATCGCCTTTGGCAATGGAAATGCCGAATACGCCGCAGGCCTCATTGATCTTATCTGACGTTGGTGACATAAATGATCCTCTTATTCGCCCATCAGGCGGCGCATTACTTCCTCATAAGCCTCTTCCGCGCCGCCCAGATCCCGGCGGAAGCGGTCCTTATCCAGCTTCTCGTGAGTGGTCTCATCCCAGAGACGGCAGGTGTCCGGGGAGATTTCATCCGCCAGGACGATGGTTCCATCGGCGGTTTTGCCAAACTCCAGCTTGAAGTCCACCAAATCAATGCCGATCTCCTTCATAAAGGCCTTGAGCAGATCGTTGACGGCGAAGGCGTACCGTTTAATGAGATCAATTTCCGCCTGAGTGGCAAGCCCCAGAGCCAGTGCGTGGGAATCGTTGATCAGCGGGTCGCCCAGATCGTCGTCTTTATAAGAAAACTCAATGGTGGGCGCGGCAAAGACAATGCCCTCCTCTACGCCGTAGCGCTTTGCAAAGGAACCGGCGGAGATGTTTCGGATAATGACCTCCAGAGGCACAATGGAGACCTTTTTCACAACGGTTTCCCGATCGTTGAGCTGTTCCACAAAATGGGTGGGAATGCCGTTGGCCTCCAGCCGCTTCATCAGGTGATTGGTCATCTTGTTGTTGATAGCGCCCTTGCCGGTAATCGTACCCTTTTTCAGTCCGTTGAACGCGGTAGCGTCGTCCTTGTAGGAAACGATCACACAGTTGGGATCCTCCGTGGCGTAGACCTTTTTTGCCTTGCCCTCATAGAGCTGATCACATTTATTCATATTAAAACTCCTCCAGTTGAATCTTCCGATCCTTCTCGCAAACCTCGTCGGCCATCTGCGTTTTAAACGCCGCAAGCTTGTCCGCCAGAGCGCCGTCCGAGAGGGCCAGCATTTGAACCGCTAAAATAGCCGCGTTGTCCGAACCGTCCACCGCGACGCAGGCCACAGGGATGCCCTTGGGCATTTGGACCATGGACAGCAGAGAGTCCAGCCCTCCCATCATGGAGGTCTTGATGGGGACTCCGATGACGGGAAGTGTGGTGTAGGCGGCCAAAACGCCGCCCAAATGCGCGGCTTTTCCGGCAGCTGCAATAATAACGCCGAATCCGCCGCTTCGGGCGGAGCTTGCAAATTCCTCCGCGGCAGCGGGGGTGCGGTGAGCCGAGATGATGTGCACCTCGAACGGAACGTCAAACGCGCGCAGACGTTTCAGGCAGGGACGCATGGTGTCCAGATCGCTGTCCGAGCCCATGACGACGGCAACCTTAAGCATAGATGTCACTCCATTCAAAAAAGTAGGCCATCTGCACCAGGGTACAGATAGCCATATGTCAACAAGAGGAGCATTTTAAGAGAAAAGGGCGAGAAACGCAGCAAACAGCAAAGTGGAAATCAACCATTTTGCGCACCCCTCCGCCACATTTTTCACAAACTGATTTTACCCTATCTTAACGGCCATTTCAAGCACCTAGGGGAGTGACGCTTTATTTTCGTGAGCTTGACCAAAACACAGACAGAAAATGCTCAAAACCTTGTTGCTGTTTTATCTTGCGGGTATAATCCGGCGGTGCGGATCGTCCGGAGCATTTCAGCTGTACGGATGGGCCAGGCGGCGGCGGAACCGAGCTCCTGCCGCCGCAGGGGCAGCCAGAGTGCGTCGCCGGAGATCGCTTTTTTACAGGCGGAAAGGAATTGAGAGGCATCCTCTGCATGATAAATCACGTCGGAAAAGCCCGATTCCCGGCATGCGCGGGTCAGCGAGACGATGGGCTTTCCGGTGGAGAGGTACTCATAGATCCGGCAGGGAATGACATCGTTGTCCTCATCCTGCGCCCGTGACAGGTCAAGGCAGGCGTCAAACCGGCCCAGATAGTCCGGTATGCTCATGGCCTCGCGGGGGCCAAGCAGCTTGACATTGGGAAGCTGGGACAGCTCGGCAAGCTCGCTGTTTTCCCCGGCCTGTCCCACCAGAGCAAAGGTCCAGTCGGTGCGGGTTTTTGCCGCGGCGGTGACAGGGGTCAGGTCAAGATCGGGATGAATGGTGCCCACCCAGCCCAGCAGCGGGTAGCGGATCTGCTCCAGTTCTGAAGGAATATCCAGGGATTTGGCGCGGAACATTGGGTAATTCACGCCGTTGGGGATCAAAGTAACATGATTATTATACGCAGAAAGACGCTTTACCAATCCCGGAGACGCGGCAAAAATCACGTCGGCGGTGGCAGTCAGGTCACGCTCCCACTCTTCTGGAAGATCATCCCAGTAGCGGTCGCAGTCATAAATCATACCGCGAAAGGTCAGTAAATCCAGCAGATGGACGTTTTCTGGAGAGGTCACCCAGAGCAGCGGCTCTCTGAAATTATGCCGGATCAAAATCGATTCAATGTGGCTGAACAGCTTTCGCTGATTGCGGTGGTATAGAAACCGGTTTTTTCCCTCGGAGGACATCATATGGGGAAGGGAATAGACGGTGATGTTGGGGCGGACGCGGCGCGGCGCGGTTTTGACCGGCTGCCCCCGAGGCGCGGGAGGATCAAAAAACAGAATCTCCGCCTCTTTGAAGCGCGCAACCAGATGTTGTGTGCGGGTGGGAGTGGACGACCAGGGGAGATTGGAAAAACACATAATTTGTTTCATTGGTCGATACCTCTTTAATGATGTAGCTTCGTGCTGAACAATGGTTGGCGGAGCCATCCGCGGTTGTCACGAGGCGGATAGTCAGTCGGAACACTCCAGCAGCTCCCTTGCCGCTTCGGAGTTGCGGTGCTCCACCTCCCGCAGACGCTGGATGCCGGCGGATAAAAACGCCGTGTCCTCGCTCCGGGCAACGGCCTTGTCGATGCAGGCGCAAAGGCGCTGGGCGTTTGTTTCCTCCAGGGGAAGATAGAGATCCTGGCCGATATAAGACAGAAAGGAGCTGACCTTGGGATCATAGACAACGCCCACAACGGGCACGCCCAGGCTGGCGGAGAAGATCAGGGCGTGCAGGCGCATGGAAACCACCACAGTCATGCGGGAGAACAAACCGATGGTGTGAGAGGAGCTGGCGCAGCCGTGCAGAATACGGTAGGGCGCTTTTTTAATATAAGCCGCCGCCTCTCTCGCCGCGGTGTTGTCAGGCCGGGGCTCAATGGGAATGAAGACCGGAATCAGGCCATAAGTTTCCCAAACATAATCGGCCGCCGCGCCAAACGCCGCCGCATGATTGGAGAATCCGGCCCACGGGCGCAGTGTAAACCCAATATATGTTTGGGTGGGGTCGAGATGCTCCGATTCCAGCAAGCCGTCCACCACCTCGGCAGGGGCGGCAGGCAGAATGACGGTGGGATCGGCGGAGAGAATGATTTTAGGCGCGGTGACACCCATATCGACCAGCTCCTGCCGGGAGTGTGCGTCCCGAAGGGTGATAATATCCACATTTTTTTGCAGTACGCTGGCCGCGAGTCGGCGGTTGGAGGGGTAATTGATGGGGCCGATACCGCAGCCGTACATCTGAACCTTGTTTCCTCTGAGCTTTGCGGCGGTGATGGTGAACAGGTAATACCAAAGGGAACGGCGGCTGGTGACGTCCTGCATCAGAGAGCCTCCGCCATTGATGTAGAGGCGGGTCTTTCCCATCCGGTGGAGGAATTGGAGAAAGTCAAAGGTGTGGATGGCACAGACGCGATACACAAGGCGGGTGGATTTCGGGCTGCGGGACAGTACCCAAATGGGCAAATCGGGATCCAGCTGCTTCAGCTCCCGGACAATCGCCTCAAAAATGGCGTCGTCACCGGCGTTGCCACGGCCGTAAGCGCCGCAGACCAGGGCGCCGTCCCGCTTTCGGGCGGGCCGCTGCTGGCGGCGGAGAATGAGATTGTAAATTTCCAGCTGCCGGCTTACCGTATGCTGAAGAGAAAATTCGCTTTTTGCCTTGTTATAGAGCCGCTGCCCCAAGTGCCTGCGCAGCCGCTCGTCCTGCGCCAGCGTGATGAGATGCTTGGAAAGACCATCGGCATCCCCGGCCTGGAAGAGCAGTCCCGTGACACCGTGGTCAATCAGATAGGGAACGCCGCCCACTTTGGAGCTGATGGTGGGCAGTGCGGCCCGGGCACCTTCCGTGAGTGCGTAGGGGAAGGTTTCGGAAAGAGAGGTGAGGGTGTTGATGTCGATGGCGTGGTAGAAGCTGTCCACATCGGAAACCCAGCCGGCAAAGCATACCGCGCCCGAGACGCCGAGTTCCCGCGCAAGGGAGTGCAGCTCGGCTTTTTGTTCTCCGTCGCCTGCGATCAGCAGGCGCAGATGGGGGCAGGTTCGAAAGGCAATAGCAAACCCCCGAATCAATGTTGCGATGTCCTTGACGGGGTTTAGGCGCGCGGCAATGCCCGCAACCACACAGCTGTCATCCGCGTTCAAGCCCACGGAACGGAAAAAGGCATGGCGATCCTGAGCCACCGGACGGGGTGTAAAATCCAGACCATTGTAAATGGCAAACAGCCGGTCGGGCGCAAAGCCGCGGTTGATCAGCAGATCCACCATGGCGTCGGAGACGCCAATGCGGTAATCCAGCTTGCGCAGCGCAATGGTGTTGATGGTTCCATAGGTGAGCCGGGAAAAAGGACGGCCTAGGTAGTCCAGCCTATAGTCGCTGTGAACCGTGGATACCACGGGAAGGCGGGTGTAGCGCCTGAGCAAAATGCCCATCAGGTTGCCCCGGGCGCCATGACAGTGAATCAGATCAAAATCGCCCTCTTTTACCAGTTTTTTCAGCCGCCACAGCGCCGTGAAGGGATTGTGATGCTCCAAGACAATGGTATGAATTCCCTTTTCTCTTGCCTCCGAGGAAAAGGGACCCTCCACAAAGCATACTAGGGTCACGTCAATCAGTTTTCCTAAATTCTCCAGCAGAGAGTGAACATGGGTTTTGGCTCCGCCGGTGTCGCCGCCACTAATCAGGTGGATTACTTTCATCAGGCTGCCGCCCTTCGTTTTTCCAGAGCAATCAAAATAACTCTTGTATTAAAGAACATAATTATGATACAATACCGTGAACGGATTTTGTATGATTTTGTTGTGAAAACTTCAGATTGATGGATGACGAACCGTTGGGCCCGCCTGCACGACAGTTATTATACAATGTCTCAGTAATCTGGTCAAGCGATGGAGGCGTACAATGAAAATCATTGACGAAAAGGGAAAAATTTTTGGAAAGCTGAATATCATTGATTTGCTGGTGCTGCTGCTGGCAGTTGTTTTGGTCGCGTTTCTCGGTATCAAATTTATCGGTGGGGGCGGAAGCGGAACAGCCGCCGTTCCGGCGCTGATTACTTATACGGTTGAGGTGCGCGGCGTTGACCCGGAGGTGTACGATTCCATCTGCGACTATGTCAATTTAGATCAGAACCAAAAGGATCAGTTGATGTCCGACGGTGAGTTAATCAGCAACGCCTACATTATTAATGTCACCGCCACTGACTATGTACCCTACGTGGAGGACGCGCTGAAGGCAGGCGGGGCGGACGATGACCGGTTGACTCTTGTGTTTACTATTCAGGCGCAGGTGAGCGACGCGACCACCGACAAGGTAGGCTCTCAGGAGGTGCGCATCGGCAAAACCCATATTGTGAAAACCACGCATTTTGAATTGACCGACGGCATCATCCAGACCTGTGTCTGGGATGAGGACAGCGGGAATTAAAGGGAGGAGAAGAACGGCTTACCGTTCGCTCTTCTCACCATCATAAAAAGAGCCTGTCCGCGGCGCGGACAGGCTCTTTTTATGATGGCTCAAATGAATTACTTCAGTTCGACCTTTGCGCCGACCTCTTCCAGCTTTGCCTTCAGAGCCTCGGCGTCGTCCTTGGAAATGGCTTCCTTGACAGCCTTGGGCGCAGACTCAACCATTGCCTTTGCCTCAGCCAGGCCAAGGCCGGTGATCTCGCGGACAACCTTGATGACCTTGATCTTCTCGGCACCGATCTCGGTGAGAACAACGTCAAACTCGGTCTTCTCCTCAACAGCAGCGGCAGCACCGCCAGCGGCGGGAGCAGCCATGGCGGCGGCGGAAACACCGAACTCGTCCTCCAGAGCGTGAACCAGCTCGGACAGTTCCAGAACAGTAAGACCCTTGACTTCTTCGATCAGGGCGGAAATTTTTTCGCTAGCCATAATAAAATACCTCCTAATTTGGTGTTCATGTTAATGAATGTAGGATAAAAAGCATCCTGCGGGGGAATACCGCTTATTCCGCGGCAGCGGGAGCAGCCTCGACGAAGCCGCCCTTCTGTTCGGCGACTGCCTTGAGGACAATAGCCAAGCTGGTGATGGGCGCGAGGAAGGTGCCGAGCACCTGGGACAGCAGAACTTCCTTGGAGGGCAGCTCTGCCAGAGCCATCACGTCCGCGATGGGGAGAACCTGGCCGTCCATGAAGCCGGCCTTGATGTTGAACTTGTCATCACCGAGCTGCTTTGCATACTTGTTGATGATGTTCATGGGTGCGATGGGGTCGCCGGCGCTGAAGGCAAGAGAAGTGGTGCCGTTGAGACAGGACTCCAGGCCATCCAGACCAACGTTCTTGACGGCGAAGCGGAGAAGCGTGTTTTTAAGCACGGCGTATTCGACGCCCTTGTTGCGAAGTTCAACACGCAGAGCGGTGTCTTCGGCAACCGTGATGCCCTTGTAGTCGATGAGTACACCGGAGGTAGCGTTTTTCAGCTGCTCGGTCAGATCGGCGACAATGGCCTGCTTTTCGCTCAGAACTTTTGCGTTAGGCATATGGGATTCACCTCCGAAAATTGATCGCGTAAAAGAAAATGCCCCCGTGTCATAGCAAAGACACGAGGACATGGAGCAACATCAATCGTTGTTGCTTCCTCGGCAGGATTTATGGCAAAGTGCCGCCTGCTGTCTCTGGACGCAAAAATTATTCTATCATACAGATAAAACTCTGTCAATCGAAAAACAAAATTTCATCAGAATGATCGGAACATTACACCATTTTGTTGGGGTTGAGCTTGACGCCGGGGCCCATGGTGGAGGCACAGACGCAGCTGCGGACATACTGGCCCTTGGCGGCGGCGGGCTTTGCCTTGACAATGGCGCCCATGAGTGCGTTGAAGTTTTCCGCCAGCTTTTCCGCGCCGAAGGAGACCTTGCCGATGGGGCAGTGAATGATGTTGGTTTTATCCAGACGGTATTCAACCTTACCGGCCTTGATCTCGGTGACGGCCTTAGCCACGTCGGCGGTGACAGTACCGGCCTTGGGGGAAGGCATCAGGCCCTTAGGACCCAGAATCTTACCCAGACGGCCTACAACGCCCATCATGTCGGGGCTTGCGACGACAACGTCATAATCAAACCAGTTTTCACCCTGAATTTTCTGCACTAGCTCGGCCTCACCGACGAAATCGGCGCCGGCGGCCTTAGCCTCCTCCGCCTTGTCGCCCTTGGCGAACACCAGCACCCGCTGGGTTTTGCCGGTGCCGTGGGGGAGGACAATGGCGCCGCGAACCTGCTGGTCGGCGTGACGGGAGTCAACGCCCAGCTTGACATGCAGCTCAACGGTTTCATCAAACTTGGCGGGAGCGGTCTGAATCACCAGTGCCATGGCCTCGGCCGTATCGTACAGAGCAGCCTTGTCAATTTTCTTGACGCTCTCCTGATATTTCTTACCTCTAAACATATCGATTGCTCCTCCTTTCCCTTAATCCTTGACCACGATGCCCATGGAACGGGCGGTGCCGGCCACCATGCTCATGGCGGACTCAATGCTGGAAGCGTTGAGGTCAGGCATCTTCAGCTCCGCGATTTTGCGGACCTCTTCCGTGGAGATGGTGGCAACCTTGGTCTTGTTAGGGACGCTGGAGCCGGACTCGATGCTGACCGCCTTTTTGAGCAGGTTGGGGACGGGGGGAGTCTTGGTGATAAAGGTGAAGGAACGGTCGGCATAGACCGTGATGACCACGGGGATAATCATGCCTACGTCGTTCTTGGTGCGCTCATTGAATTCCTTGGTAAACGCGGCGATATTGACGCCGTGCTGGCCGAGGGCGGGGCCGACAGGGGGGGCGGGGGTCGCTTTGCCGGCGGGAATCTGTAATTTAACGTATCCGGTGACTTTCTGTGCCATTTGAAACAGCACCTCCTGTGATAATTGTGGTTAACTGGCGGAGCGGAGTGCTCCTCCCACGTTAGGAAATCGGTTCAATCTGGTCAAGCTCCAGCTCGACGGGGGTTTCGCGCCCGAACATGGAGACGACCACGCGAACCTTGCTGCGGTCGAGGTCGATTTCTTCAACGGTGCCGATGAAGGACTCCAAGGCGCCGTCGGTAATTTTTACGCTGTCACCCACCGAGTAGCTGACCTTCACCTCGCGTTTTTCAACGCCGAGGGAGACAATCTCTTCGTCGGTGAGGGGGATTGCCTTGTTGCCGGAACCGACAAAGCCGGTCACACCCCGCACGTTTCTGACCAAATGCCAGGTTTCGTCGGTCATGATCATTTTAATCAGCACATAACCGGGAAAAACCTTGTGCTCAGCGGTTTTTGGACCGTCTTCCGTAATTTCGGTGACGGTTTCCAAGGGAATGCTGACCTCAAAAATGAGGCTATGCATACTGCGGTTTTCCACTGCTTTTTCAATGGAAGCCTTGACGGTATTTTCATACCCGGAATAGGTATGGGCCACGTACCATTTGATATTTTCTGACATCACAATTCCCTCTTACGAAAAGAGGTTAAAGAGGGCATCGATGATGGAGTGAGCCAGCTCGTCAAAGATCCAAATACAGACGCCCACAGCCAATACGCACAGTAAGACAATGCCGGTACGCTTCAAAATCTCCGGAATGGTAAGCCAGGAGACCTTTTTCATTTCGGACTTCAGCTCACGAAGCCAGCGTCCGGTACGGGCAAAGAAACCGGGCTTCTTTGGAGCGTCCTTTTTTGCGTCCTTGTTTTTCTTGACGGACTCAGACTTGGAAGCCTTGGTCGCCGCCGCCTCTGTCTCCTGAGTATCAGCCGAATCCAATTCCTGCTCAGTCTGCCCAAGGTTTTCGTTTTCAGACATTCGTTAATACCCTTCTTTCTTGTGAGCGTACAATGAAGCCCATCACTTGGTTTCGTTATGAACGGTATGCTTTCTGCAGAAGGGGCAGTATTTGTTCATCTCCAGGCGCTCAGGGTCGTTTCTCTTGTTCTTGTTGGTGTTGTAGTTGCGCTGCTTGCACTCAGAGCAGCGCAGGGTGATCTTCACCCGGCTTCCGGCTTTCGCCATTGTTCGGCACCTCCTTTGTGATTTAGAGCCGCGGGCAGTTTTTTGCTCCGTTTAGGCAAAAAAAATGCCGGTTCGGCTCAGTAAGCCAAATCCAGCGATAGCCCCGTGCAGACAGAGAGCACAAGGCGTTACGGAGGAGTCGGCAGCTTGCCTCCCTATGTTCTCATGAGGTTGAGAGAAAGGGGTTTGCATGTCATCCCGTAAAAATGCACACAAAATAAAAGCCCTTTTCATAGGTAATCTGTATTATAACATGATGGAATGACCTGCGTCAATACTTTTGTTGACAATTTGGGGAAAATTATTTATGATGAGTCAGAAGCAAGGGATGAGCGAATGAAATCGCTGTGTTCCGGGGGAGGATTTTAATGAGAATCATGGCAATTGACTATGGCGATGCCCATACCGGGGTGGCGATTTCTGATCCGACGGGGTTTCTGGCAGGACAGGCCTTTACCATTGACAGCCGGGACAGTGAATTTGTGGCGCAAAGGCTGGCGGAGACCGCCGCACGCAACGAGGTGGGTGAGCTTGTGCTGGGGTATCCTAAAAACATGAACGACAGCCTGGGTCCCCGGGCGGAAAAATCCAGGGAGCTGAAAGAAAGGCTGGAGGAGCTTACGGCGCTGCCGGTCATTTTATGGGACGAGCGCCGCACCACTGTGGACGCCCACCGCATTCTTTCCGAGACGGGGAACCGGGGCAAAAAGCGAAAGGCGAAGGTGGACGCCGTGGCGGCCACCTTGATTTTGGAGGGATACCTGAGCTATCGGCGTATGAAAAAGCCGGAATAGAGCCGGAGAGCGGCTGCTGGATAAGGCGCTATTTTCCGAATAATTCGGTGATGCCGATATAAATGAGAAAAAGACCAAAGCATTTTCGCAGCAACCCCACATCCAGCGATGTGGCAATCAGAGCTCCCAGGACTGTGCCGACGAGCCCCAGAAGAATGGCGGGAACCGCCACGGAGGTTTCGATATACCCATTTTTGAAATGACCGGGCAGGGCGGTGGCGGCGGCAGGTAAAAAGTAGAGCAGGTTGATTCCCTGCGACAGCGTCTGCCCCAGGCCCGCGACCGTTGTCATATAGATGAGGAGCAGCGTCCCGCCGCCCACGCCAAAGCCGGACAAAATTCCGGTCAGAGCGCCCGCCAGCACAGGAAAGACGTATTCCTTCAAAGCAGTGACCTCACTCCGCCGTAGAGGATGAGCAGAGCAAACAAACGCCGCAGCCAAAGAATTGACATCCGCTTAAAAATCCTGCCGCTGATGCTTCCGCCGATCAGACCGCCCAGAAGATAAGGAAGCGCCGCCATAATATCCAGTCCGCCTCTGAGCAGATAGATGGCGGAGGACAGGACACACAGCGGCAGAATGACCGCCACGGAGGTGGCAAAGGCACGGCGCTGGTCCAGTCCGCACTTTTTGACCAGGAGCGGAACCAGCAGCATCCCGCCGCCGCCGCCGAAGAAACCATTCACAAAGCCTGACAGCCCGCCTGAAAGCGCAGGCCAGAAGTTTACCTTTTTCATAAAAATTCCTCCCCGATGACGTTAGTATGCCAAAAGCGGGAGGCTAATATGAGTGAAAATCGGTAAAGCGGTCAGACCAGCGCGCGCCGGTCACGTACAAAATTACTTTTTTGCTGAAGTTTCGCTTCTCGTTTCAGTTCGGCAGCGACTTCCGCCACCTGCACATGGGAGGCAAACGTGCGCTTCTCATTGGTGATAATAGCAAGGGAAATGGTCATGATGGGAAACTGCGTCCGTTTTCCGGCTCGGTTCAGAGTATAAATGCAGCCCGCCGCCAAGTCTTCCGGTGTATAAAGCGTCTGTATTCGATCATCAAAATCATAAATAATTTCCGTACAGATGGCCTCGGCATAATCGGGGAGGGTAATGATCACAAAGTCATCGCCACCGATATGCCCGATGAAATCGTCCCGTGTCCCAAAGTCACGAACCTGCGTGACCAGAATATCCGCAGTCATTTTGATGGCGATATCGCCCTTGGCAAAGCCATAAACATCATTATAGGATTTAAAATGATCCAGATCGGCATAGATGACCGCAAAGGGCAGCTGCATGGTAATCCGGCTGTTGATTTCAGCTTGAATTTCCAGATTGCCCTGCAATCCCGTCAAGGGATTGGCATGTCGGTTTCTGTCAATTCTGGTAAGGGTGTTTTTGACCCGGCTCAGTAATTCTCGGTTGTCAAAGGGTTTTGTGATATAGTCGTCCGCGCCCAGGTCCAAACCGATGAGCTTGTCGTCCTGGTGATCCTGCGAGGTCAGCATAATGATGGGAAGAAGGTTATTGCTCTCCGATTCCCGCAGGATTCGGCAGACGTCGAAGCCGCTCATATCCGGCATCACAACATCAAGTAGAACCAAATCGGGCTTTTCAGCCGCCACCATGTGCAGGCCGGCCGCGCCGGTCGCCGCATGGAGAACTGCATACCCGGCCTTTTCTAAAATGGCTTCTATACATTTAATAAAAAAGAGACTGTCATCAATGATGAGTATTTTCTTTTCCATAGGCGATCCCGCTTTCGACAACTATATCAAAATACCGGTACGAAAGTAGTTTAGCATAACTTTAAAAAATAATAAAGTAATATTTTCAATTTACTGCCTGTTAAATTTGATGGAGGCTGGCTGCGTCCTGTGACGGGGAAAGGCCCGAAACGCAGTGGCACGCCGAGGTTTCAGGTGTGGAAAGCAGGACAGAAAAAAGTATCGCGTTCATATTGTGCAGGCAATTGCTTTGTGGTAGAATAGGCTTTATTATCTTCGGCCTGCGGGTCGAATGTTGAAGCAGGAGGGGGAGACGGCGAATGAATCCACAGAACAGTTCCGTCAGGAAAATCGTGATGGCGTCCATGCTGGCTACGCTGACCTTTGTTGCCACCAGGGTGATCCAAATTCCGTTGATCGGCAGCGGCTACGTTCATCTTGGGGATTGCTTTGTGCTGTTATCCGGATGGCTTATGGGACCGTTTTACGGAGCCGCCGCGGCGGGAATCGGCAGTATGCTGGCTGATCTTCTGTCACCCTATGCCATTTATGGGCCCGCGACGCTGGTGATTAAGGCGCTCTCCGCGATGCTGGCCGCCGTGACGGTTGCGCCGTTTGGACGGTTGTTTGGGCGGAGCGACGCGTTGGCCAGAATCGCAAGCGGTATTTCCGGCGGAATTGTGGTGCCTCTCGGCTATTTTATCTTTGAACTGTGGATTTTCGGCTTTGGCGTCGCCATCATTGACATGCCGGGGATTGCGCTGAAAGAGGTTTTTGGAATCGTATGCGCCATGCTGGTTTTTTACGCGCTCCGGAAAACAAAGCTGATCGACAGATATTTCGGAGGGTGAGGCGGTTCCGTCGCCTTTCACATTCCGAGGAGGCCTGAACCGGTGCCGATGAGGGCGGGCTTAGGCTGGAAAGAGGGCAATATTCATGAATACGGCGGATCATAACCGTCAGAAAAAAATTGCGGCCATCAATGATTTTTCAGGATTTGGAAGATGCTCGCTGGCTGTGGAGCTGCCGGTGATCTCTCATCTGAGGGTGCAGTGCTGTCCGGTACCCACCGCGGTGTTTTCCAATCACACAGGCTTTCAGAGCTATTATTTCGATGATTATACGGACCGCATGAGAAGCTATATCGCGCAGTGGAAACAGCTTAATCTGAGGTTTGAGGGGATTACTTCGGGCTTTCTCGGTTCGGCGGAGCAGATCGATATTGTCACGGAGTTCATTGAAGAGTTCAGAGATTCGGGTACCACCGTGATCATCGACCCTGTGATGGGTGACAACGGGAAGCTTTACGGAACCTACACGCAGGAAATGCGCGAAAAGATGAAACGGCTGGTGACACTGGCGGATATTCTCTGTCCAAACGTGACGGAGGCATGCTTTTTGACCGACACACCCTATCAGGCCGCCGGGTGGAAACGAAGCCAGCTGCTTGAAATGGCGCGGCAGCTTGCCGGTCTGGGGGCACAGCGGGTTGTCATTACCGGGATTGAAATGAAGCAGAGCATCGGAAACGCCATTTACCAGAAAGGCGGGGAGGCAAAGATCATTTCCCGCAGACGGGTCGGTGCTACCCGCTCCGGGACGGGAGATATCTTTGCGGCAATCATAGCTGCCGACGCGGTGAACGGCGTGGATTTTGAAGCGTCCGTCCGAAAAGCCTCCGGCTTCATTAGTAAATGCATTGCCGCCACGGAGCGCAGGGGAATTCCCGCGACCGACGGAGTTTGTTTCGAGGATGTACTGCATCAGCTATAGGAGGCTTGTGTCATGACGATTTTATATGAGGTTCACAACGGCTTATATGTTAATTTGACCAATCAATGTCCCTGCGCCTGCACCTTTTGCATCAGGCAGAACATGGAGGAAGTCAATGCGTCGGGCAGCCTGTGGCTGGAGCGGGAGCCGACGGTGGAAGAGGTAAAGGCGGAATTTTCGAAATTTCCGATGGAGAAGTATTCCGAGGTTGTGTTCTGCGGCTTTGGAGAGCCCACCGAGAGAATCTACGATTTGCTGGAAATTGCCTCTTTTGTGAAGGAGGCATATGGGAAAAAAATACGGGTCAATACTAACGGACTTGGAAATCTGATTCACGGAACCGATATCACGCCCCTTTTGGAAGGGAAGATCGACTGCGTTTCCATCAGTCTGAACACACCTAACGCGCAGGAGTACGACGCGCTGACCCAAAGCAGGTTCGGTGCGCGGGCCTTTGACGGCTTGCTGGAATTTGCGGGGAAGGCGCGGCAGTATGTGCCCGAGGTGGTCATGACGACGGTGGCCACCACGATCACGCAGGAAGAGGAGCAGCAGTGCAAAGCCATCTGCGACAAGCTCGGCGTCAAATATCGAATCAGACCCTATGAGGGGTAAGGTGAAAGGCCGCCGGAGCATAGTGCTTTTGGCGGCCTTTGTAACTGATATAATGATTTTTAATTAGTGGATGGAACGCTTGTTGGATTCTCCGCCCATGACGTCTGATACATCGTTAATGGTGACAAACGCTTTTTCATCGATGCTTTGAATAATGGAGCGCAGCTTGGAGATTTCCAGGCGGGTGACCACTGAATAAAGGACAACCTTTTGGTTGCCTGAAAAACCGCCCCGCCCTTCCAGAAAGGTGATTCCTCTGCCCAGACGGGCCGTGACGGCGTCCGCGATTTCCTCGCCGTGATCGGAAATAATCATGACTGCCTTCGCCTCGTCAAAGCCCTGAATCACCGTGTCGATGGCCTTATGGGCGACGAAATAGGCAAGCATGGAATAGAGCGCTCTCTCCCAGCCCAGCACGAGAGCGGCGGCACTGTAAATAAAAATATTGATGATCATCACGATTTGGCCGACCGACAGCAGATTGCTCCGGTTGAGGATAATGGCGACAATTTCGGTGCCGTCCAGCGAACCGCCGGTGCGCAGAATCATCCCCACGCCGACACCGAGAATAATTCCGCCAAACACCGTCGCCAGCAGAATGTCGCTGGTCAGGCCCGGAATCGGCTGGAAAATCGAGACGAAGATCGAAAACATGGTAATAGAGAAAAACGACGAAATCACAAATGTTTTGCCGATTTGCTTATAACCAATGAACAGGAAAGGTATGTTCAGAACAAACGTAAATAAACCGAGCGGGATGCCGGTTAAGTAGTTTGCGATGATGGATATGCCGACGACGCCACCGTCAATGATGTTGTTTGGAACCAGAAACAGTTCCAGACCGACCGCGGCAATTACGGAGCCGGCCAACAAAAAAGCGTATTTGTAAAGGGTACTGATAATATGGTGCGACTCTTTTTTCATAATAATACCTCCTTTTATAATCAGTATATCATAGATTGATGGATTTTGGGGAGGAAATTTTTATTTTTTGAATTTTTTCATAAAATCACGCTTTGTGTTCAACTGTTTGGGGAGGTAATTTTCCGAGGCAGACACTTATGAAAATTTCCTGAAATGTATAGATTAAGATGGACAATTGAATCATGAAATAGTAAAATCTGCATGAATGGTTGGGATTATGTGCGGGAGGAAGATTATTGAAAACTGTTATTAAGCTCAGGGAGGAAAACTGCACCGGATGCAATAAATGCATTGCCAATTGCCCGGTGAAGGAGGCAAATGTTTCTTATTTGGTACAGGGAAAAAGCAAAACGCGGATCAATGAGGAAAAATGTATTGTGTGCGGCAAATGCCTGGAGGTCTGCGATCATCTTGCCCGGTTCTATGAGGACGACACAGTGCGGTTTATCCAGGATTTAAAGGGGAAAAAGTCGATTTCCGTCATTGCCGCGCCAGCTCTTAAGACCAATTACGAGCACTATCAAAAAATACTCGGATATTTAAAATCGCTTGGGGTTCGCGAATTTTATGACGTTTCCTTTGGGGCGGATATTACCACGTGGGGCTATTTGAGGGCAATTGAACAGGACGGCTTGTCGTCGATCATAGCCCAGCCCTGTCCGGCGGTGGTAAACTATATGCAAAAATATCAAACAGGCATGATAGAAAAGCTGTCACCGATTCACAGCCCTATGATGTGCATGGCTGTTTATATTAAAAAATATTTGAAAAAAGATGAAGCGCTGGCATTTCTTTCGCCCTGTGTTGCCAAGTCGTCCGAAATTCATGATCCCAATACGCATGGGCTTATTGAGTACAATGTGACCTTTCAGAAGCTGATGCAGTATTGCCAGGAGCAGGGAGTTAATCTTAATTCCTGCCAGGAGTATGATTTTGATCAGCAGGGATATAGCCTCGGAGAGATTTACAGCCTGCCCGGCGGACTGAAGGAGAATGTCAACCATTATATCAAGGACGCGTGGGTCAAGCAGATTGAGGGAACGGATCACGCCTACCGGTATCTGGACGAATATGGAAGAAGAGTTTCGGCAAAAAAAGTAAATCCGCTTCTGGTGGATGTTTTAAACTGTGCCTTCGGCTGCAATTACGGTACGGGAACCACCAGGGAGATGGATATTACCGATATTGAGAAGCGGACGAACGAGCTCAGACAGAAAAAAATCGGCGTATACAAGCAGAAGCCGGGAAAATTATTGAAGTTCTTTGATAAAACGCTGAAGCTGGACGATTTCAGGAGACGATATACGACGGAATTGCTGGAACAGAGAGAAAAGCTGACAGAAAGCCAGTCTAATGAAATCTTTTTAAACATGCACAAAACCACGCCGGAATCCCGGAAGAAAAATTGCAGCGCTTGCGGATATGGCTCCTGCCAGCTTATGGCGGAAGCGATTTTTGCGGGGGACAACCATCCGGAGAATTGCATGGAGTATAACGCGGCGCAGGTGGAGATGGAAAAGCAGAATATCGAGGTGAAAAATCACGAAATTTTGTCCATGAATGAAGAACGGGAACGGGACTACCACGATTTGACCAACACGGTGAGCAATATTATCGCCGCGATGGATGCGGTTGCGACGGCCACGGAGGACAACAAACGCAACGTGACCGATATTGCCGGTGATACCGGACAACTCCTGGATATGTATCATGAGCTGGAAAAAAAAATTTCTTACATCAAAGCGAATATTTTGAATTTTGGAACCGTGGCGTCTGAAATTATTGCAATTGCGGAGCAGACGAATTTGCTGTCGCTCAATGCGTCCATCGAGGCCGCCAGGGCCGGCACAGCGGGAAAAGGCTTCTCTGTTGTGGCGCAGGAAGTGAAAAGCCTGGCTGAGAAAACAAAGGAAGCCGCCAATTCCACGAAATTGGACGAGGAAAAACTGGTCAAGGGAATCAATGAAATTGTGAAAATCACAGATCGGGTCAATCAGGAGCTTGCCCAGATTGACCAGTACATCAAAACAGTATCGGAGACGACCGATGAGCTGACAACTAAGTATCAGGACATTGTTGCTACCGCAAACTCTCTGCTGCATACGTCGCTGTAACGATTTGCAGGATGCCGCCGCGCCGAAGAATTGTTTTGACAGGTATTATATTGAGGATTAAATTGTGGTACAATGTCCCTGACGGGCATGTGTGAGACCACAAAGAAGTGAGGATATTATATATGGGATTCTTTACAAGCAAGGATACGCGCACTGAGTCCGAAGACGGCGTTTGTGACTGCAAATTATGCGGGGTGCCACTCTCTTCCGATAATTTTTCAAATGATTTGGGGTTATGCGACGGCTGCCTTATCCAGACGAAAAGTTTTCTGAAAAATTATTATTTGCCGGGAGTCGAAAAATACCGGAAGCTGGCGGAAGAGGAGACCAATATTGAGGATCAGATCAGCTATCTCCGGGATCTTCTGGATGTGCTCTATACCTATAAGGTGAGATATTATGACCAGGAGATTGATTTCCTGGATCAGGACATCGACGATCTGATCGACGACCTTGTTGATCAGATTTCCAGAGCGCGGGGTTAAGCGGCCTCTGGGGCGTATCGCCATATATGCGTCACGGGATACCTGTACCGGCGTAGAGTGGGAAACACAGAAGGGGTGCCAAACTATGTCAGTTCAGCACCCCTTCTGTGTTCCTGTGATACAACTGTTATGTGTCCAGCTTCTTGGTAGCCTTGTCCAGAAAGCGGTCTACCGTAATGAGAAAGCGCTCGTGGGTTCCAGCGCCGATGGGACCCTTCTCGTCAAAGGCCTTCACATCGAAGGTGATCTGCTTGCCGTTTACCGCGGTGACCTCGGCCTCGGCCCAGACCTTCATTCCAATGGGGGTTGCGGAGTCGTGGGTCACGGTCAATTTGGTGCCCACAGAGCCCTGCCCTGGGTCGAGAAAAGCGGTGAGCGCGGTGGAGGCTGCATTCTCCATTAACGCGATCATATAAGGGGTGGCAAACACAGGGACCAGACCGGAACCAATGGCGTCGGCGGTATTCTGCGGGGTGACCACCGTGTCGGATCGGCCTTTTAATCCAATTTCAATTGACATAATGATGACTCCTGTTCACAATATTCGGATGGCTTATTTACCTGAAAAGGTCAAAGCTTGATTGGCTGAAACAACGAAAAATTGCAAAAATCAACAACATACACTATACGGTGCCGGGGTTGAAAAGTCAATAAAATTCCGGAAAGTATTGAGCTACAAAATCAATCGGTTCAATGATCCATGAGGTTCCGTTGAGCTGGTTGAGGATTCCCCCGTCGGTGGTAAAGGAAAAAACCAGCTTATAGGAATAGAGCGCCTGATAGCTGCGGTCATACTGCCGGTTGTCACGCTCCCGTCCGTATTTTCCGTCCCCCAGAAGGGGATGGCCCGCGTTGGCGAACTGGGCCCGAATCTGATGGGTTCTGCCGGTAATCAGCTCGCACTTCACCAGCGAGAGCCCGTCCTTCACAGCAAGCGTTTGGTACAGGGTGACGGCGGAACGTCCGCCGGGAACCGGCTTGCTGTAAACGGATACCTGCTTCTTGGCCTCATCCTTCAGGAGAAAGCCCTCCAACCGGCCGGAGGGCGGATTCATTTTACCGTGAATGACGGCAAGATAGTATTTCCCCAGTTCCCGATCCCTGATTTTCTGGTTCATGATGCGAAGAGCCTCCGCATTCTTCGCGGCGATGACGATACCGCCAGTGTTGCGGTCAATCCGGTTGCACAGGGCGGGGGAGAAGGAATGCTCCTCATAGGGAGACCACTCCTTTTTTTGATAGAGATAGGCTTGGATATGGGTAATGAGGGTATTGACCCGCTCCTGATCATCGGGATGGCACAGAAGGCCGGGCCGCTTGTTCAGAAGAAGCAGGTTTTCATCCTCATAGACAATATCAAGCAGGGGTTTAAATATGGATAAAAACGCGTTTTCGCGGCTGGGAGACTCAAAAAACTCGTCGTTAATGTATAGTTGAAGCAGATCACCCCGACTCAGGCGGGTATCCCGCTTGGCGCCCTTTCCGTTGAGCTTGACCCTCTTAAGGCGGATGTATTTTTGGGCAAGAGGCGCGGGCAGGAGAGGCACGGTTTTGGAGAGCCAGCGGTCCAGCCGCTGTCCGCCGTCATTCTGTCCGATGGTGTATTCCTTCATGGTGTTCCTCATTTCGTTGCGTTCCCCGAACGACGCATATGGTCGCTCTGACGGATATCAGTTGAAGTGGAAAAAGGTTCGCTGCTTTAACCGATACTATCATATCATAAAAAATAAAAAAAGAAACATGGAAGAAAGTATTTGACAAGGGCAGGATTATTCTTTATAATGATCGCTGTATCTTGTGCGAGGTATCGTTATGAGGCTTGACTTAAAAGACATAATATATGTCCCCGGCGCCAGTGTCCCTTTTGACTTCACTTTGGATTTATCGGAGCTGGACTGGAACGGCAGCCGCCCGGCGGTAAACCCCGTGTCAGTTCGCGGCGTGGTGCGGAATACGGCGGGCGCTCTGGTGCTGACTGCGGAGGCGGCGACGCAGCTGGAGCTGGTCTGTGACCGTTGCGGAAAGCGGTTTTTCCGTGAAAAGAGGGTGCCCTATGAGACCCTGCTGGCCACGCAGCTGGAGGACGAGGACAACGACGACATTATTCTGCTGGAGGGAACTCAGCTCGCTGTGGACGAACTGATGACCGAGGCGTTCATACTCGCGATGGATACCAAAATCCTCTGCAGGGAGGACTGCAAGGGCTTGTGTCCCGGCTGTGGGGTGGATCTCAACGAATTCCCCTGCTCCTGCAAAAAAGAAGTAGACCCCCGTTTGGCCGGGTTGGCCGGATTTTTTGAGAAATAGATGATATGCCTGTTGTGGGCATTGACCTTAAAGGAGGTGTCAATATATGGCGGTCCCTAAAAGTAAAGTGTCCAAACAGCGTCGTAATAAGCGCCGCAGCGCCGTCTGGAAGCTGGAGGCTCTCAGTCTGAACAAATGTCCCAAGTGCGGCGCATACCGTCTTCCCCATCGTATGTGCAAGTCCTGCATGACTTACAATGGCAGGGAGTTCGGAGCTGTCGAGGCGAGCAAGTAAGCGCATAGCTGGAAGGAGAGGGGATTCCCTCTCTTTTCTTTTGCGTTGACAGCCGTTGAGAAACGTGTAATACTTAACCGCAGGAATACCAACAATAGGATTGATCCGCCTCCGGTTCAGGCGAATGAGACATTGAAAGGAGGGGATTGCGTGGCGAGACCTCTCGTGGCCATTGTGGGCCGCCCCAACGTCGGCAAGTCCATGCTCTTTAACAAACTGGCGGGGCAGCGTCTCTCCATTGTGGAGGACACCCCCGGCGTGACCCGCGACCGCCTTTACGCCCCCTGCGATTGGAACGGGCGCAGCTTTGACATTGTGGATACCGGCGGAATCGAGCCGGGAACCGACGACCAGATTTTGAGTTTTATGCGGGAGCAGGCGGAGATTGCCATTGACAACGCGACGGTGATTGTTTTTGTCTGCGACATCAAAACCGGCATGACCTCCGCCGACCAGGAGGTGGCCGGAATGCTGCTCCGGTCCAGGAAGCCGGTTGTGCTGGCGGTGAACAAGACTGACCAGACCGGACCCACCAACCCCGATATTTATGAATTTTATAATCTGGGCCTGGGTGATCCCTTTCCGGTTTCCGCTGTACACGGCCACGGCACGGGCGACTTGCTGGATGCCTGTCTGGAGCACTTCCCGCCCGAGGATGAGGAAGAGTCTGCCTCCGACGTCATCAAGGTTGCCCTGATCGGAAAGCCCAATGTGGGCAAATCCTCTCTGGTTAACCGCATTCTCGGAGAGGAACGGGTCATCGTCAGCAGTGTGGCGGGAACCACCCGGGATGCGGTGGACAGCTTTTTTGAAAACGAGCAGGGGAAATATTTGCTGATCGACACCGCCGGAATGCGGAAAAAAGCCAAGGTGGACGACCGAATTGAAAAATTCTCCGTGCTCCGGGCCACCATGGCCATTGAACGGGCCGATGTCTGCCTGATTATGATTGACGCGGGCGACGGCGTGACGGAGCAGGATACCAAGGTTGCGGGGCTTGCCCATGACGCGGGCAAGGCCAGTATTATCGTGGTCAACAAATGGGACACCGTGGAAAAGGACGACAAGACCATGGACCGCATGCGGGAGGATATCCGCCGGGATTTGTCGTATATGACCTACGCGCCGGTGCTGTTTATCTCCGCCCTCACGGGGCAGCGGGTACCACGCCTGTTTGAGCTCATCAATTATGTGGCGGATCAGGCGGCCATGCGCATTACCACCGGCACCCTCAACAATGTGCTGGCGGACGCAACGGCCCGGGTACAGCCGCCCACGGATAAAGGAAAACGGCTGAAGGTCTATTATATGACCCAGATCGGCGTAAAGCCGCCTCATTTTGTCATTTTCTGCAACGACGCGCAGCTGTTTCACTTTTCCTATCGGCGCTATCTGGAAAATCAGATCCGAAATACCTTCGGCCTGGAGGGAACTCCCGTCAAGCTGACCATTCGCCAAAAGGGTGATCAAGACTACGAAATGAGGTAACTGCGATGGCTGACCCAATGCTGATATCAAGTTATCTTATTCTGGCGTTGAGCGTGATCGGCGTGGCGGTGGCGTCCTATCTGCTGGGCTGTCTTAACGGCGCGGTGATTGTTTCCAAATATATTTTAAAAAACGACATTCGAAGCCATGGCAGCGGCAATGCCGGACTGACCAATTTTTACCGTGTTTTTGGCGGCAAGCTGACCCTTGTGGTCATTCTGACCGACATGATGAAGGCTGTTTTCGCGGTGCTGATTGGCATGGCGGTGTTTGGAGCAATTTTAAACGCGCCTGATGTGGGGAAATATATGGGCGGCATGTTCTGCATGATCGGGCATATGTTTCCTCTGATGTTCGGCTTTAAGGGCGGAAAGGGTATTCTCTCCGGCGGCACGCTCGCCCTCATGCTGGACTGGCGGGTGACACTGGTGGTGTGGGGCGGCTTCTTACTGCTGTCCGCTCTGACCAAATGGATTTCGCTGGGTTCCATCTGGGCGGGGGGATCACTTCCGTTCATCTCATGGTTTGTCTACCAGGAGCCTCTGATCCTGCTGTGCTCTGCTGTCTGCGGTGTGCTGATTGTCTGGAAGCACAGGGGAAATCTCCGCCGCATTCTGAGAGGGGAAGAGTCGAAATTCAGCTTCCACAGAAAGAAGGAAACAAAATGAAAACCGCGGTCATCGGAAGCGGCGGATGGGGAACGGCCCTGGCGATGGTGCTGGCGGACAACGGGCACGAGGTTGCCCTGTGGTGCCGCAGGGAGGATAAATGCCTCCAGATGGAGCGTACCCGGGAAAACCCGGCGCTTGCGGGTGTTGCTCTGCCTGAGCGGCTGCGCCTGTCCGCGGAGCTGTCCGCCGCCGGGGGCTGCGGCGCCGTTGTGCTGGCCACGCCCTCCTTCGCGGTGCGTGAAACAGTCCGTCGGCTTACGCCTTTTTTAGAGCAAGGAACCATACTCATTATGGCCTCCAAGGGTATTGAGCGTGATACCTCTCTGCGCATGTCTCAGATTGTCCGGCAGGAGACCGGGGGGGATTTCCCCGTGGTCTGCCTCTCCGGCCCCTCTCACGCCGAGGAGGTGGGAAAGCGCATCCCCACGGGCTGCGTTTCCGCCTCGGATGATATTGAAGCGGCGGAGCTGGTGCAGGATTTATTCATGAGTGAGCGTTTCCGGGTGTATGCGTCCTCAGATATTGTAGGCGTGGAGCTGGGCGCGGCGCTGAAGAACGTGGTGGCGCTGGCCGCCGGCTGCTGCGACGGGATGGGCTTTGGCGACAACACCAAGGCGATGCTGATGACCCGGGGGCTGACGGAAATCGCCCGGCTGGGTGTGGCTCTGGGCGGAAAAAAGGAGACCTTCGCCGGACTGGCCGGTCTGGGGGATCTGATTGTGACCTGCACCTCCATGCACTCCCGCAACCGCAGAGCCGGAATCCTCATTGGACAGGGAAAGTCTCCCCAGGAGGCTGTGGCGGAAATCGGCGCGGTGGTAGAGGGCTATTATGCCGCCGCCAACGGGAAGGCGCTGGCGGACAAAGCGGGAGTGGAGATGCCGATCACCGAGTCGGCCTATCAGGTTTTGTATCAGGGAAAAGACGTACGCAGTGTGATTACAGAGCTGATGACCCGCGCCAAAAAGCATGAAATTGAGGATAGCTGGGTCTAAGCCCGTCTCCGCTTCGGGGTAATCGGAGCAGAGATTGTTGAAATATTCACGTACAGAGCCGGTGTGCCCGCAATGGCGGACACACCGGCTCTGCGCTGCTTTATGTTCAGGTTTCACCGATGATCAGATCGGCGGCGTAGGGCAGCGAGCGGATCCAGTCGCAGAGAAGGTGCCACTCCTGAAGTTTATGATCCCCGCGGGCATGGTAGATGTTGCAGAGCACCTCATAATTCAAGGTGCAGGTGCGCAGTTGGTTATAGCTGGAGGGAAGCAGTTGGATCAGGTCATACCAATAGGCCTTGTTTTTGGTATCAACGTATTTCAGTCTCACAGTTTCCAGATACGTAATCAGCCGCTTCATTTCAGCCAGCGTCTCCTCTGTCATGTGGTCGCAGCTGAAATCCGAAACGGAAAAAGGCCTGCCATGAATTTTATGCATGGTGCTGGTGGAATTGGCTACGGTTCCGACCTTATAGGTGTCGAACTCCTTCCACCAGTAGAGCGGAGCGGTAATATCCACGGAAACCATGATCTGGCGGATGAATTTCCGGTGGTCCCGTCCGGCGCGGCAGAGGCGGGCGGCCAGGGAATGGTCATGCTCCCCCAGAACATATTCGCCCTGTTCATTATAGAAGCTGTCGCTCCTGTCCCAACTGCTGAGGGGATTGCGTGCGCCGCGTATGGCGTTCTCCAGGTTCATCACACTGGTTTTGGAAACTGATAACATATTCAAAATCCTTTCTGGCTGATGTTCATCCTCCCGATTGTAACATAATTCCGGGCTGAAGTGCAAATAAATACATAGGCCATATGAAGCGCGGCTTAGTGTTGTGGCAATAATTGTATTGTTTCATTTTGATGCTTCATAATGAAACGTTTTTGAGTGTGATTGAAAATACGCGCAAAAACAGCCGACAATCTTTGTTAAAAAATTGGCATAGGGTTTGCGACTATTAATAAAGCGGAACTGTCACCCGATGAAATTCTGAAAACACAGGGGAGAAAGAAGAGGCGGAATCGTTTCATTTTTTTGTGGTTTTCGAAGTTCACTTGGGTGCGTACAACCGGAATTGGTACACAGAATTGTTTGCGGATCAATTCAAAACTGCGGGATATCCGCGATTTAACAACAAGAGAGGTATCAGAAACGTGGGAAAAATTACGATGTGGGTCAACGGAACCCAGATTGAGGCCGAGGAAAACAAAAGCGTGCTCAACGCGGTTCTTGCGGCGGGCATTTACATTCCTCACCTCTGCTCACATCCCGACCTGTTTCCTCAGGGCGGATGTAAGCTCTGTGTGGTGGAGGTCGATGGCAGCCAGGAACCGGTAACCTCCTGCACCACTCTGGCGAAGGATGGAATGAAGGTCGTTACGAAAACTGAAAATCTGGATCGGCTTCGCCGCACCTCCATGGAGTTAATGCTGGCGGGGCATCCTCATGATTGCACCGGCTGCCGCTCCTACGGCAGCTGCGAGCTGCAGGCCATGATGCAGTATCTGTCCGTGGTGGCAAACCCCGGTATGCGTGAGATTCACAAGAGCACCACCAAGCTTAACACCAACAACCCCCTGATGGATCGTGAGATGGAGCGCTGTATCCAGTGCGGCCGCTGTGTGCGTGTCTGCGAGGATGTACGCGGCGTTCATATCTATGACTATCAGAAAAAGGGCGACGAAACCTACATCGGCACCAAGGGCGACCTGTCTCTGGCCGCTTCGGACTGCCGCTTTTGCGGAGCCTGTGTGGAGGTCTGTCCCACCGGCGCGCTTCAGGACAAGGACGGCGTGTTCCGCAAGGACGTCACTCGGGAAAAGGCGCTGGTTCCCTGTACGCTGGAATGTCCCGCCCATATCAATGTCCCCGACTATCTGCGCATGATTTCCGAGGGCAAATACAGCGAGGCTGTGGCGATCATCCGCGAAAAAGTTCCCTTCCCGCACTCCCTGGGCTATATCTGCACCCATTTCTGCGAAAAGGGCTGCAAACACAAGGGTCTGAATACGCCCATCTCCATCTGCGCCTTAAAGCGCTTCGCGGTGGAGCACGATGAGAATGATCTCTGGAAGGAGAAATCCTTCCATCTGGCATCCAGCGGCAAAAAGGTTGCCGTCATCGGCGGCGGCCCCGCCGGACTCACCGCCGCTTACTACCTGGCCAAGAAGGGTCATGACGTTACCATTCTGGAGCGCAACCCCGTGGCGGGCGGCATGATGGCGGTGGGTATTCCCTCATACCGTCTGCCCCGCGCTGACCTGCAGAAGGAAGTTGACGTGATTACTGATGCGGGCGTCAAGATTCAATACAATACCGAGGTTCAGGACGTTCACAAAGTGAAACAGGAATATGACGCGGTTCTGGTGTCGGTGGGTACCTCCGCAGGCTCCGTCATCCCTCTGCCGGGCTATAATCCCGCGCAGTGCATCACGGCACTGGAGCTGCTCCGTGCCGTTTCCCTGGGCGAGGAAACGCCTCTGGTGGGTCCCGGCAAAGCCGTCACTGTACTGGGCGGCGGAAATGTGGCCTTTGACGCCGTTCGGGTTTCCCTGCGCCTTGGCGCAACCGTCAACCAGGCTTGCCTGGAGGCGCGGGAGAACATGCTGGCGGATAAAGAAGAGATCGAGCAGGCCATTGAGGAAGGCGCCATTATCAATCCCGGTAAAAACAACCTCTGCTTCGTCACGGACGACAGCGGTAAGATTACCGGCCTGAAAATTGAAGATGTTAAATCCTTCCGCTTTGATCAGGGTCGTCTGGTGGTGGACGCCGTTCCCGGCACCGAGCGCGTCATTCCGACGGACACCATCATCTTCGCCACTGGCCAGAAAACCAAGCTTACCGCCGAGTTCGGCCTGGAGCTGAATAAATTCGGTTATCCTGTTTACAACCAGCCCAACCACTCCACCTCTCAGGATGGCATCTTTGTGGCGGGCGACGTGGTCACCGGTACCCGCGCGGTCATCAACGCCATCGCGGGCGGCCGCGAGGCAGCCGCGGAGATGGACCAGTATCTGGGCGGCGACGGCAATATTGAGGAGCATCTGGTGGATGTGCCCAAGGATCAGGCTGACATCGGCAAGATCGAGGGCTTTGCCAATCTGCCCCGGGTGGAATCACAGCTTCTGCCCTGCGAACAGCGCAAATGTTCCTTTGATAAGGTGGATCTCAGCTTCTCCGAGGAGGACGCCAAGGCCGAAGCAAACCGCTGCCTGAAGTGTCCCCTTCGTAACCAGATTACCCCCACCAAGATGTGGACCGCATATACCAATCGTTAAGGGAGGAACGCCATCATGATTCGAATTTGTGAAACAACTGCTGAGGGTCTTCCCGAAGCGGAGGCCATTTTAAACAAACCCGCCGAGGTCTGCCCCGTGCAGTGGGCTTCGGAGGTTGCTCATGCCGCGTATGAAAGCACCTGCGGAAGGGGCACCATGTGCCGCGACGGTATGCACCAGATGTTCCTGATCATTGATGATATCACCGGAGATAAGGGCACCATAGAGGATCTGGATCTGCTCCAGAAGCTCTGCGACGTCATCATCACGGCCAATGACTGCGAGAAATCCCAAAAGGCGGCTCAGCTGGTGAAAGACTCCCTGACCAATCACTATGACGACTGGAGCGCGCATCTCCTGCGCAAGCGCTGCAAGGCCGGTGTTTGCGCGGCCTTCCCCAAGCCCGTTGTGCCCGCCGCCGCCTCCGAGGATGGAGCAACACGCCGCCGTCGGCGCGGTTAACCGCATGATGTCTGCATTTCCTTCATTCGGGAATGCGTCTAAATAAACATTTTAAAGGAGACTCAAGTATTATGAGCAGAATTCAGATGGAAGCTGATGTCGTTGTTATTGCCGGAGGTATGTCCGGCCTGACAGCGGCGACCCAGGCCCAGGAAATCCTCAATTCCACCGGCGGCGGTTCCGTCGTTGTCTTTGAGAAGAGCGGCACCACCGGCGGCGCGGCCAACATGGGCATGGCGCTGTTTGCCGTGGAGTCTAAGATGCAGAAGGAGCAGATGTACAACTGGACCAAGGACGAAGCCTTCAACTTCTTTATGGAGTACACTCACTGGCGTTCCGACGCAAAGCTGGTGCGCCGCTGGTTTAACATGTCCGCTTCCACCATTGAGTGGATTCAGTCCATGGGCGTGGAATTTTTGGGCGTGTACAAATACTTTAAGGATTCTCACTGCACCCAGCACATGGTGAAGGTGCCCGGCACCACCAAGCCCACGGAGCGTTCCGCTTCCGTCATGATCAAGAAAATGACCGACTACGCGGTGGAGCTGGGTGTCGACTTCCAGTTCTACACCCCTGTCAAAGAGCTTCTGGTAGGCGATAACGGCCAGGTTACCGGCGTCATCGCCCAGAAAGAGGACGGCACCGAGATCGAGTGTCTGTGCAACGCCGTCATCTGCTGCTCCGGCGGCATCGGCAACAACGTCCAGATGATCGAGCAGTATCTGGGCTTCCGCTGGGGTGTGGATATGTTTACCTTCCGCATTCCCGGTCTGGACGGCGACGGCATGAACATGATCTGGAAGATCGGTGGCAAGAAGGCAGCCGTCAACATGGAGGTTACCTACAATACCCCCGGTGTCACCGATATCTATAAGACGATCTCCGAGACACTGCGCCAGCCGAACCTGATGGTCAATCTGGACGGCAAGCGCTTCATCAATGAGGAGATTATGGACAACACCACCTACACCGGAAACTCCCTCCTCCAGCAGAAGAGCCGCTGCGGCTTCTCCATCATCGGCAGTGATATTGTGGACTACTACAAGCAGAACGGTCTTGACTATATCACGTATCACCACGGCGTCCGTACCCTGGATAAGTGGGATTCCGAGACGCACGCCTATCTCAACCACGAGAGCGTCGAGGCCTCCGGCCTGTCGGCTCTGCACGCGAACCTCGAGAGCGTGGAAGAGGCTCAGATCAACTTCTGGGAGTGCGACTCCGTTGAGGAAATCGCGGAGAAGACTGGCATTGACCTCCAGCAGCTTCAGAAGACCATTGAGGAGTACAATGCCTGCGCGGGCGCTTACGATACCCTGTTTGCCAAGCAGTCCAAGTATATGAAGGCGGTCAAGGGACCCAAGTACTATGTTGCCCGTCACTTCCCCTCCGGATACGGTTCGCTGGGCGGTGTCAAGGTCAACGAGAACATGGAAGTCCTGAAGGACGATCTCAACAAGATCCCCGGCCTCTATGCCTGCGGCATGGACTCCGCCACCGTGTTCTCCGACAGCTATTGCTTCTACAACCCTGGTTCCACCATGTCCTACGCCGTCAACTCCGGCCGTATCGCGGCGATGGAAGCCGTGTCATATATGGATTCCGACGAGTTTGTGGAGTAAGTCAGCCCATTTCTTCATGAATGGCACCGGACAGCGTACGCTGTCCGGTGTTTCCATATGTTGAAAAAACGTTCCGGATGTGATAGAATATGATATCTCTCTGGAAATTGGAGGCATGTCGTTGGAAGTTCAGTTAAAGCCGTGGAGCCTGGATGATATTCCGGACATAGCGCGTCATGCCAACAATCCAAACATTGCGTGCAATCTGCGGGACGCATTTCCCCATCCCTATACGCTGGCGGACGCGGAACATTTCGTAAGCGGCTGCATCGGCAACGATGGGATCGGGCAGCTCTGCCGGGCCGTTGTTGCGGACGGCGCAGTGGTGGGCAGCATCGGCCTGTTTCTGGGCAGTGACGTCAGCCGCAAAAGCGCAGAGTTGGGCTATTGGCTGGCGGAGGAGTTCTGGGGGCGGGGCATGATGAGCGCAGCGGTGCGTCAACTGTGCGCGGAGGGCTTTACCCGGTTCGATCTGGCAAGGATTTATGCCGAGCCCTTTGCGTACAACATAGGTTCCAGGCGGGTGCTGGAGCATGCCGGATTCTCGCTGGAAGGTATTTTGAAAAACAGTGTGTTTAAAAAAGGACGGCTGCTGGATTCCTGCGTCTACGCGCTGCTGTGCCCATAATTACATTATTTTGTTATATTATCCCATAACCCTTGTCCACCACTTGACAGCGGAGCGGGTGGCGTTTATAATTTGTTAGGCAAACAAACTATAATGAGGGGGATATTATGGACGGGCAGCCCAAAGAAATCAATCGCCTATTGGTATTGGTCTACCAGTCCATCGGCCGGCTGGAGGAGCATATGCTGCGCAAGGACAGCGGCTTCGACCTGTCAATCAGCGAAATCCACTTTCTTGAGACCGTGGGAGACGATTCCGAGCGTTATCCGCTAGGGAAAACCGTCAGTGAGCTGGCGCAGGCGCTGGATATTACGCTGCCCTCCGTCACCTTGGCCGCCAATAAGCTGATTCGAAAGGGTTTTTTGGTCAAGGAGAAAAGCGCCAGGGACGGCCGTGTCGCCCATATCAACCTCACCCGCGAAGGACAGAAAATCTATCGCCTTCACCGACTGTTCCACCTGAAAATGGTCTCCGGCGTGATGGAGGGTATGACGAAGGAGGAACTGGGCGTTCTGATGAGCGGATTGCGAAAGCTCAACGACTTTTTGATGATAAAGGTAACACAAACATGACTTATACGATTTTGGGTACCGGCAGCGCTCTGCCCTCCCGGGCTGTGAGCAATGAAGAGCTGACCCGTTTTTTGGATACCAGCGATGAGTGGATCGCCTCCCGCACCGGCATCCGCAGCCGCCGTATTCTGACCCGCGGCACTCTGGCTCAGCTGGGCGCTCTGGCCGCCCGCCGGGCGCTGGAGGACAGCGGCACCGCGGTGGAGGAGCTTGACCTCATCCTCTGCTCCACCGCCAGAGGCGACCATGTGACCCCTGCTCTGGCCTGCGGCATCCAACAGGAGCTGGGCGCCACCTGCCCCGCCTATGACATCAGCGCGGCCTGCGCCGCGTTTATCTATGTTATGGACTGCGCGCTGGGCTACTTTGCCCGGGGCAAGGTAAAACGCGTTCTGATCATCGCCGCCGAGGAGATGAGCCGCTTCGTGGACTGGACCGATCGCTCTACCTGTGTCCTCTTCGGGGACGCAGCAGGGGCGGTGGTGCTGGGACCGGGCGACGACTGCCTCTCCACCGTGCTCACCACCCGCGGCAATGTCTCTGTTTTGAATTTGCCCCACATTCAGGGCAACTGCCCCTTTCAAACTCAGTCGGAGGCGAAGCTTGCTCTTTACATGGACGGGCAGGAGGTGTTTAAATTCGCCGTGAACGCGGTGATTCAAAACCTTCACGACGCGCTGGCCGAGGCTCAGGTGGGTATGGACGATATCGCCTATTTTACCCTGCACCAGGCGAACATGCGTATTTTGAATTATGCCCTCAAAAAGCTGGAGCTGGCGGAGGGGCGTATGCCGTCCATCATGGCGGAAACCGGAAATATTTCTTCTGCCAGTATTCCCGTGATTTGGGATAAACTCAGCCGTGAGGGCATACTAAAACCTGGACAGCTGATTGCCGCCGCCGGATTCGGCGCGGGGCTTGTCTCGGGCGCGGGCGTGTTCCGCTGGAGCCGGGCGCGTACCGTCCCGGAGGCGTGGAACCCTTGCTGTGATCTTTGAATTTTCTTTTGCTGACGCAAAGTGAAAATAAAATGCGATTTATAATTTATGATTGATTTTTTGGAGGAATGAACCATGTCAACCTTTGAGCGCGTTGTAAAAATTCTTGCTGAGTATGATGTTGAAACCGATGCTCTCACCCCCGAAACCACCTTTGAGTCCATTGGTCTGGATTCTCTGGCCATTGTGGAGATTCTGATGAATTGCGAGGATGAGTTCGGCGTTGAAATCGAGCTGGAGGAAAACCCCAAAACCATCGGCGAATTTGTGGCCCTGCTGGACAGCATTGTTGATTAAGGAGTCGTTGTCATGATCAAAACCCCGATTTGTGATCTTTTGGGTATTGAATATCCTATTTTCCAGGGCGGTATGGCCTGGATTGCGGACGCGTCTCTTGCCGCCGCCGTCTCCAACGGGGGCGGCTTGGGGCTGATCGCGGCCATGAACGCCGACGCAAACTGGCTGCGGGAGCAGATTCATGCGGTGCGCGGCCTCACCGACAAGCCCTTTGGCGTCAATGTGATGCTGATGAGCCCCTTTGCCGACGAGGTGGCAAAGGTTGTGGCGGAGGAGCGGGTTCCCGTTGTGGTGACCGGTGCGGGCAACCCCTCCAAATACATGAAGGACTGGCTTGCGGCGGGTATCCGGGTCATTCCCGTGGTGGCCTCCGTGGCGATGGCGAAGCTCATTGCCCGTCACGGCGCGTCGGCGGTGATCGCCGAAGGCGGTGAGTCCGGGGGACATGTCGGCGATCTGACCACGCTGGTTCTGGTGCCCCAGGTGGTGGACGCGGTGGATGTGCCGGTCATCGCGGCGGGTGGTATTGGAGACGGGCGCGGTGTTGCCGCCGCCTTTATGCTGGGCGCCCAGGGCGTTCAGCTGGGTACCCGTTTTCTGACGGCCAACGAGTGCAACGTCCATCCCAACTACAAGCAAAAAGTTTTAAAGGCCAAGGATCTCTCCACTATGGTTACCGGTAAGCGCCTGGGGCACCCCGTCCGCTCCCTGCGCAACCCCTATACCCTCAATTATGCCAAGAGCGAATACAGCTCCATGCCCGATGAGGAGCTGGAGGCGCTGGGCGGAGGCGCTCTGCGCCGTGCCGCCGTGGAGGGCGACGAAAAGAATGGTTGCTTCCTGGCGGGGCAGATTGCCGCCGTCGTGAACCGTGAGCAGCCCGCTGCAGAGATTATCCGGGAGTTGTTTTCAGAGGCGGAAACCGTTCTAAAAGGGGCGGGAACATGGGTAAAATAGCATTTGTATTTCCCGGACAGGGCGCGCAATACCCGGGCATGGGTGAGAGCCTCACCGGGTACCCGGAGGCGAAGGCGGTGTTTGAGCTGGCGGACGCCCTGCGTCCCGGCACTTCCGTCCAGTGCTTTTACGGCACCAAGGAGGAGCTGACCATCACCGAACATACCCAGCCCTGTATGTTTGCCGTGGAGCTGGCCGCAGCAGAAGCCCTGAAGGCCGCCGGTGTGGTTCCAGACGCGGTGGCGGGCTTCTCTCTGGGAGAGGTCACCGCGCTCACCTTCGCGGGTGCCTTTTCCCACCAGGATGGGTTCTCTCTGGTGTGCCGCAGGGGAGAGCTGATGCAGCGGGCTGCCCAGGAAAACCCCGGCAAAATGGCCGCTGTTCTCAAGCTGGAGTCCGAGGCCGTGGAGAAGCTTTGCGCCGATATCGGCGGCTGCTGGCCGGTCAATTACAATTGTCCCGGACAGGTTTCCGTCGCCGGTCTTGCCGCGTCCATCGACGCGCTGATTCCGGCAGTCAAGGCGGCGGGGGGAAGGGCAACCCCGCTGGCGGTGTCCGGAGGCTTTCACAGCCCCCTGATGGACGAGGCCGCCGACGCGCTGCTGCCGCTCATTGAGGAGCGCGCGCCCAAGCTGCCCGCCATTACCACCTATGCCAACGCAACGGGAGCCGCCTACGGAAGCGACGGAGAGACTCTGCCTGTCCTGCTGTCCCGTCAGGTGAAAAGCCCCGTGCAGTGGCAGCGTACCATTGAGCGCATGACAGCCGACGGCGTGGATACCTTTATCGAGGCAGGCCCGGGAAAGGTGCTTTCCGGACTGATCTCCCGTATTGCCCCCAGCGCCCGCGTGTTCCTGTGCGACACGCTGGAGCAGGTTGATCAAATCGCGGAACAATTAAAGCAATCAAGTTTTGGAGGAATCCCACTATGCTGAGCGGAAAAACCGCAGTGGTGACCGGAGGCTCACGGGGTATTGGAAAGGCGATTGCCCTGGAGCTTGCCCGGCAGGGCGCGAAGCTTGCCCTGGTTTATGCCGGAAATGAAGCCGCCGCCGAGGAAACGCGGGCGGAGCTCACATCTGTAGGCGCGGAGGTAAAGCTCTGGCGGTGTGACATCTCGGATTTTGAGGCCGTTAAGGCTCTCTGTAAGGAAATCACCGCCCAGCTGGGCGGTGTCGATATTCTGGTCAACAACGCCGGTATCACCCGTGACGGGCTTGTGGCCAATATGAAAGAGGCCGATTTCGACGCGGTTCTCGATACCAATCTCAAGGGCGTGTTTAATATGACACGCCATCTCTATTCCAATTTCATCCGCCGCAAGTCCGGACGCATCATCAACATCACCTCGGTGGTGGGGCTCATGGGCAACGCCGGTCAGGCCAATTACGCCGCGGCCAAGGCCGGTCTGATTGGTCTGACCAAATCCGTGGCACGGGAGCTTGCTTCCAGGGGAGTAACCTGCAACGCGGTGGCCCCCGGCTTCATTGAGACCGATATGACCGCCCAGCTGGACGAAAAGCAGCGGGCCGCCTATGACGACATGATTCCCATGAAGCGTCTGGGGCAGCCCGGGGACGTGGCCAGGCTGGTTGCCTTTCTCGCCTCGGACGCTGCCGGATACATCACCGGTGAGGTCATCCGCGTGGACGGCGGTATTTGCATGTAAGGAGACTGACATATATGGAACGCAGAGTAGTCATTACCGGTCTCGGAGCGGTTTCCCCTGTGGGCAACACCGTTCAGGAGTCATGGGACAGCCTGAAGACGGGCCGTTCCGGCATCGGTATGCTCACCAAATTTGACGCTACAGATTTTAAAGTGTCTGTGGCGGCGGAGGTAAAGGGCTTAGACCTTTCCCTGTATCTGGAGAAGCCGGAAATTCGCAAGAATGACCTTTATACGCAGTATGCCATTGTTGCCGCTATTCAGGCCGTGGCGGACAGCGGCATTGAGGGGCGGATCGATCCGGAACGCTTCGGGGTCTACGTCGGCTCGGGCATCGGCGGAATCTCCACCACCATTGAAAATGAGCATAAGCTGCTGGAGGGCGGCCCCAGAAAGGTATCCCCTTTTATGGTGCCCATGATGATTTCCAACATGGCCGCCGGTGTGGTCTCCATTAAATGCAACGCCCGGGGGCCGGTGCTCCCTGTGGTGACTGCCTGCGCCACCTCTACCACCGCCATCGGAGAGGCTTACCGTGCCATCCGTCACGGCTATGCCGACGGTATTATTGCCGGCGGATCGGAGGCGGCCACCATGCCCCTTGCCGTGGCTGGTTTCTCCAGCTGCATGGCACTGTCCAAAAACCCTGATCCCGTCACCGCCTGCCGCCCCTTTGATCAAAACCGAGATGGTTTTGTCATCGGTGAGGGGGGCGTCGTGCTGATTGTGGAGGAGCTTGAACATGCCAAGGCGCGCGGCGCTCACATTTACTGCGAGCTGAAGGGGTATGGAAATACCTCCGACGCCTATCACATCACCGCCCCCGATCCCGAAGCTGGAGGCATCAGCCGCGCCATCCGCATGGCGATGGAACAGGCCGGTGCATTGCCGGAGGAGGGACTCTATATCAATGCCCACGGCACCTCCACCCATCTCAATGACAAGACAGAATCCATTGCGTTCAAGATGGCCCTGGGAGAGGCGGCCTACCGTTGCCCCATCAGCTCCACCAAGTCCATGACCGGCCACATGCTGGGCGCCGCCGGAGCCATGGAGGCGCTGGTCTGCGCCAAGGCGCTGGAGGATGGGATCATCCCGCCCACCATCGGTTACTCCGAGCCGGACCCTGACTGTGATCTGGACTATGTTCCAAACCAAGCTCGGATCTTCGACGGTAAATGGGCTCTCTCCACCTCCCTCGGCTTTGGCGGGCACAACGGTGCTCTGGTGTTCCGCAAGTATGAGGAGGCCTGACCATGGAAATGGAAAAGATTGAGGCACTGGCCCAGCTGATGAACCGTCACGGTCTGTCCGTCGTCAGTATCACGGAAAACGGCGAGGAGCTCCGGCTGGAACGGCCCGCAGTCCCCATGCCGTCCCCGCTTTCCGCCGCTTCGGTGACGCTCTCCGTACCCGCGCCCAAGGACGAATCGGGGGTTTTCTCTCGAGGGGAGGAAATCTGTGCCCCTATGGTGGGGATATTTTACAGCGCCTCCGGGCCGGAAAGCAAACCCTTTGTTCAGGTGGGCCAGCGGGTCAAGCGGGGAGATGTGCTGTGTATCATCGAAGCCATGAAGCTGATGAACGAGGTAACCGCCGAGCGTGACGGCGAAATTGCGGATATCTGTGCTGATAATGGGCAGCTGGTGGAATACGGCCAGTGCCTGATGAAGCTGATATGAGGAATTAAAATATGAATCGAGAAGAAATAAAAGCCATTCTGCCCCATCGGGAGCCGATGCTGCTGGTGGATTCCGCCGAGCTGGTGGGCGAGGGAGAGGTGCAGGGCGTGTATACCGTCCGGGGGGATGAATTTTTCCTCCAGGGGCATTTCCCCGGAAACCCCATCGTGCCGGGGGTCATCCAGTGCGAGATTATGGCCCAGACCTGCTGTGCGCTTATTTGCGGCGGCGAGGACATGGCAAAAAAGAATACCTTCTTTACCAGTTTGGACAAGGTACGCTTCAGGCAGGTGATTAAGCCCGGAGACCGTATGGACATCACCTGCAAATTAAACCGCCGCAAAGGCCCTTTTTTCTTTGCCAGCGGACAGATTCACGTGAACGGCAAGCTGGCCGCAGCCGCTGAATTTTCTTTTGCTCTGACGGATAAATGATTACTTTTTGTAATATTGATATTATAAATATCCTATTTGGACAGGACATAACAACCTCATTAAGGAGGTATTCCCCTTGTTTTCCAAAATATTGATTGCCAACCGGGGTGAAATTGCCGTTCGCATCATGCGCACCTGCAAGGAGATGGGGGTGCGTACGGTTGGCATTTTTTCCGAAGCCGATCGCAACGCCCTTCATGTGTTTATGGCGGACGAGAGCTACTGCGTGGGTGGCCCGGCCGTCACCGACAGCTATCTCAATATGACCGCGATTCTGACGGTTGCCCTGGAGACCGGAGCCACTGCCATTCATCCGGGCTACGGCCTGCTCTCCGAAAATGCCAAGTTTGCCCGCATGTGTGAAAGCTGCGGTATCAAGTTCATCGGTCCTGCCGCAAGTGTGATTGAACAGATGGGCGACAAGGAGTCCGCCCGCCGCCTGATGCGGCAGGCGGGGGTTCCCGTGGCGGAGGGCTGTGACCTGCTTGCGGATGGGGCTATGGCGGAGGCGGAGGCCGGACGGATCGGCTGTCCCGTGCTCATCAAGGCCCGCTCCGGCGGCGGCGGACGGGGTATCCGGCGGGTAGACAACCCCTGTGATGCCCCCGCCGCCTTCGAATCCGCCCGCACCGAGGCGGAGGCCGCTTTCGGGGACGGGGAGTGCTATATGGAGCGCCTCATGCTGCACGCTCACCACATTGAGGTTCAGCTTCTTTGTGATGAGCATGGACAGGTCATCACTCTGGGGGAGCGGGAATGCTCCGTGCAGAGAAAAAATCAAAAGCTGCTGGAGGAATCGCCCTCTCCCGCTCTCGACGACAAAACCAGAGCCGCCATGTATGACTGCGCGGCCAAAGCAGCCGAGGCTGTTGGGTATACCGGTGTGGGGACTGTGGAATTTCTTTATACCGACGACGGCGGCTTCTGTTTTATGGAGATGAACACCCGTCTGCAGGTGGAGCATCCTGTCACGGAGATGGTCACCGGTGTGGATCTGGTCAAATGGCAGATCCGGGTGGCGGCCGGTCTGCCGCTGGATTTTACCGGACGGGATCTCACGCCCAAGGGCCACGCCATCGAATGCCGCATCAACGCGGAAAATCCCGCCCTCGGTTTTCGTCCCTCGGCGGGCAAGATCAGCCTGCTCTATGTCCCCGGCGGCCCCTGGGTGCGGTTTGACACCGCCCTGTTTCAGGACTACGTCATTCCTCCCTATTACGATTCCATGATCGGCAAGCTCATCGTCCAGGCCCACACCCGGGAGGAGGCCGTCCGTAAGATGCGCTCCGCCCTGGGAGAGCTGGTCATTGAAGGTGTGGATCACAACATTGAACTGCATCTGAGCATTCTGTCCGACCCGATGTTTTTATCCGGCTGTTATCACACTGATTTTCTGACCTGCATGCTGGAAGGAAAGGAGACGTTATGCTGAGAAAGGGTCTTTTTAAAAAGCCGAGTAATGAGCTGGAGGCGGGGGGAGAGCACGGCGAACCCGCGCCGGAGGCTCCCGACCGCCTGGTGGTGCGCTGCAGCAGCTGCAAAAAGATGATTTTTGACGAGGACTTTCGCTCCAATCAGATGGTTTGCCCCAACTGCGGAAAGCATATGCGCCTGTCGGGACGCCGCCGAATTCTGACCGTGGCGGATCCGGGCAGCTTTCAGGAGACCAACAGCGACCTGTGCTCCACGGATTTTCTGTCTTTTCCCGAATATACGGAAAAGCTGGACGCCGCCCAGCGCCACAGCGGCGAGGCTGAGGGCGTGGTTACCGGCCTCATGGTCGTGAACGGCTGCCCATGCATGGTGTTTGCCATGGATCACCGATTTATGATGGGCTCTATGGGCTCGGTCATCGGAGAAAAAATTACCCGCTGCTTTGAAGAAGCTCAGCAGAACAAGCTTCCCGTGGTAGGCTTCACCGTCTCAGGGGGCGCACGCATGCAGGAGGGGCTGACCTCTCTGATGCAGATGGCGAAGACCTCCGGCGCGGTCAAGCGTTTTTCCGACGCGGGAGGACTGTATATCTGTGTGCTCACCGACCCGACCTCTGGCGGCGTCACCGCCAGCTTTGCCATGGAGGCGGACATTCTCATCTCTGAGCCCGGCGCGCTCATTGCCTTTGCGGGTCCCCGGGTCATTGAGCAGACCATTCATAAAAAGCTCCCCGCCGGATTCCAGCGTGCGGAATTTTTACAGGAAAAGGGCTTTCTGGATCTGGTGGTGCCCCGCAAGAAGCTGCGGGGTACCCTCTACCGCCTGCTGAGCCTGCACAGAAGGGAGGACGGCGGCTATGGACGCATTTGAGAAGGTTTTGGCGGCCCGGGATACGAATCGTCCCACCGGACTTTCGTTCCTGAACGCCATTGTCAGCGATTTTGTGGAGTTTCACGGTGACCGCCGCTTCGGCGATGATCCCGCTGTGGTGGGGGGTGTCGGCCGTCTGGGTGATCTCCCCATTACCGTCATCTGCACGGAAAAGGGCAGCGATACCAAGGACCGCGTCAGCCGCAATTTCGGCTCCGCCCATCCGGAGGGCTACCGCAAGGCACTGCGCCTGATGAAGCAGGCGGAAAAATTCCGCCGCCCGGTTCTCACTCTGGTGGATACCGCCGGAGCGTTCTGCGGCCTGGAGGCGGAGGAGCGGGGACAGGGTCTTGCCATCGCCGAAAATCTGATGGAACTGATGACCCTTCGTACACCTGTCATAGCCGTGGTAACGGGCGAGGGGGGCAGCGGCGGCGCCCTGGCTCTTGCCGTGGCCAATCAGGTCTGGATGCTGGAAAACGCCGCCTATTCCGTCATTACGCCGGAGGGCTGTGCCAGCATCCTGTGGAAGGATGCCCAGCGCCGGGACGAGGCCGCCGCGTTTCTTGGTCTCACGGCGGAAAAACTGCTGGAGTTGGGGCTGATTGATGAAGTGATTTCCGAGGAGGACGGAGATTTTGACCTGGTGAAGGAGCATCTGAAATTTCAGCTCACCACCGCGTTTAAAATTCTCTCTGCCCTGTCCGACGAAGAGCTGACCCGGCAGCGGTACGAAAAATTCCGCACCATGGGAGTGAACCGCATATGCTAGCCATTGTGACCGATTCCGCCGCTTACCTGTCCGCCAAGGAGGCGGAGGCGCTGGGAGTTCGGGTGATTCCCATGACATATACCGTGGGCGGGCTGCGATGCGCCGAGAGCTTCCCGGAGTCAACCGGGCATTATGAGACGCTGCTTCGGAGCGGAGGCACCGTCACCACAAAGTCCTGCGGCGTCTCGGCGTACTTAAGCACCTTTGAGGAGCTATTGCGTCAGGGGCATGACGTGCTTTGCGTGACCTTCTCCTCACGGCTCTCCAACGCTTACCGCTCCGCCCGGCGGGCGGTGGCGGAGCTGGAGACCGACCGGGTTCTGGTATTTGACTCCCAGGCCGGCGCGGGGGCGCAGGAGTTCATGGTGCGCCGCGCCCGGGCGCTGGCGGGAGAAGGTCTTTCCCTCCCCGAGCTTTGCCATCGGCTGGAGCAGTTTCGCTCCAGTTGCGGCGTCTGCTTTTCCGTGGACAGTATGGAGCCTCTCCGGCACAGCGGGCGGGAGGCCCCCCTGCGCCAGTCGGTGGGTACTATTTTAAACATGAAGCCCATTTTAAAGCTTTCGGACGGCGCGATCACCTTTCACCGCATGGCGAAGGGTTATTCCGAGCAGTCTGGGGCGCTGGCGGCCATGATTCCCCCGTCCGCGGTGGAAATTACGCTGCATCATTTCGGACGGATGGAGCTGCTGAGAGGTCTGCTCCCCGCCGTCCGCCGCCGTTTTCCCTATACCAAAGTGCGGGTGAAGCCAGGAGGCCCGGTGCTGACCGTCCATCTGGGCTTAAACAGCATCGCCGCCGCCTGGAGAACCGAATAATCGAATTAAAACAGGAGCCAACCGGATCAGCCGGTTGGCTCCTGTTTATTGATAATGCCGCGGATCAGGCGTGCCGTTACTCCGCGTAGCCGTCGGGACAATTCGTATGCCACCGCCAAGCGGAGGCGATGATGTCCCCAACGTCGGTATAATTGGGCTTCCAGCCGAGGATCTCCTTTGCCTTCCGACTGGAGGCCACCAGAACGGCGGGGTCGCCGGGACGCCGTTCCTCTTCCCGGACAGGTATGGGCGCGCCCGTCACCCGTCTTGCCGCCTCAATGATCTCTCGGTTGGAAAAACCCTGCCCATTGCCCAGATTAAAAGCGGAGGAGGGGTTCCCCTGCCGGAGATAATCCAGCGCCAGCACATGAGCATCGATGAGGTCCTCCACGTGGATGTAATCCCGGACGCAGGTGCCGTCCGATGTGGGGTAGTCGGTTCCAAACAGGGACAGGGCGTCCCGCTTTCCGGAGGCGGCCTGCAAAATCATGGGAATCAGATGAGACTCTGGACGGTGATCCTCCCCAATGGAGCCGTCCGCCCGGGCGCCTGCCACATTGAAGTACCGCAGAGCCACCCATTTAAGCCCATGGGCCCGGTCCGCCCAACTCAGCATGCGCTCCACCATTCGCTTGCTCTCACCGTAGGGATTGGTGGGGCATTGGGGATGCTCCTCGTCGATGGGTACGTACTCCGGCTCTCCATAGGTGGCCGCTGTGGAAGAAAACACCAGATAGGGAATTTTGGCCTCCGTCATGGCTTCTATCAAAGACAGGCCGGCGGTGACATTGTTGCGGAAATACTTTTCGGGCAGAGTCATGCTCTCACCCACCAGTGAAAACGCGGCAAAGTGAATCACCGCCTCTACCTGTTCCTGGGCCATTACTTGCTTTAAAAATGCTTTGTCCCCCACGTCTCCCACGTAGAGCCTGCCGCCCTTCAGCGCGCCCCTGTGCCCGGTGGAGAGATTATCCACCACAGCCACATCAAACCCCTGCTCCAGCAGGGCGGCAACGCAATGGCTGCCGATATAACCGGCACCGCCGGTTACCAAAATTGACATAGTATGATCGTCCTTTCCCTGATCTCTTAGTCGCTAAAAAAGCTCCAGCAAGAATTTTCCCACGTGCTCCATTGCCACCGACGCTCGTTTGATGGGATACATCTGGAACACGTGCCACATATTCTGATAGACCTCCAGCCTGCACGGCACACCGCTTGCCACCATGCGGTCCCGCAGACGCACGGAGTCGGAGAGCAGAATTTCGTGGCTTCCCGCCTGAATCAGCGTTGGGGGAAAGTGATTCAGGTTTGCGAATAGGGGGGAGAGCATGGGCTCGCCAAGCGCGTGCCCTCCGGCGTAGGCCGCGCTCACCGCCCTGATGTAGTCCAGCGACAGGATGGGGTCGTCTTCCGCCCGCGCGGCGTAGGACGCGCCGGAGGCGGTCATGTCGGTAAACGGGGACAAGAGCACCAGCGCCCTCGGCAGCTTGCGTCCCATGGAGCGCAGCCGCAGGGTCAGCGCCAAAGCCAGGTTGCCTCCGGCGGAGTCCCCCGCAACCACCACGTCACGGGCGCCGTAACCCTGATACATAAGATGATCCCAGACCTGAACCGCGTCTTCCAGAGCGGCGGGGTACGGGTGCTCCGGCGCGAGACGGTAGCCGAAGGAGATGACGTCATAGCCCGTGACCTGAGCCAGCTTTGCAGACAGGTTGCGGGCAAAACCCACATTCCCGCTGGTGTATCCCCCGCCATGGCAGTATAGCACTGCCTGCCGCCGGTCATGACCCCGGGAGGGGCGGGTCCAGGCCGCGGGAACGCCGCCCAACTCAAAGGGCTCCCAGGTCATGCCGATCATGGGGGAAAACAGCTTGCCCAGCACCTCGTGACCCCGGCGCTGCCGCTCCAGATCCGCCGGATTCAGCGAGTTTTTCGACGCGACGGAATAGATCAGCTTCAATGCCCGCATCATGGCCTCTGTGCGTTTTTGCTCCGACGGCCGCTTGAACGGCCCGATTTTTTTTTGTTCTTCCTCCATAGCTGCCGCCTCCCATGTCCACATGATATGAAATTAGAATACCATAATTTCTCGAAAACCACCAGCCTCCCTGGATTATTTTTCATCTGCATCTTGACTTGACCGTTTCCCTGACACTATGATTAGGATAAGCATGACTGAGGAACTTTGTTTCGCAGTTCAGCGCGGGTACCACCGATATTTTCACGATAAGGAGCATGAAGCATGACTTTGGAAGAGATACTGCCTCACGTTGACCACACCCTCCTGCGGCAGACTGCCACATGGGAGGAAATCCGCGCGCTCTGCGACCAGGGCATGGCCTGCGGGACGGCCTCGGTGTGCATCCCGCCCAGCTATGTCAGGCAGGCGTCGGAGTATCTGGACGGCCGGCTGCCCGTCTGCACGGTAATCGGCTTTCCCAACGGCTACTACACCACTGCCGTCAAGGTGTTTGAGGCGCGGCAGGCCATCGCGGATGGCGCGGACGAGCTGGACATGGTGATCAATTTGGGCTGGGTGAAGGATGGACGCTGGGACGACCTTCTTGAAGAAATCAGACTGCTTTGCCGGGAATGCTCACCAGAACCGGCTTTCGGACTTCCGGCGCCGTGCGGGGAGGATGAAACGGCGCAAAGCAAGGCATACTTGGAGAAGCCTCATCTTTTGAAGGTGATTGTGGAGACCTGCCTTCTCACGGAGGAGGAGAAGCGAACGCTCTGCCGGATTGTCGGCGAGTCGGGAGCGGATTTCATCAAAACCTCAACCGGTTTTTCCGGCGGCGGGGCCACAGTGGAGGATGTGGCGCTGTTCCGGCAGCATCTCGCCCCCGGAGTCAAAATCAAGGCGGCGGGAGGAATCCGCACACTGGAGGACGCCGAGGCCATGCTACGGGCGGGAGCGGATCGGCTGGGCAGCAGTGCGCTGGCAAATCATTGACTGACAGAATGAAGCATCAATAAGGAGGAAATATCCATGAAGCTGACCTTTTTTGGCGCGGCAAAATCCGTGACAGGAAGCTGCCACTGCCTGGACGCGTGCGGAAAGCGGGTGCTGATCGACTGCGGCCTTCAGCAGGGCGGTGACGAGCTCAATAACGGGGAATTTGACTTCGCACCCAACCAGGTGGATGATGTCATTGTGACCCATGCCCATATCGATCACTCGGGGCGTCTGCCGCTTCTGGTAAAGCAGGGCTTTTCCGGCCCCATTCACTGTACCAGAATGACCGCCCGGCTGCTGTCCATCATGCTGCGGGACTCGGCGCACATACAGGAATCGGAAGCCGAATGGAAAAACCAGAAAAGCAAGCGGGCGGGCAAGGAAACAGTAGAGCCGATCTACACCATTGCCGACGCGGAGGCCGTTCTGGAATTGCTTGAGGTTCACGAGTATCAGCAGCGTTTTGTGCTGGAGGACGGTATTGAGGTATGCTTTCAGGACGCGGGGCATTTGCTGGGCTCGGCCTTTGCCGAGGTCTGGGTTGCCGAGGACAGCCTCTCCCGCAAAATCGTATTCTCAGGAGACGTGGGCAACGTGAACCAGACCATCATCCGTGATCCTCAGGTGATAACCGAAGCGGACTTTGTGGTCATGGAGAGCACGTACGGCGACCGAAATCACGAGACAGTCTCCGATTACACAGAGGCGCTGGCGAGGATCATCGAAAAGACATTTGACCGGGGCGGCAACGTGGTAATTCCCTCATTTGCCGTGGGGAGAACCCAGGAGCTTCTCTATGCCATCCGGGAAATGAAGGAGCGGAAGCTGGTCAAATCCATTCCGGATTTTATGGTCTGCGTGGACAGTCCTCTGGCCAGCGAGGCAACTAAAATTTATTCCTGCGATCTCCACGGTTATCTGGACGACGAGGCTCTCGCGCTGGTGCAGCGGGGAGAGGCGCTGTTTACCTTCCAGGGACTGCGGCTGGTGGAGACCCCCGAGGAGTCCAAAGCCCTCAACGAGGACAAGACGCCGAAGGTGATCATCTCCGCCTCCGGCATGTGCGACGCGGGCCGGATTCGCCACCATCTGAAGCATAATCTGTGGCGCCGGGAGTGCTCCGTGGTGTTCGTAGGCCATCAGGCGGAGGGGAGCCTGGGCAGGCTGTTGATTAATGGCGCGCAGAAGGTCAAGCTCTTCGGCGAGGAAATTGCCGTGTGGGCCAATATTATTAATTTTAAGGGGCTTTCCTCCCACGCGGACCGGGATCATCTGCTGGAGTGGATTGGAGCCTTTTCTCCCAAGCCGCGGCAGGTCTTTGTGGTGCACGGCGAACGAGGCATAGCCGAGCTGTTTTCGGAAACTCTGCGGGACCGCGGCTTCGCGGCTCACGCTCCGGAGTCCCTCGAGGTCTATGATCTGGCAGAAAACCAACTCATACAGGCGGGAATTCCGCGCCTCGCCAAAACTCCGGCGGAGGCTCTCGCCATGGGCTCCCCCGCGTTCCGCCGTCTGGAGGATACCGGACGCAGGCTGATGGACGTCATCACCCGGAACAAGGGCGGCACCAACAAGGATCTTGGCAAATTTGCAGACCAGCTCCGTGCACTCATCGAAAAGTGGGATCGGTAATATCCTGCGGAAAAACAGCCTGAAAAACAAAGCCGAAGCGCTGCTTTGCAGCGCTTCGGCTTTGTTTTGGTATCATTGCGGAGGTTACGCGATAGCGTCCTCAAATTGGGACTGATACAGATCGGCGTAAAACCCGTTTTTCTGAAGAAGCGTCTCATGATTGCCCTGCTCCACGATATCGCCGTCCTTCATCACAAGAATCAGGTCGGCGTCCTTAATGGTGGACAGGCGGTGGGCGATCACAAAACTGGTGCGGCCCTGCATCAGGTTGGCCATGGCCTTCTGGATGCGCTGCTCGGTGCGGGTATCCACCGAGCTTGTGGCCTCGTCCAGAATAAGAATTTTCTTGTCCGCCAGGATGGCCCTGGCGATGGTCAGCAGCTGCTTCTGTCCCTGAGAAACGTTGGTGGCGTCCTCGTTGAGCTCCATCTGATAACCGCCCGGCAGGGTCTGGATAAAGTGGTGGACATGAGCCGCCTTTGCCGCGGCAATGACCTCGTCATCCGTTGCGTCCAGCCGTCCGTAGCGGATATTCTCCATGATGGTGCCCTTAAACAGCCAGGTGTCCTGCAGCACCATACCGAAGGACGCCCGCAGTTCGCTCCGGTTAAAGTCCCGGATGTCATGCCCGTCGACTTTGATGCTGCCGCCGGTCACGTCATAAAACCGCATCAGCAGCTTGACCATGGTGGTCTTTCCGGCGCCGGTGGGGCCGACAATAGCCACCATCTGACCGGGCTTTACCTCAGTGGAGAAGTCATTGATCACCGTTTTGGCGGGATCGTAGCCGAAGTGTACATGTTCGAAGGTGACCTGCCCTTTAATCTCCGCCGGAGAGACGGGATTCTGCGCGGTCATCTCCTCTTCCTCCTCGGCAAGGAAGGCAAACACACGCTCGGCGGCGGCGGTCATGGACTGGAGCATGTTGGACACCTGGGCAATCTGTGAAACCGGCTGGGTAAACTGGCGGACATACTGGATAAACGCCTGAATGTCACCCACCGTGATGACGCCGCCGACGGCCAGAATGCTGCCCGCCACGGCAATCGCCACATAGCCCAGGTTTCCCACAAACTGCATGACCGGCATCATCATACCGGAGAAAAACTGGGATTTCCACGCGGAGTGGAACAGGGCGCTGTTGGTCTGCTGGAAGGTTTCCGTGATGGTCACCTCCCGGTTAAAGGCTTTTACCACATTGTGACCGCTGTAAACCTCCTCTACCTGCCCGTTGAGGCTGCCCAGATAGGACTGCTGCTCCTGGAAAAACTTCTGGGAGTGCTTCATCACCAGCGCCAGCAAAGCGGCGGAGATGGGAAGCACAAGGAAGGAGAACAGCGTCAGCAGCGGGCTGATGGTGAGCATCATGACAATGACGCCGATGATGGTGGTGACGGAGGTGATCAGGGTGGTGACGCTCTGGTTGAGGCTCTGGCCCATGGTGTCCACGTCGTTGGTGATGCGGGAGAGTACATCGCCGATGGAGGTGGACTCAAAGTACTTCAAGGGCATGCGGTTGATTTTCTGAGAGATTTCCGCCCGCATGCGGAAGCATACCTTCTGGGATATTCCGCTCATCATCCAGCTCTGAATAAAGGCGAACACCGCACTGACCACATACAGCGCCAGAAGCGTGACGAGGATGGTTGCGATTTTTGCGAAATCAATGCCGCCGGTTCCCGCGACTTTTGCCACCAGGCCGTTGAACAATTCGTCTGTCGCCCGGCTGAGCACTTTGGGGCCGACGATGGTGAACACCGTGCCGAACATAGCAAAGATGAGCACTAAAATCAGGGAAAGCTTATATCCGCTCAGGTAGCGCAGCAGCTTTCGGATGGAACCCTTAAAATCCTTGGGCTTTTCGCCGGGCATCATCCCCGGAGGGCCGTTTTCTGGCCTGCCGAGGCCTCCGCTGCGGGAGCTGCTTGTTTTTTCTTTACTCATGCGAGAACACCTCCTAACTCGGCTTCCGAGAGCTGAGATTTTGCGATTTCCTGGTAGATGGGGCAGGTTTTCATCAGCGTTTCATGGTTTCCCATCCCGGCGACCCGGCCTTCGTCCAGCACGACGATCTGGTCGGCGTGGAGGATGGTGCTGATGCGCTGGGCGACGATGATGACGGTGGCGTCCTTGATGTTCTCGTTGAGCGCCCGGCGGAGGGTTACATCAGTTTTGTAATCCAGCGCGGAGAAGCTGTCGTCAAACAAAAACACCTTGGGCTGTTTCGCGATTGCCCGGGCTATGGAGAGGCGCTGCTTCTGTCCGCCGGAAACGTTGGAGCCGCCCTGGGCAATGTGGGTTTCATAGCCCTCCGGCTTGCTGTCGATAAATTCCTTGGCCTGGGCGATCGCGGCAGCCTGTCCGGCGGCTTCATCCGTAATGGAGTCTCCGCCGAACTTCAGGTTGGAATCAATGGTGCCGGAGAACAGCACACCCTTTTGAGGCACATAGCCCAGCAGACTTCTCAGCTTTTTCTGGGACAGCTCCCGAATGTCTGTGCCGTCCATGGTGACACGGCCTCCGGTGACGTCGAAGAAGCGGGGAATCAGGTTGAGCAGGGTGGACTTGCCGCTTCCGGTGGAGCCGATGATCGCGGTGGTCTGTCCTGGCTCTGCGGTAAAGCTGATGTCGCTGAGCACATCCTCGTCCGCGTCTGGGTAGCGGAAAGAGACATGCTCGAAGGAAACCACGCCGTTCCAGTCGGTGCGGGTGTCGTCCAGCACCCGCTGCGCGTCGTGAATGGAGGTTTCGCTCCGGATTACCTCGTCGATCCGTTCGGCAGCCACGCCGGCACGGGGGAGCATGATGGAAATCATGGTGAGCATCAGGAAGGACATCACGATGAGCATGGCGTAGGTAATGAAAGCGATCATGTCGCCTACCTGCAGATTGCCCGCGTCGATACCGTGGCCGCCCACCCACACGATGAGGACGGAGACGGCGTTCATGATGAACATCATGCCGGGCATCATAAAGGACATGACCCGGTTGGTAAACAGCTGTGTGTTCATCAGATCGCGGTTGGCGGTCTCAAAGCGCCCCTCCTCATGTTTTTCCCTGCTGAAGGCGCGGATGACGGTGATGCCCGTCAGAATTTCACGGGAGATCAGGTTCAGCTGGTCAACCAGCCCCTGCATCCGTTTGAATTTCGGCATGGTGACATTGATCAGAACCACCACAATCATCAGAACGACACCCACCGCCAGGCCGATGATCCAGCTCATGCCCGTTTGGGTAGTCATGACCTTGATGACGCCGCCAATGCCCAGCACGGGCGCGTACATGACCATACGCAGCATCATCACAATGACCATCTGCACCTGCTGAATATCGTTGGTGCTCCGGGTGATGAGCGAGGCGGTGGAAAACCGGTCCATTTCCGCGGAGGAAAAAGATACAACCTTCTGAAACACCTTGCCGCGCAGCTCCATACCGATTTGCGCCGCCACGCGGGATGCAATCAGGCCTATCAACACGGAGGCAACTACGATAATCAGAGAAACACCCAGCATTTTTCCGCCCTCAATCAGCAGATAACTTCTCTGAACAGAGGACAGATCCATTCCCATTGCCTCATATTCCGACTGAACAAACAAAATCGCCTTTTGCTCAATAATGGAATCAGACAGATTGCCCATCTGCTCCAAGGCGGTGTCCCGCGCCTGCAGCAGCTGTTCCTGGGTGATCATGCCCGCGTCGGTCATCTGCAAAAGAGTGGCCGTATCCATCTGGCCGGAGTCCTCCATGGAAGAGACAATGACCATGGGCAAGCCAAATATGGAGCTAATCTGGTCTATGGTGTCCTGGTTGTCTGTGTTAAGACGGTAGATACCATCGCTGCCCAGGTCGTAGCTCGCTTCGGCGGTGGCACGTTCGTCGTCGGTTATGAACAGCTCCAGGGCTCTGAAGGTTTCTTCCCGCAGCTGGGAGGGCGCCGCGCTTTCCACTCCGCTCTGCTGGATACCCACATCCACAAGATCTGAGGTATACTCCGGCAGCGCCAGGTCGCAGTAGGCCTGCACCACGAGCAACACGATAATGCCCAGCATTGCCAGCTTGAACCGGGTTAAATACTGAAATAATTTTAGCATTCACGTTCTCCTTTTAGTATTCGGGATAGCTCCGCTTCCATGAGATCGACGTAACGGTTCCACAGCTTCAAAAACTGCAGGGCATCGTCTTCGCCCATGGCGATGAACACATGCTTGAAAAATTCCTCCATCTGACCCACGGACCGCTCCCGCACCGCCTTTCCTTTCTCCGTCAGCAGAATGTAGGTGTTGCGGCGGTTGGCTTCATCAACCGTCCGGGTAATCAGACCCTTGCCTTCCATCCCCCGCAGCATGCGTGACACGGCAGGGGGAGAGACTCTCAGATTGCGCGCCAGCGTGGATACATACATACCCTTGCTTGGGGAATCATTCCGGCTTGTGTCGCTTAATCGTTCCAGCGCCAGAAGCTCTAACTGGGTGACCTCCGTCAGCAGCGCCGCCGCGCTGGTCATTCTAAGCTTGCCCATGCGGTGAGTCACACGCAAATATTCTTCCCTTAATCTTTCCTGATCCATTCATGCACCCCTTTTATAACACTGTCATCTGTTAACTATGTTATCTATTTCATGCGTTATGTATTTTACGGATTTTGAAGGAAAAAGTCAATAAGCAAAATAAATAAACGAAAACAATAAAAATAATTGAAATTTGACGTTTTGAACAATAAAAATTTGAGCGCCTTATTTTTGGAACAACAAATGTTATTTTTATAAAAGACGGCAACAGGGCCGCGGCAAGCCTTTGCTTGCCGCGG
>JAGFXR010000020.1 GCA_017861365.1 Oscillospiraceae bacterium | reverse complement strand
CCGGCCGCCGCCACAATCACGGTACAGAAGGGCGGCTTTTCCTCGTGTCTGCGCCGCCTGAATATCCGCCTTAAAAAATCAGTCACAAGGACACCTCTCTACAAAAAAAGAGCCTGCTGGCTCTTTAAGCATACAACGGCACCGTCTCGACTTCTCGGTATCTCATTCTATTGCGCCATTTCCTGATTTATGCGCAATTCCATCTCTTCATAGCTGGAATTTTGTGAAAGCACCAACTCCGAAAGTAAAATCTGCTTTGCGGAGTGAAGCATTTTTCGCTCCCCGGTGGAAAGCCCCCGGTCGCCCTCCCGCAGCATCAGGCTTTTGACAACACGGGCAACCTCTATCACGTCCCCGCTTTTCAGCCGCAGCATATTTTCTCGATAACGGCGGTTCCAACTGGCGGTTTTGTCCACCTCAATCGTGCAGATCAGCGCAATCACATGATCCGAGGCAATCTTGTCCATGATCGGACGGACTCCGATTTCGTCGCAGTTTTCAGTGGGAATCATCACCATCATACTGCCGATCGGCAGCTTAAGGATGTAGTAATCTCGTGTAACTCCACTTACTTTTTTCCGAACAATGGCGTCAATCACTCCAGCCCCATGCATAGGATGCACAATTTTATCCCCAATCTGAAACACGACTCCCGCCTCCAAACCTTTAAAAGTAGATGAATAATTTTATTATACGCCCCTTGCAGCATAATTGCAAGGGGCACGACATCCGGCGGGACAGATGTTTCCTCGGTTTTTTGCGCATATTTCATACAGCGCAGCATGCTTCAGCGGGATGTTTTCTTCGCGGATGCTTTCTTTCCACGGCGGTTTGCGCCCTGTGCCGGCTTTCGCGCTTCACTCCCGGTCTGCCGGGTGTTTTTGCCCGCCGTTTTGCCATTGTTTTTCCCGGTTCCGCCCCCGACCGGCTTCCAACTGCTCTGATGCTCAGGGCGGATGAGGCACCGCTTCTGAAACCCAATCAAATCCTCCCGATGAGCCATTCGCAGCGCTTCCTGCACCAGACGGCGCTTTTCCGGCCGCTTCCATTGCAGCAAAGCACGCTGCATGGCTTTCTCCTGGGGATCCTTCGGAACATAAACCGGCCTCATAGTGCGGGGATCCAATCCGGTATAATACATGCAGGTGGAGAGGGTTCCCGGTGTGGGATAGAAATCCTGCACCTGCTCCGGCTGCCTTCCCGTCTGATTCAGCCACTCCGCCAGCTTCACGGCGTCGCCGATGGTGCAGCCGGGGTGGGAAGACATTAAATAGGGCACCAAAAACTGATTCTTCCCGTATTTTTGATTGAGCCGCTCATATTTCTGCCGAAATTTCTCGTAGATTGCATGATGCGGCTTGCCCATGTAGTCCAGCACACCATCCGCGCAGTGTTCCGGGGCAACCTTGAGCTGCCCGCTGATATGATGCTGCACCAGCTCCGCGAAAAACTCGCCGTTTGGATCGCGCATCATAAAATCAAAACGAATTCCAGAGCGGATAAATACCTTTTTCACGCGCGGAATGGCTCTGAGCTTCCGCAGAAGCATGAGGAAATCCGTATGGTCACACTCCAAATTGGGGCACGCCTCCGGCGACAGGCAGGCCCGGTCTCTGCACAGTCCGGCCTTCATCTGCTTTTTGCAGGCCGGGCGGCGAAAGTTTGCGGTTGGCCCGCCCACATCGTGAATATAGCCCTTAAATCCTGGGTGTCCGGTCAGAGAGGTGGCCTCCCTGAGCACACTCTCATGGCTGCGGGACGTGACGATGCGTCCCTGATGGAACGCAAGTGAGCAAAAATTACACGCGCCAAAGCACCCCCGGTTATGCGTCACCGAAAAGCGAACCTCCTCGATTCCGGGAACACCGCCCAGTGCATCGTACATGGGGTGGGGCTCCCTCACATAAGGCAGCTCCGCCACAACATCCAGTTCCTCTGTGGACAAAGGCATGGCGGGAGGATTGACAATCAGAAACCGGTTCCCGTGACGCTGGAGCACCGCCTTTCCGCGGACAGGGTCATGCTCGTCATATTGAAGCATATTTGCCCTTGCGTAAGCCCGCAAATCGGAGGACACCTCCTCAAAGGAAGGGCATTCCACCATGGGATAGGCGCTCTCCCCCGCGTCCTTTGCCGCAAAACAGGTTCCCCGCACATCCCTGATTTCAGAAACCGGAGTCCCCGCCCGCAGCCGCGAAGCAATTTCCCGGACGGCATACTCGCCCATTCCGTAAATAAGCAAATCCGCCTGAGCATCAAACAGGACGGAGCGGCGTACCTTGTCGTCCCAGTAATCATAATGAGCAAACCGGCGCAGGGATGCCTCCAGTCCGCCAATGATCAGCGGAATCCCTCCAAAGGCCTCCCGCACCCGGTTACCGTACACCGTCACCGCGTGATCGGGACGCAGGCCAGCCCGTCCGCCCGGCGAATAGGCATCTTCTCCACGCCGCTTTTTTGCTACCGTATAATGGGCAACCATGGAATCCAGATTGCCTGCGTTCACCAAAACCCCCAAACGGGGACGTCCCAGTGCCGCGAACGCGGAGGCCTTCTTCCAGTCCGGCTGGGGCATCACAGCAACCCGGTACCCCTCCGCCTCCAGAACCCGTCCGATGATGGCGGTTCCGAAAGAAGGATGATCCACATAGGCATCCCCGGTGATGAGCAGGAAATCATACTCATCCCAGCCCCGCTTTTTCATATCCGCTTTTGAAACGGGCAAAAAATCAGTACCCAATCTTCTTCTCCAATACATCCAGAGGAATGCGGCTGCCCTGCTCCTCGGCGATTTTGACAAATCCGTACCGTTTATAAAATCTCTGGGCACGGTCATTATCGGGCGCGCAGCGCAGGCGGAGCTTCTCCCGTCCCATTTTTCTGTAAAGTGAAATCGCTTCACCCAATAACTGCACACCGATGCCCTTCTCCCGCGTTTCCGGCATCATGTAATAAAAGGGGATTCCGCCCACCTTCTGATCCACATCTCGCCAAAAATCCAGCTGAATCATTCCGGCAGGCTGATCTCCCAGCATAGCCAGCATCACAGCCCTGGCATCGCGGTCGGTCTGCGCCACGGCATCGTGGTAAAAGCCTTCGCCGTCAAAACCCTTCAGGCTTCCGTGAATGGAACTCCAAGCCTCCTTGCGTGCCTCATAATACAACTTCCCATAATCCTGAAAATCCAGAGGCCGGAACCAGAGGCTGGCGTCGGAGAGGGCTCCGCCGCCCTTCTTCCAAAAGGATTGCCTTTTGAACGTGGAAAGCTCACCCAGATGAGAATTATCGTTATGAAACGCAATCCCCACGCGTTCCCCTTCAATTTCCAATAGCGCCACGCAGGTATTATCCCCGTGGAGTATCTCGGTTTCATCCACGGGCTGTCCCAAAAATTTCGCAAGGACGTTTCGGATGGCCATACCGTGGGAAACCACGGCCACCGTTTCCCCGTCATGATCCGCCGCGATCTCCAAAATTGCGTTGGAAACGCGGTCACGCAACTGGGTCAGGGTTTCGCCTCCCTCCACCTGCCACCGGGATGAGTTATGATTGAACAGAGTAAGCAGCTCAGGATGTACCTGATTGACACCGGCCCAGGTGTTGTCCTCCCATTCGCCCATGTTCACCTCTCTTAAATCAGAGCGGATACGGAGCTTCAGACCTTTTGCGGCGCAGAGCGCGTTTGCGGTGGTCTTGGCCCGGAACAGGTCGCTGGAGTACACCGCATCCAGTGGAACGTCCGCAAAGCGCTCCTCCAGAGCCTTGATCTGAAGGTGTCCGTTTTCTGTAATCAGGCTGTCATACCAGCCATGAACACGCCGATAAAGGTTTCCCTCGGCTTCGGCGTGACGTATGAGATAAATTCGAGTCATCATTGTTACTCTTTTCCATATATCGTTACCAGGGCAAAACCCCGCCGGTCAGCTCCGCGACCCGCCCATGCCCCTGGCTCTGCGCGATTTGTGTTAACTCATCCCGCACCTTCACAGGCGCGTAGGGATCGGTAAAGCAGGCGGTTCCCACCGCCACGGCCGACGCCCCCGCCAACATCAGCTGGACCGCATCGGAACCGCAGGATACGCCGCCCATACCCAAAATCGGCAGCTTCACCGCGCAGGCCACCTCCCACACCATCCGGACTGCCACGGGCAGAACGGCGGGGCCGGATAAGCCGCCGGTATTCTGGCGCAGAATTGGGCGGCGGGTATTCACATCAATCCGCATTCCACGCAGAGTATTAATGAGCGAAAGCGCATCCGCTCCCGCCTCCGCCACCGCCTTGGCAATTTCCGTAATATCCGTCACATTGGGCGAGAGCTTGACCATCACGGGAACTGTGGAATGGCGCTTGGCCAGCGCGGTTACCTCCGCCGCCAGCTCCGGCTTGGTGCCGTAAGCCAGTCCGCCCGCCTTAACATTGGGACAGGAGATATTGACCTCCACCAGGTCAACCCCGGCGGCGGAAAGCTTCTCGCACATCTCCCCGTACTCCTCAGGCGTATCACCGGAAATATTGGCAATGATTTTCACATCATGCCGGCGCAGCTCCGGAAGCTCCGCCGCGATAAAGGCGTCCACCCCGGGATTCTGCAACCCCACGGAATTGATAATCCCCATCGGGGTCTCCGCGATGCGGGGCGGCGGGTTGCCTTCCCTCCGCCGGGGCGTCAGTCCCTTCACACAGATGGCTCCCAGCTCGCTCAGATCATAAAATGTCCCGTATTCCCGTCCGAATCCGAAGGTGCCCGAAGCCGCCACAATGGGATTTTTCAAGGTCACCCCCGCCAGACAAACCGATTGATCAATCATCCCAGCACACCTCCTCCGCACGGAACACCGGACCGTCCTTGCAAGCATGCCGATAATGCCCGTCGGCGGTTTTGCAGGCACACACCAGACAAGCGCCTACACCGCAGCCCATCCGCTCCTCCATGGACACCTGACAGGGAATTTGAAGCTCCGCCGCAACCGCTGCCACAGACCGCAGCATGGGCTTTGGGCCGCAGGCCAAAATGGCGGAGAACCCGTTCTCCCGTGCTGCCGCCTCCCGCACCAACCCATCTACATAACCATGAACCCCGATACTGCCGTCGTCACTGGCAACCGCCACGGTTTTCGCCGCCTGCTGAAATTCTGAGATCAGCATCGCCCGGTCGGCGGAGCGAAAGCCCAGCGCCGCGTGCACCTCTCCGCCAGAACAGTTTGCGGTGTGGAGCATGGGGGGAACACCGATTCCCCCGCCCACCAGCAACAGCTTTTCCCCTGTCAGGTCAAAGCCATGCCCTAGAGGTCCGAGTACATCCAGCGCCTCGCCCGCCCCGCGGAGAGCCAGCCACCGGGTTCCTTCCCCTCTCACCTCAAACACGATCCGCAGGCGACTCCCATTCACATCACAGATGGAAATGGGACGCCGGAGCAGCAGGCCGTCTCCGCATCGGATATGCACGAACTGTCCCGCCCGGGCCTCCTCAGCGATACGCCCCGCCTCCAGCGTGATGGAGTATGCGTGGGGAGTTAACGGTTCCGCCGCGATGATTTCGCAGATTTTCTGTAACGACATGATATTGCTCCTTCATAAGGGTTTTCTCAGACAATCGTAATATACTGCTTGATATCGTCCCGCATCGCAATCGCGGCGTTGCGCGCCGCCTCCTGGTAGTCCATGCCGTCCTGCCCTGTTTTCTGCCATGCGCACATAATTCCCCGTGAGGAATTAATGATAGCTCCATGGCCGTAACGGTTAAAGGCATATTGCACATCCTCCGCGGTACCTCCCTGAGCCCCATAACCGGGCACCAAAAAAAAGGTATGCTCCAAGCGCTCCCGCAGGGCGCGCAGATCAGAGGGAAAGGTGGCGCCCACCACCGCGCCGATGGCGTTGAATCCGTGCCTGCCCTCGGTTTCACGCCCTAACCGCTGCGCCAGGTCACCCATGACATGATACACCTGACGATCTCCGGCCACCAAATCCTGCAGCTCCATAGCCGACCGGTTGGAGGTTTTAACCAAGACAAACATGCTCTTTTTCTCTGATACACAGTGCTCCAGAAAGGGCTTGATGCTGTCCGAGCCCATATAGCCGTTCACGGTTACGCAGTCCGCGTCAAAGGCCGCAAGCTCCGATCCGCCGATTTTGGTCTTTCCCAGCCACGCCTCGCTGTATGCGGTGGCTGTGGTGCCGATATCGCCGCGCTTAATGTCGGCAATGACGTAAAGCCCTTTCTTATGAGCATAGGCGATGGTGCGCTCCAGCATCTCCATCCCTCTCCAGCCCAACAGCTCATAGTAGGCCGACTGGGGTTTGACTGCGGGGACAATATCGCAGAGCGCGTCCATGAGTCCGCGATTAAATTCAAAAATCGCTTCGGCCGCCGCCTGAAAGGTCTCGCCGTACTGGTTGATGTATCGATTTACGATATAGGGCGGAACATATTCCAGCCGGGCGTCCAGCCCCGCCACCGTGGGATTTTTCAGTTTTCGGATCTGATCCTGCAAGATATCGAATGACAACGTTAGCCCTCCCTGTAAATCATTGCGCCGTCCGCAATGGTAGCATTCACTTTCCCCTTGACCTTAAAACCGCCGAAGGGCGTATTACGTCCCTTGGATACAAAGCGCGCGGGGTCGATCACCCACTCCTCATCAGGATTAAACAGCACCAGATCGGCACTGCCGCCCACCTGAAGCGTCCCCTTGGAAAGCCCCAGAATCTTGGCCGGCTTCACCGTCATGGCCGCAATGACCGCCGGAAGGCTCATATGCCCTTTGTGATACAGCGCTGTCAAGGATAACGCCAGCGAGGTCTCCAGCCCCACCATCCCGCTGGGTGCTTCCGTTAAGGGCCTGGCTTTTTCTTCCGCACTGTGAGGCGCGTGATCGGTCACAATCGCGTCAATGGTTCCATCCCTGAGTCCCTCTAAAACAGCAGCACGGTCGCGCTCTGTGCGCAGAGGCGGATTGACCCTTGCCATGGCTCCGTGAGTCAGGATTGCCTCCTGTGTCAGGGTAAAATACTGCGGACAGGTTTCACATGTGATGGAAACGCCGCGCCGCTTAAACTGACGCACAATCTCCACCGTATTCGCGGTTGAAACATGGCAGATATGCACCGAAGCTCCCGTTTCCTCCGCCAGCATGGCGTCCCTCATCGCCATCAGTTCCTCCGCGACGGCAGGACGCCCTGGAATGCCAAGCTTTCTCGAAATCTCTCCCTCGTTCACCGCATAATTCCCAACCAACCCAGCATCCTCGCAGTGGGACAGGACAGGCATACCAAGCTGCCCCGCCGCCAGCAGCGCCTGCCGCACCAACAGCGCGCTTTGGACGGGCACTCCGTCGTCGGACAGCGCCGGAGCACCCGCCGCCTTCAGCGCGGAGGCATCGGTCAGGGTCTCTCCCCCCTGCCCCACCGACACGGCGGCAATGGGAAACACATGAATGCCGCAGGCCGCCTTTTCCCGCACCATACGGACAAGCTCCGGCGTGTCAATGACCGGCCTTGTGTTGGGCATGCAGGCCACAGAGGTAACTCCGCCCCGCGCCGCCGCGGCACAGCCGGAAGCAATAGTTTCCTTGTATTCAAAGCCGGGCTCGCGCAGATGCACATGGATATCCACAAGCCCCGGTGCAGCACAGCAGCCGGCGGCGTCAATCACTTGCGCCCCATCGGCCTGTAAACACGTCCCAATGGCCGCAATACGTTCGTTTTGAATCAGAATATCCTCCTGCCTTTCCGTTCCCTCAACCGGATCGACAAGCACAGCATTTTTGATTAATATATTCAAAAAGGTTCCTCCAGCATCTTTGCCTGATTTCATCGTTCAACGCAGTTCATGAATCAACAAAAATATTATAAAGGATTACACTACTTTTATCAACGTATTTTTCCGTCTTTCTGGGCATACTACCACTGCAACTTACAGTAAAGGAGGAATTTTAATGAATCAATACAGAGTATGGCGCGGGATTGGCGCAGGTGTGCTTGCGGGCGCCGCCGTTGGACTGTTAATGACTCCCGCCCACTCTTCCCGGGGTGGCCGTCATGGAGCCGGAAAAGCTATGCGTACCGTCGGTAATATGATTGACAGCATTACCGACGTCATGCGGTAAACTATCAAACTATGTTCTTAACAGGATGGAGCATCCACCCTGTCAGGCGCATTCATTCAGGTAAGCCATTCCAAAAAAACGCCTGGGAAAAGCAGCTCTTTCCCAGGCGTTTTTTGATTTGATCAAAGCAACGGTTCAAGCCGTATGGCACATGGCTTACTCAGGATTGAGGTTTTGTCCGAATCAGCCGGTCTCCTCAGCGGCAGTTCCATTCGCTCCCGCAGCAATCTCCGCGGCCGGCGTATCCGCTCCGGAATCATCTATGGTGGCATTATCATTGGTCGACAGCTCTTTTTTCAGAATGGTAATAACCACACGCCTGTTTTTCGCTTTATTCTCGACGGTATCGTTAGGCGCTACGGGCCTGTATTCGCCATAACCCACCGACGCCATTTTTTCCGGGGACAGCCCGCAGGCAACCAACCTCCGCCACACATTAGCGGCGCGTTTGGTGCTCAAATCCATATTATCTTCATAATACTGGGTATGTATTTTGTCGGAATCGGTGTGCCCTTCCACTAAAATATAAGAATAGGGCAGCTGCGTCAAGAGATATCCAATCTTATCAATAATCGTGTTGGCATCGCCATTGAGCACCGCGCTGCTTTTGGCAAACAGGACGTTGTCGGCAAATGAAATCGCAATTCCCTTTTCCTCCAGCGAAACCGTTACACTTTGGGTCAGTTGATTTTCTTCCAGAAGCGTCATGAGCGCATCATAAAAGTTCTGATACTGGACGTCCTGCGTCCCTGACCCCTCCGAATCAGACTCACCGGTGTCGGTGGAGGAAATCGCGTTGTCGATCACCCCGATCATGCCTGAATCCAGCACCGAGTCACTGGAATCCAGCGAGCCGTCTTCGGATGATGAGCTTCCACCGCCGCTGCTGCTGCTTTCGATCGCGGCCTGCGATGTTGATATCGAACTGAATCCGATTCTGAGGGATTCCGCCACCTGCTGAAATTGGGTCACATCGGCCTTACTCGAAGCATAGAGAATAATAAACAAAATCAGCAGCAGGTTCATGAGGTCGGAATAGGTTAACAACCACCGTTCGCTTGTATCCTTTTCCACCTTAGGCTTCTTGGCCATTCGCTGTACAACCACCTTTCAGGAGATAAAATCTCATTTTTCCGCGACAGCATCCTTATCCTTTCCCTTGCCGCCGTTATCGCCACCGATTCTGGCCTCAAGGCTCTCTCTCAGGCGGGAAGGTGCCACACCGTCTTGAATGAGAAGTAAGCCATCAATAATGACTTCAAAATATTCCCGTTCCATTTCCATAACGGATTTGATATGGCTGGCCATGGGCAGCCACAGCAGGTTCGCGGAGCCGACGCCATACATGGTCGCGATAAACGCGGTCGCGATTTTTCCGCCCAGCGTATCCATATCGCTCATATCGCGCAAAATACTGACCATGCCCATAACGGTACCGAGAACGCCCATGGTGGGCGCGGTTCCGCCCATGCCTTCAAAAACAGCGGCCGCACCTTCCAGCTCCCGGTCCTTTGCGTCGATTTCGCTTGACAAAACATCACGCAAAAAATCCGGCTCGACACCATCAGCCAGAAAATTCAGACCTTTTTGAATAAACGCGTCCTCGCTTTTTTCCGCGGCCGCTTCCAGCGCCAGCAAGCCATCACGCCGGGCAATGTTGGCAATTTCAAAAAGCTGATCGACCAAAGCCCCATAGTTCCTGGGCTTATAGGTGAACACCACCCTGACCGCCTTTGGAATTTGCTTAACCCGGCTCATTGGATTTCCCATAAACATAATGCCGAAAGTTCCGCCGAACACGATCGCCGCGGCAGAAATTTTGATCAGCGACGATAAAACGCCCTCTTCCTCCAGGTACCCAAACACAATGCCGCCAAATCCCACAATGATACCAATCAGATATGCAATATTCATATTTGCTCCTCCGTGTGCAGGTTTTACCATTCTCTCTGCTTGTCCGCCGTGAAGCGACCCAGAAAGAATGGCAGGATTTCTTTTCTTTTATTGATTGTTTTCTAATTTTTTACCAGGAACCCGCTACCATGTAGAAAACAGTAATCGCAACGCTTAAATTTCTCTAAGTATACCATTAAAGTAACTTAAATGGAATAGGAAATGCAGAAAAATAAGGTAAATAACTAAAAAAAACCGTTTCCTGTCGAATCAGCGGTGATAGATGTAGGGTGATTTTATTTTATGGTGATAATTCCCTTTCATTTCAATTACTGTACGCTGAAATCTTGTATCGAATGTTCAGCTTCTTCCTGTTTTTCTTGTTTCACTTCAATCTGTCCCTCAGTTTTTTCTACGTGTTTCTCCAGTGTTCGTCCCTTGATGCAGATTTACGTTTTCAGAAAACCCCCAGTATATTCGTAACATGTTCCGTTTGAGTCCCATATATTAGTGTAGGGAAAGTTTGTTGCCCTACGCTTATTATTTTGGAGGATCTCTTCATGACTGATAACCAAATTGCGCTTAATCAGCTTCCGATCGGCAAAAAAGCAAACGTTTCTGCCTTGACATCTGACGGCGATACCAGAAGACGGATGCTTGACCTCGGAGTCATCAACGGAACCGAAATTGAGGCGCTCTACAAAAGCCCGTCTGGAAATCCCGTGGCTTATTTCATCAGAGGGGCCGTCATCGCCCTGCGTTCCGACGTATCGGAGCAAATCATCGTATCTGCGCCATAAATCAAAAGCGGAGCAGTAAAAAGCTTGGCTTGGCCTACATAACAGGCGAATCATCAAGTGCTTTCTCTGCTCCGCTATTTTCATTTTTTCAGGAGGATTCACATGGGCCTAACCAATACATCGACGGGAGCGGGTGTTTTAAGTCACTGCGGCCTACATATTGAAAAGGAAACAGAGCAAGATAAAATTGTGGCCTTGGCCGGAAATCCGAACGTTGGGAAAAGCACGGTATTCAACGGTCTCACAGGACTCAATCAGCATACGGGCAACTGGCCGGGAAAAACCGTTGTAAACGCGCAGGGAACGTATCGGCATCAAGATACGAATTTTATCATGGTGGATATTCCGGGAACCTATTCTCTGATGGCAAACTCAACCGAAGAAGAAATTGCCCGGGATTTTATCTGCTTTGGCGAGGCTGATGCCGTGGTGGTGGTTGCGGATGCCACCTGCCTGGAACGGAATCTGAATCTGGTGCTCCAAACCATGGAAATTACCGACAGAGTCGTGCTGTGCGTCAATTTGATGGATGAAGCGGCAAAGAAAAAAATCCGTATTGATCTGCCCCGCCTCGCTTCCCTTTTGGGCATTCCTGTGGTCGGCGCCAGCGCAAGAGCGGGAAAAGGCCTGGATCGTCTGATGGACACGGTCGGCGGCCTCACAGGCAGCGCGGCAACATTAAATCCGCTGCGCGTGGAGTACGGTGAGGAGATCGAAGCCGCCATTGCCCTGGTAGAGTCTGAAATCACAGACGTTTTGCAGGGGCGCATCAACACCCGGTGGGCCGCACTGAAGCTGCTCGACGGGGACGACAGCCTGCTGGGTTCCTTGGAACACTATCTTGGCTTTGACCCAACACAAAACACAGAAATCTCGCAAGTGATTGCGCAAGCAAGGTACTTACTGGAGGAAGCGGGGATCCCGGCTGATCAGTTCAGGGATCAGGTCGTCACCAGAATTGTGAAAACCTGTGAGGTCATCAGCCGGGATGTTGTTACATTTGAAAAAAAAGAATATGTTGCGCGGGACCACAGAATCGATCAAATCCTGACCTCAAGACTAACCGGAATTCCAATCATGATCGCACTGCTGTTCTTGATCTTTTGGATCACCATTACGGGTGCAAACGTCCCGTCCAGTCTTCTTGCCGCGGGGCTATTTTCTCTGGAAGAACCAATCTCCCAGTTCTTCCTGTGGCTATCGGCGCCGGATTGGCTGCGCGCAATCGTGGTGGACGGCGTATTCCGGACACTGGCATGGGTGATCTCTGTGATGCTGCCGCCTATGGCAATCTTTTTTCCGCTGTTTACATTATTGGAGGATCTGGGCTATCTGCCGCGTGTCGCGTTTAATCTGGATAACTTTTTCCGTAAGGCTCACGCACATGGAAAGCAGGCTCTTACCATGTGCATGGGGTTCGGGTGCAACGCCTGCGGCGTCATCGGATGCCGTATCATTGACTCGCCCCGCGAACGCCTGATTGCAATTCTGACAAACAACTTTGTACCCTGCAACGGAAGGTTCCCGACGCTGATTGCCATTATTACCATGTTTTTTGCCGGAACTGTGGGAGGCGCGTTTCAATCTGTTGTTTCTACCCTGATGCTGACCGGCACAATCGTGCTTGGCGTTGCCATGACACTTTTCATTTCCAGTCTTCTCTCCAAAACGATTCTGAAAGGTATGCCTTCTTCCTTTCATCTGGAGCTCCCGCCATACCGCCGTCCTCAGGTAGGTAAGGTCATCGTGCGCTCCATCCTGGACAGAACGATTTTTGTGCTCGGCCGGGCGGTTATGGTCGCGGCGCCGGCAGGTATTGTCATCTGGATCCTTGCCAATATTCATGTGGGAGATTTCAGTATTCTTGCCCACTGTGCCGGCTTTCTTGACCCGTTTGCCAAACTGCTTGGTTTAGACGGATATATCCTGATGGCATTTATCTTGGGGTTTCCGGCCAATGAAACGGTGGTCCCCATTATCATCATGAGCTACATGGCAACCGGAAAACTAACCGACCTGGAAAGTATGTCTGAGCTTCATATGTTATTTGTCAACCACGGCTGGACCTGGCTGACGGCAGTATGCACCATGCTGTTCTCGCTGATGCACTGGCCCTGCGGGACCACCTGCCTGACCATTCGCAACGAAACACAAAGCCTCAAATGGACGCTTGTCTCTTTTGCAATTCCAACCATCACCGGCATGGCCATATGCATCCTTGTGGCAAATACAGTCCGGATGCTTGGACTTGTGTAAATCATCAAATGAAATGTATGGAAACAGACGTGATCAACCACTGATGCGTCAAAAAAGCACAGAAAACCACCGGTCAAATCGCAACGATCAGCCGTCACCAGTGGTTTCTGTGCCGGGCGCGTGAGAGGTAAGCATCAGCCCCCACTCCCGCGCCCTGATTCTATGGTATTATTCGGACGCCTCCTCGGCGGCTTTGGACTGCGTGGGAGCATCCTGCTTTGCGCCCAGATAGTTGGGGAGATTCATGCCCGCCATATCGAACATATCGCTCATCGGCGGGATGCTCTTCATCAGCCCGGAGACAAAGCCCGCAGTGGCGTTTTTGCCTTCCTTGCCTTCGCCGCCGTCCCAGACCGTAACCTTGTCAATCTTAATGCCCTTGACCGCCTCAACCTGGATTTTCAACAAGTCCTCCATTTTATCAGCCAGCATCAACCGCAGAGCCGCGTCGGGATCGCCTCCCGCGGCCAATACGACCTCTCGCAGACCTTCCGCCTGTTTGGTGAGCATCGCCTGCATACCGGTCGCCTCGGCCTGCATTTTCATCATAATCGCATCCGCCTCACCCTTTGCCTTGCGGCGGATTTGTTCGGCCTGGGCCTCCGCTTCCAGCTCCAGCTGACGTTTCGCAATTTCGGTTTTGACAATGATGTCCGCCTCTGCTGTGGCCTTTTCACGGGCAAAACGGGCCGTCTCAGCTTTCTGCTCCGCGGCATACGCCTCCTCCAGAGCCTGCGCCGCGGCTATTTTTTCAGCAGCGGTTGCAATGCGCAGCGCTTCCGCTTCCTTTTCCCGGCGGGCGGCATTGGACATGGAGACCTGAATCTGTGCCTCGTTTTCACCCTGTATGGCAGAGGAGTCGGCCTGCGACACCTGGACGCGCTGGTCGCGGCGGGCGTTGGCCTCACCGATGGAACCGTCCCTGTCCTTCTCGGCCACGGTCTTTTTCGCGTCGTTGATGGCTTTCGCGGCAGCCTCCTTACCAAGGGCGGCGATGTATCCCGATTCATCGGAAATATCGGTGACGTTGACGTTGATCAGGCGCAGACCGATTTTCTTCAGCTCGCCCTCCACGTTGCGGGAGACGGCCTCCAGGAACTTGTCGCGGTCGGTGTTGATTTCCTCAATGTCCATGGTCGCGATGACCAGGCGCAGCTGACCGAAGATAATATCCTTCGCCAGTTCCTGAATTTCAGAAAGCTTCAGGCCCAGAAGGCGTTCCGCGGCGTTCTGCATAATACCGTTTTCCGTGGAAATACCCACAGTAAACCGGGATGGCACGTTGATGCGGATGTTTTGGCGGGAGAGCGCATTTTCCAGATCCACAGAAATGGAAAGCGGGGTCAGATCCAGAAAGTCGTAGGACTGCACCACAGGCCAGATAAAGGCCGCACCGCCGTGGATACAGCGGGCGGAACGGGTGGTTCCGTCATTATTGCTGCCCACCAGACCATAAATAACCATCACTCTGTCCGACGGGCATTTTTTGTACCGAGTTATAATCAGAATTACCAGTGAAAAAAGAAGCAATGCGACGACACAGGCTAAGATTAAAGCTGCCATATCATGTTTCCTCCTAAAATATTTTTTATGTGAATCCCTCTCCGGGAGTACACACCATAACTTGGGCTCTGCTCTACTTTTTTGTAACAACCAGAATATTTTTTCCCGATAGTCCAACCACGGTGATCTCGTTGCCGGTGGGAATGGGTTCCGGATCATCGGTGACGGCGTCCGCCTCCGATACCTGCTCTTGAATCATAATGCTGATTTTCCCCGCACCCTCACGGGCGGCAGGAATGGTCAGATAAACAGTTCCAGAAACACCAAGGGCATTTCGCGGATCCATTGTCCCATCATACTGAAGCTGCATGGCCACTTTGAGCAGGACGGCAATCAGCACCATACCGCAGAATCCCATGGCGGCGCCCAGAAGCAGCGCAGGAAAGAAGTGCAGTCCCATCTGGAGCAGCCAAAGAGAGCCCCAGCCAAAAATCGAGAAAAAGGCAATTGTACCTCGCAGCGTCAACAGATGCAGTCCCGCGAACAGTCCATCGTGGGCCGCGGCACTGTCGCTCGGGGTGTAGTAGTTGTCAATATTAATGATATCCTCATGAGGATTGCCCCAGTCGTGCCCGTCCATGGAGGAGTCCACATCCCCTCCGCCTGAGCTCACTTCGCCGGGACCGTGTATGCCAAACAGGAGCAGCAGTGTCTGCACAACCATCAGCAGCGTCGCTGGAATTGCCACACAAAACAACACTTGCTCCAGTCCGGACAGCGAAAGCCACCACGCATTCATTCCGTCATCTCCTTCAATTTCAATTCCGCCTCACTTCTCAGACGTGCGGCCGTATGGGCGGTCAGCATCACCCAAAGCCCCTGCGCTACCCGCTCCCGGGCACCTGGAAAAGGAGCCTCATATGATTGCAACGCCTCCGCACACCAATTTTTCCATTGATCGCGCCCGCCCTGAGACTCCGCCTCCATCCGCGCCGCAACCTGATCAAAGCAGCAATAAAGACGGAAGTCATCAATAATATCGTCCGTTTCATCATCCAGAACGCCATTGAGGTAGGACAGCAGGCTGCATATCTTCTCAATACGCAGGCTGTCTTTTAACAAGTTGATCATCACGATACGGCAAAACTGTTTTTTGGAATACCGCTTACTCAGCGGCGGGGATACAAACCCGCGTTTCACCCAATTTTGAATGATGTAAGGTTCTAAGCCGGTCAGCTGCGCCACCTGTGACAGAGTAAGCCCCCCCGCAAGGAATAACGGCGAGAGAAGCTGTTCCGCCGCGTTTTCGCGGGATGAATCAACCTCTATCGTGGTGCCGGGCAGTAAACGTATCATTTTCGCTCCCTCCTTTGCTGCTATGCCGTAATCATATTACGCGGTCAGCTGATTGTCAATAGGGATTAAATGATTTAATCAATATTTAATGATTGACCAGATACCGCCAATCCCTCTGAGCGGAATACGGCTTGCCACACGGTTATTTGCTGTGCTATAATATTGTCATGTGAATCACATAAAACACACAAAATCCGACAGTCTGAGAGAATTTCTTTCCACTATAAAGCAAGAAAAGGGTACCGGGTGATACAGATGAAGACAATCGAAGAGGTTCGTGAATGGTTCAAAGCAGACCACTATGCCCACGCCTGCGGCGTTTGGATTGCCGAGGTTGCCGACGGTTACGCCAAATGCACATTACAAGTGGAGAATCGCCACTTAAACGCGGCGGGAACGGTGATGGGGGGCGCACTGTTTACCATGGCGGACTTCACCTGCGCTGTTGCCGCCAACTGGAACAGAGGCGTTACGGTCACCATTGACGGACAGATCAACTTTCTCGGTGCGGCCAAGGGCGGAATCCTGACCGCCGAGGCGCGAAGGCGCAAGGATGGACGTACCCTCGGCCACTATGAAGTCACGATCGTATCGGAGCACAATGCCGCTGTCGCCACCGCGGTCTTTAACGTGTTCCAAAAGAGCTGAACCGTATTGTCCCACGCGCTGACAGCTGACGCCTCTGAACTCTCAGAGGTGTTTTTTCAAGCGTGCGGAGACTATATTGATTGACCGAATCAGCCGTTGTCTATTGAGAGGAGCATTGCAACAATAATAATATTTCATTAAAAAATAAAACCACTCTGATTCTGGAGTGCCTGACGGGAATCAAACGTTTTTTTGCCGTATCCATCGTGTGCTCACTGTTCAGCCTGATCTGTACCGCGCTGATTCCGCAGATCATCAGTGTCACGGTAAATTCTCTTGTGGGCGCAACGGGTACAGGCTTATCTCAAAGAATCGCGGAGCTTTTTGGAACGGACCGTATCCTCGATCATCCGGTTTCCGGTCTGCTGGCGGTTTCCGGTTCCATTTTAGTGATCGCGCTGCTCGGAGGAATCATGACCTATGGGCAGAAAAACATGCTGGCAAAAGGCTCCGAAGCTTTTGTCAAGCGCATCAGGGACAACCTGTTTGCTCATATTCAAAGACTTCCCTTCGCCTGGCATTCCGCAAACCAGACCGGCGATATTATTCAGCGGTGCACCTCCGATGTGGAGGTCATTCGCAATTTTGTCTGCACACAGTTGACAGAGGTCATCCGTACGGTCATTCTGGTTGCCGTGGATCTATCCATCATGTTCTCTATGAATCTGCGGCTCTCCATCCTCTCCTGCATTTTTCTGCCGCTGATCATGGTGGCTTCCGTGGTCTTCTTCGGCCAAATCGCGTCTCGGTTCGAACGCGCGGACATAGCGGAGGGCGAGCTGACCAGCGTGGTGCAGGAAAATCTGACGGGCGTGCGTGTGGTACGGGCGTTTGGACGGGAGCAGTTCGAAATTGAGCGGTTTGATGAAAAAAACCGCTTGTTTTCCGGGCTGTGGATTCACCTGGGCAAGACCATGTCCGCCTTCTGGGCCATGGGTGATTTTTTAACCAGCCTTCAGCTCATGGCGGTAGTGGTGGCCGGCACCTGGGAAACCGTCAACGGAACACTGACGCTGGGTGAATTTCTGGCGTTTATCTCTTACAGCGCCAGCCTGGCATGGCCGGTCAGAGGTCTTGGCAGAGTTCTGTCTGAAATGAGCAAGGCAGGGGTTTCCATTGAGCGTGTGGGATATATTTTAAATTCGCCCGCGGAAACCGATGCCGAAGATACTGTTGACGCGCCCATCACGGGAGACATTGTCTTTCATAATGTCAGCTTTGATTATGACGGAGCTCAAGTGCTCCGCAACGTCAGCTTTACCATTCCGAAGGGCAAAACCTTTGCCATTCTGGGGCCAACCGGCTCAGGCAAGAGCACCCTCGTGCATCTGCTGGACAGGCTTTATGACTTGAAGTCCGGTCAGGGCAGCATCACCATCGGCGGCGTGAATATCAACGATTTTGACCGCCGCCGCCTGCGCCGCCAGATTGGAATTGTTCTACAGGAGCCATTTCTATTTTCGCGGACAATTTTGGAGAATATTACCGTGACCCGCCCTTCCGCACAGCAGGAGGAGGTTCGGCGCGCGGCTGAAATCGCCTGCGTGGACGAGGCCATCTCAGAACTGAACCACGGTTATGACACCGTGGTGGGGGAGCGCGGCGTAACCCTCTCCGGCGGACAAAAGCAGCGGGTGGCAATTGCCCGGATGCTGCTGCAAAAAACACCCATTATGATTTTCGACGATTCCCTCTCCGCGGTGGACACAGAAACCGACGCAAATATCCGCGCTGCCTTAAAGCGTGAAATTCAGGACGCCACGGTCATTCTCATCTCCCACCGCATCACCACTCTGATGCAGGCTGACTGTATCCTGGTTCTGGAGCACGGGAAACTATCAGATATGGGAACCCATAAGGAACTTTTGTCGCGTCCCGGGCTTTACAAAGACATTTTTGAGATTCAGATGAGCAGCGATGACCGCACGCTGTTGAAGGGAGGCGTGACGGATGGCAGCCTATGACGAACAGGACTTTACCATGTCGTTTGATCTGCGCATCTGGAAACGGCTCCGGATTTTCCTCCAGCCATACCTGGGCACGGTTGCGCTCATCATTGGGTTTAACCTGATCTGCGCCCTTGTGGATATTGCGCTTCCGCTGTTTCAGCGCTACGCGGTGAATGAACTGATCGGACACCAGACAGTGAAAGGGCTTTTACCCTTCGCGCTTACCTACCTGTTGGCCATCATCGTCCAATCACTGGCTGTCATTGTCTTCGCCCAGGGCTCCATGCGGCTGGAAATGGGATTGGGCAGAGATATGAAGCGTGCGCTGTTTGTCCATCTTCAGGAGCTCTCTATCGCGTACTACAACGTCACGCCGGTGGGCTATCTGCTGACCCGTGTCATGAGCGACACGGACCGTATTTCGGCGCTGCTGGCTTGGCAATTGCCCGATATCCAGTGGTCTGTGGTCTATGTATTGGGCAGCCTGATTGCCATGCTGCTGCTCAACTGGAAGCTGGCCATACCCGTTTTGCTGATCGTTCCCGTGCTGGCCGTGCTCACCGGCTATTTTCAGAATAAAATTCTGCACTGGAACCGCAAGGTCAGAAAGAGCAACTCCAAAATCACAGGCGCATTCAATGAAGGTATTATGGGTGCCAAGACATCGAAAACTCTGGTAATTGAAGAGTCCAACAGCACGGATTTTCAGAAACTAACCAAAGAAATGCGTACTTCCGGCATCGCTGCCGCACGGCTCAGCGCGATCTACGTCCCTCTGGTGCTGTTCTGCTCCACTATGGCGGTTTCCGTTGTACTGGTCAGAGGCGGTTTTATGGTTCTGGACGATGCGTTGGCCCTTGGTACGCTGTCCGCTTTTATCTCTTATGCGGTGGGTATTTTCGAACCGATTAAAACCACCGCGTCCAATATTGCGGATTTCATCTCCCTCCAGGCATCCATCGAGCGGGTCACCGGGCTGCTGGATCAGGAGGTCACAGTCCGGGACCGCCCCGAGGTAATCGCGCGTTATGGCGACAGCTTCCATCCCAAGCGCGAAAATTGGGAGCCGCTGATCGGTGATATTGAATTTCGTGACGTTACATTCCAGTATCCGGACGGAAACGAAACCGTGCTCACTCGATTTTCTCTGACAATTCCGGCCGGAACTACCGTTGCTCTTGTGGGGGAAACCGGGGCGGGAAAAAGCACTCTCATTCATTTGGTCAGCCGTTTTTATGAGCCAACACAGGGAAGCATTCTGATTGACGGACGGGATTACCGGGAAAGAAGCCAGCTTTGGCTGCACTCCAATATTGGGTATGTACTGCAAAATCCTCACCTGTTTTCCGGAACGGTCATGGAAAACATCCGCTATGGCCGTCTGAATGCCACGGATGAGGAGGTTATAGCCGCTGCGCGGAGTGTTTCAGCGGATTCAGTGGTGGAAAAACTGCCTAACGGCTGGCAAAGTACTGTTGGCGAAGGAGGCGATCAGTTGTCCACCGGTGAAAAACAACTGATCTCGTTTGCGCGGGCAGTTCTGGCCGATCCGAGAATTTTCATTTTAGATGAAGCCACCAGCTCAGTGGATACTCAGACAGAGCAGTTGATCCAGAACGCAATCTCTTACTTGCTGCGGAATAGAACATCCTTTATCATAGCCCACAGACTCTCCACCATCCGTCACGCGGATCTCATTCTTGTGGTAAAAAATGGGCTTATTGTGGAGCAGGGACAGCATTCGGAACTCCTCAGAAACCGCGGATATTATTATGAACTTTACAGCAACCAGTTTGCGGAGGAGGAAACTGGGCGCCTGATTCAG
>JAGFXR010000002.1 GCA_017861365.1 Oscillospiraceae bacterium | reverse complement strand
TCCGGGAATGAACAGGAGAACAAAAAAGCCGCGCAGGAAAAGGCCCTACGCGACGCGACAAACCGTATTTCGTTTATAGAGGATGCCAGCAAGCGCCTGTTTGAAGAAAAAATCTCCGGCAACGTGCCGGACAGCCTGTTCAAAAAGATGTTTTCCGACTATGAGCGGGAGCTTGGCGAGCTTGAGGCAAAGACCGCAGACCTTCGGCGGTGCGTCGGAGAGGCGGCAAGCGGCAAAGCCGATGTTATGCGATGGATGGGGCTTGTGAAAGAGTGCGCTTCCATCGACCGGCTTGACCGGTCCACGGCTTTTCAGCTCATAGACCATGTGGCGGTACACGAACAGGCGGACGAAAACGGGCACACCACGCAGACGGTTCAAATCAAATACAACTTTGTGGGTTATGTGAGCTGACTTCGAGGCCGAAAAAAAGCATCAGTGACCGCAAAAAACGGTCACTGATGACTTGGCGGAGAAGGTGGGATTCGAACCCACGTGCCCTTGCGGACAACTGCATTTCGAGTGCAGCTCGTTACGACCACTTCGATACTTCTCCAGATAAAAAATATTCACTTTTTTTGCATACTAACATGATTTCGAGTTGTTTTCCTTATAACCACTTCGATAACCTTTCAAAAACCAAGCCCTTATGATTTTTAAGCTATCATAATTCCGCGCAGAATTGGAATATGTTTTACAGAATACCTCATTTTAATTAGGTTGTCAATATTGCAGTGAAGGAAAAAATGATTTATAATTAATTATTAGTATCCGCAGTCATGTAGAATGGGGGACGACTATGAAACCTCGGATTTTAGTTTCCGTTGGAGAAAACAGTCGGTTCAACTACGAAAGAGCGGTGGAGGCAGCGGGAGGCGAACCAATATCACGCTACTGCCCTACCTTAGATGCGGGTTACGATGGATTACTCCTGTGCGGCGGAGGTGATATTGACCCCTCTTTTTTTGGACAGGAGAATTTAGGTTCCAACGCTATTGATCGCAAGCGTGATCTAGCGGAACTTGCATTGGTGGAGGCTTTCTGTGGCGGGGGCAGACCCGTCCTTGGAATTTGCCGCGGACATCAGGTAATGAATGTCGCACTGGGCGGTACGCTGATTCAGGCTCTGAATTCCACTGTTGTGTCATTCCATCAGCAGGAACACGGCGATATTCTTCATATTCTGCGCTGTGAGCCCGGTTCCCTGCTGCATCAATTATACGATTTACCGCTGTTCCCCGTGAACAGCAATCATCATCAGGCCTTGGATCTGCTGGGCGGCGGTCTTTACCCGATTCAATGGTCTGAGAGCGGCATTGTGGAGGCCATTGTCCACAGTAGCCTTCCCTTACTCGGAGTGCAGTGGCATCCGGAGCGTATGACGGGAGATCTTCAGCGCACTGATACCGTGGAAGGCGGAAGGATTTTTGACTGGTTTATCAAACTTTGCAGAGGTGAGGTGTCATATGGCAGGCAGCTTGCGTGAAATTAATCTGGAAGAAGGAAGGCCCACCGCAGACCGTGCCATTCGCAGGCTTACCTTTGAACTGAGCCGCAGCGTTACATTAGGAACGGCTGTTGTAAAAATCATCCATGGCTACGGCTCCTCCGGGGCCGGAGGCCGTATCCGAATTGAAGCCAGAGACTACCTGAGTCGTCTGAAGACACGCGGAGATATTCAGGATTTTATTCCGGGCGAGGAATTTTCCATTTTCAGCGAATCAACCCGACATGCGTTTGCGGTCTGCGACTCGCTGCGAAAGGACAGGGATCTGGAGCGGCATAACAATGGTGTGACGTTCATTGTACTGTAATTTGTAGGAGGAGCCTGAATGGACGACCTAAAGCGAATGCTTTTAAATGATGCGGAGCTTGGAGAAGGCGACATTATCCGGGTGGATATGTTTCTCAATCACTGCGTTGACGTTGAATTATTGGAGAATATAGGAAAAGAATTGGCCAAACGTTTTCGGAACGACAAAATTACCAAGGTTCTGACCGCAGAAAGCTCCGGAATTCCGCTGGCCTGCTTTGTGGCCCGTGCGTTAAAGGTACCTTTCCTATTTGCCAAGAAATTTCAGACAGGATACATTGACCCTGACGTCTATTCCACGGAGGTTCACTCCTTTGCACTTGAAAAAACATATACCCTTCGCATATCCAAGCGCTATCTGCTGGAAGACGACTGCGTGCTCCTGGTGGATGACATGCTGGCCAGCGGTCAGGCACTGCTGGGACTGATGGAAATTTGCGCAAAAGCAGGCGCTGAAGTATCAGGCGTAGGCGTAGCCATTGAAAAGGCCACCAGGGACGGCGGCCGTGTGCTCCGGAGCATGGGAATCAGGGTGGAGGCCCTGGCCACGGTGGAGCGGGTGGAAAATGGAGCCATTATCCTTGCGGATGATTAAACATCAGGATGACCACAGAACCCTTTCTGCGGTCATCTTGCTTTCACTTCCAAATACTGCTGTTCTTTCAGATTATTTTTGGTTCCGCATCGTATGATAATTTATCAGAAGCATGCTGGCTTCCGGCTCTAAACTGATCAATCTCTGACCAAGAATAAGGGGTTGACGCACTGATCACGTCAACCCCTATCAGAACCTTCGGTTGTTGATTACGCCTCGCGCTCCACCGGTTCGATATGATGGAACAAAAGCGAAATGCACCAGAGGGCAGACAGTCCTACGAGCGTATAAATCACGCGGGAAAGCGCGCTGCCGGCACCGCCAAAGAAAAAAGCGACCAAGTCAAAACCGAAAATTCCCACGCAACCCCAATTGATGCCTCCGATGATAAGCAATGTCAGGGCAATCTTATTAAAGACTTCCATCATCATTACCTCCTTGGAATGGGAATCCGTTCTTAGTATCCGCGATCACTCCCGAATTATTCATTCTTCGTTTCCGCTATAACGAAGCGGGGCCAAACCCGTGAGGAAGCAGGGTATTCAGTGACGCCGTCTCGTAAGTACCATTTTTTGAGATAGCTAAAATTTTTAAATTCGGCGCGAATTCGAACAGCATCTGCCTGCAGGCGCCGCAGGGCCAACACGGCTCTTCTCCGCTGCCAGCGACGGCAAGAAGGATCAATCCTTCTCTTTTCCCCTCGCTGACCGCCTTCACCAAAGCCGTTCGTTCCGCGCAGATGGTGGAGCCGAACGCCGCGTTTTCCACATTGCAGCCGGTAAACACCGAGCCATCCTCGTAGAGAAGCGCGGCTCCCACCTGGAACCCGGAATAGGGAGCGTATGCATTGACGCGGGCTGCAAGTGCTGCCTGTATCAGTTCCGACTCCGTCATAATTAGTTCCATCCTCTCATCATTTCCCTGTAAAAAAATTGATTTTTATTCTTGATTTGGACGTGACACGATGACTCAAAAAAAGCAGAACCTATCCACAAAAAAGCAAAAAGAAGATGCAATTTTGAACAAGGTGCTGATTTGGTTCGGCTGTGCCTTGGTTCTGGAGCTGATCCTTTTTTGGGTCAATCAATGGTTTCCGATTTCCCTTCTGCAAGCTTTAACGGCAGTTGTTCCTATTCTTGCTGTGATCGCTATGATTTATTACCTTTATCAATTTGAATTTTTTTTCATTACGCTGGTTTCGGTAACCGGCATTTTGGGACTTTGGCAATTTCGCCTCACTGCCGGAGGAAACAGCGCCTCCTTGGGACTGGCTTGTTTGGTGCTGACTCTTATTTTGATCATATCATCTTTGGCTTTTTTGATTTTTTTGCAGTGTAATAGCGGCTCCATTCATATCCAGAGCAAAACAATTCGGCTTGTCCGTTCCAATACGTCTTACGTCCTGCCTGATATAACCTGCGGGCTTTCAGCCCTGGCTCTGCTGGGCGGGCTGTTCTTCGGCTCAAGCATAGCCTATTATATCATTTTCGCCATTGTGGCCTGGCTGTTTATCATGGCCGTCTATTACACGGTCAAAATGATGTAGCCCCTGATCATCCTCTAAGCCCGTAAATCGGGCCGCCTCCCCTCACTGCTCCACCCGCGCTCCGCGTCAGAAATCCGGTATCTGACGGGGAGCGCTTTTTTCCTGCTGGACAGGCCGCAGACCACACCAACCGTGGAGATGCGGAATAAGATAAAACGATAGGGGGTATCGCAAACATGAGAAGAGAATTGAATCTTTGGGTCATTGGCGGCGACCAGCGGCAGGCAAAGCTGGCAGAGCTACTGGACGCGGACGGACACACGGTACATACATTTGCTCTGGAGCGCGCACCCGAGCTGACGCTCATCAAGGAAAGAAGCCTTCGTGAAATTGAGCTTGCTCATTGCGTGGTGCTTCCTCTCCCGGTGGTGGCGGAAGGAAGTATGTTGAACGCTCCGCTCTCCAGCGCGCCCCATACCATGATGTCAATTTTGGATGCGCTGCGCCCCGGTCAGATTATCTGCGCCGGACGGATCACATCGGAAATCACAGCACTGGCGGAGGAGCGCGGACTTTCTCTTCACGATTACTTCAGCCGTGAGGAATTAGCGGTGGCAAATGCCATACCTACGGTGTTAGCGATTAAACCGCGCGGACGCCCTATACAGCGTCCGCCCAAGATCATGAACGCTTCTTATTGCAGTTCTCTGAGCTCATAGATATCCGTCCGCCTGTGACGCAGCAGCGGAAGCTGATCCCGCACCTGAGACACCGTATCCAGCTCAAGCCGGGATATGGTAACAGCTTCCCTCTCGTCCGCCTGGGAAATCACGTCTCCCCACGGCCCCACCGCAATACTGTGCCCCCACGAAATATAACCCGCCCCTTCATCTCTGGCGGGCGCTGTCCCCAGTGCGTACACCTGATTATCCAGCGCCCTGGACCGGAACATCAGCTCCCAATGGACAGGTCCCGTGGTCATATTAAAGGCCGCCGGAACCAGAATCACCTTCGCGCCCCGCAGAGTCATCAGCCGCGCCAGCTCTGGGAAGCGGAAATCATAGCAGATACAAAGCCCCATTGTCCCAAACTCCGTCTCAAATACGGTGACCACATTGCCCGCGGTCAGAGTCTCTGATTCCGCGAACCGCTGACCGCCTCGCACATTGATATCAAACAGATGCATTTTCCTGTGTTTAGCGATTTGCCTGCCCTCACGGTCAAACACATAGGCGGTATTATAAATCCGCCCGCTGCCGTCAGCCTCCGGCATGGTTCCCGCAGACAGATAGATCTGATGCCGTCTTGCAAGCTCGGAGCACGCCGTCCACACCTCTCCGCCCTCCGGCTCTGCGTAACGCGGAAAATTCTTTGTCTGATACGGACAGCAGAACATCTCCGGAAGTGCCGCCAGGTCAATTCCCTCCCGGCAGGCTCGCTCCAGATACGCCGCCGCCCTTTCGACGTTTTTCATTTTTTCCTCGGCAACCGGAAGCTGCAGCTGCGCGACACGAAGCTGATTCATCGTGTTTCCTCCCCATTCTGACCGTTTGCAGTCAGTATACCACATCCGGCCTTCAAAGCGCAATGCGCTCCCGTCACCACAGCTCCATGAGCTGCTCAAACTGAGACTGGGTAATCATCCTCCGGTCATACAGCTCCCGGAGCAGTCCTGCTCTGATGTGCCGTTTCAGCTCATCTCTCTCAGCAGACGGGCAGGGGTTGTCTTGCTTCATCGTGAACACTCCATTTCAAATCTGTTGATTATGACGCAATTTGTTACTTATTTAACGCTTGACTTATGCGAAAAAGCCACGTATGATGACAACACTAAGCTGTGAGACCTCTCTTGCGGCAAAGTGATCATCAAAATATCTCCTGCTGACACAAAGAGTTTTCTGAGTGAAAGGCGAAGGAATCTGAACATACATGTTAGATGACTGCGCCTGTGAGGGCGCATTTTTTTATGAACAGGAGCGGATTTGAATATGGAAACCAGAATCGCGGTCATCGGCATTATTGTGGAGCACGGCGACGCCGTGGAGTCACTCAACCATATTCTGCATGAATATGGAGAATACATCATCGGCAGGATGGGCATCCCCTATCGGGAGCGGAAGATCAATATCATCAGCATCGCGGTCGACGCGCCCCAGGATGTGATCAGTGCCCTGTCGGGCAAAATAGGGCGGCTGGAACATGTCAGTGCCAAGACCGCCTACTCAAATGTGGTGACAAAACATGACGGATAACATCAAACATCTCATCGACAGGCTGGAGCAAAGCCAGACCCTGAGCCGTGAAGAATTGACCTTGTTGCTGGAATGCCGCGACCAGCAAAGCGCCGATTACCTGTTCGAGCGCGCCCGCTCGGTGCGCCACAGGGTGTATGGCCGGGAGGTATTTACCCGCGGCCTCATAGAATTTACGAATTACTGCAAAAATGACTGTTACTACTGCGGTATCCGCAAAAGCAACGCCGCCGCGGAGCGTTACCGCCTCTCCAAAGAACAGATTCTGGACTGCTGCCGGGTGGGCTACGGGCTGGGCTTCCGTACTTTTGTACTCCAGGGCGGCGAGGACGGTTATTTTAACGACGACCGCCTGACCGGTATCATCTCCTCCATCAAGGCAGGCTACCCCGACTGCGCCGTCACCCTCTCTCTGGGCGAGCGGAACCGGGCAAGCTATCAGGCGCTGTTTGACGCCGGGGCGGACCGCTACCTGCTTCGTCACGAGACGGCAAACGACAACCACTACGCCAGACTGCATCCGGAGGCCATGTCGCTTGCCCACCGGAAACAATGTCTGTTCCAACTGAAGGAAATCGGCTATCAGGTGGGCTGCGGGATGATGGTGGGCTCACCGGGACAGACAACGGACTGCCTGGTGGATGACCTGCTGTTTCTCAAGGAGCTCAATCCCCATATGGTTGGCATAGGCCCCTTTATTCCTCACCATGACACCCCCTTTGCCGACGAACCGGCGGGAACGCTGGAGCTGACCCTGTTCCTGCTGGGCGTCATCCGGCTGCTGCTGCCCAATGTGCTGCTCCCCGCCACCACGGCGCTGGGTACCATCCACCCCCTCGGCCGCGAAAAAGGCATTGAAGCCGGCGGCAATGTGGTCATGCCCAATCTCTCCCCCGTGGATGTACGCAACAAATACCTGCTCTATGACAATAAAATCTGTACCGGAGACGAGGCGGCGGAGTGCCGTTCCTGCCTCCAGCGCCGCATGGAGGGCATCGGCTATCAGCTGACGGCCTCCCGGGGAGATTACCGCGCAACCGTTACAAACTAATGGGGAAGTCATTCTGACCCAAAAGAAAGGAATCTGCATCATGTACAATCCAAATTCATTTAAGGCCGAGGAATTCATTGACCACGAGGAAATTCTGGAGACGCTGGCTTATGCCGAGGCAAACAAGCACAATGCGGCGCTGATCGACGGCATTCTGAAAAAAGCCAGACAACGCAAGGGACTCACCCACCGGGAGGCGGCCGTACTGCTGGACTGCGATCTGGAGGATCGGAATCAGGAAATTTTCGCTTTGGCAAATCAGATCAAGCAGGACTTTTACGGCAACCGCATCGTCATGTTTGCCCCGCTCTACCTCTCCAACTACTGCGTCAATGGCTGCGTGTACTGCCCCTACCACGCAAAAAACAAGCATATCACCCGGAAAAAGCTGACCCAGGAGGACATTGTCCGGGAGGTAACCGCATTACAGGATTTGGGTCACAAACGGCTTGCCATTGAGGCGGGCGAGGATCCGGTGAATAACCCCATCGAGTATATTTTGGAATGCATCAATACCATTTACAGCATCAAGCACAAAAACGGAGCCATCCGCCGGGTAAACGTCAACATCGCGGCCACCACCGTGGAGAATTACCGCAAGCTGAAGGACGCCGGCATCGGCACCTACATTCTGTTTCAGGAAACCTATCACAAGGAGAGCTATGAGAAGCTCCACCCCACCGGCCCCAAGCATCATTACGCTTATCACACCGAGGCTATGGATCGCGCCATGGAGGGCGGCATTGATGATGTGGGGCTGGGTGTTCTCTTTGGCCTGGAGCTGTACCGTTATGAATTTGCGGGGCTTCTGATGCACGCGGAGCATCTGGAGGCTGCGCACGGGGTGGGGCCCCACACCATCAGTGTGCCGAGAATCCGCTCCGCAGACGACATCGACCCCTCCGTGTTTGACAACGGCATCAGCGACGAGACCTTTGCCAAAATCGTGGCCTGTATTCGGGTATCCGTCCCCTATACCGGCATGATCATCTCCACCCGGGAGAGCAAGGCCTGCCGGGAGCGGGTGCTGGGTCTGGGCGTCTCCCAGATCAGCGGCGGCTCCAAAACCAGCGTGGGCGGGTACTGCGAACCGGAACAGGAGGAGGAAAATTCCGCCCAGTTTGACGTCAACGACACCCGCACGCTGGACGAGGTGGTGCACTGGCTGATGGATTTAGGCTACATTCCCAGCTTCTGCACCGCCTGCTACCGAGAGGGCCGGACGGGCGACCGTTTTATGAGCTTCTGCAAAAGCGGACAGATTCTGAATTTCTGCCATCCCAACGCCCTGATGACATTGAAGGAATATTTAGAGGATTACGCCTCATCGGGAACGAAAACGATCGGAGAAACACTGATCAGCGCGGAAATTCAAAAGGTTCCCAACGACAAAATTAAGGAAGTCGCCATCTGCAACCTCACTGATATTATGCAGGGAAAGCGGGATTTCCGATTCTAGGAGGTACTCCATGGGTCTTTCAACCACACCGGCCGCCGAGCGGGTTCATATCGGCTTTTTCGGCAGGCGAAACGCGGGGAAATCCAGTGTCGTCAACGCCGTGACAGGCCAGGAGCTGGCGGTGGTGTCGGATGTAAAGGGCACCACCACCGACCCAGTGTATAAAACCATGGAGCTGCTGCCCATGGGGCCTGTGATGATTATCGACACCCCCGGGATGGACGACGTGGGGCATCTGGGGGCGCTGAGAATGCGCAAAACCCGTCAGGTGCTCAATAAAACCGACGTGGCGATTCTGGTGGTTGACGCTGCCTGCGGACTATGCCCTGAGGATCGGGAGCTTCTCACCCTGTTTCGTGAGAAAAACATTCCCCATCTGATTGCTTACAACAAGGCGGATCTGGTACCAGGCTCCCCCTCTCCGGGGGAGGGAGAGCTCTATGTCAGCGCACTGTATGGTCACAATATTGAGGCGTTAAAGGAGAAAATCGCCTCCCTCTCCCCTGTGGACGACCCGAAGCTGCGGCTGGTGGGCGATCTCATTCACCCTTCCGATTTCGTGGTACTGGTCACCCCCATTGATAAGGCCGCCCCCAAGGGTCGGTTGATTCTCCCCCAACAGCAGGCCATTCGGGACATTCTGGAGGCGGACGCGGCCGCCATTGTGGTCAAGGAATTTGAACTTCGGGAAACGCTGGCGCATTTAGGCAAAAAGCCCAGCTTGGTCATCACCGACAGTCAGGTATTCGCCAAGGTCTCCGCCGACACGCCCCTGGATATTCCCCTGACCTCCTTTTCCATCCTCTTTGCCCGCTACAAGGGGCTGCTGGAGGCGGCGGTACGGGGCGCTTCAGTGATCGATAAGCTGGAGGACGGCGACAGGGTACTGATTTCCGAGGGCTGCACCCATCACCGCCAGTGCGACGACATCGGCCAGGTGAAGCTGCCCCGATGGCTGAAAAACCACACGGGAAAGCAGCTCTCCTTTGAATGGACCTCAGGGACAGAATTCCCTGAAGACCTCTCCCCCTACCGGCTCATTCTCCACTGCGGCGGGTGTATGCTCAATGAGCGCGAGGTCAGGTACCGCCAGAAATGCGCTTTGGATCAGGCGGTGCCTATTACCAATTACGGGATTGCCATTGCCTATATGCAGGGGATTTTAAGGCGCAGTTTGGAAGTATTTCCGCATCTTTTGGCGGAGCTGGAGGAATAAACGCCCATGCGAACGGAAGAAGACAGACTTGGAACAGTTCAACTGCCCGATGATGCGCTGTACGGCATTCAAACCGCCCGCGCCGCGGAAAATTTCGCGCTGGGGCATCAAAATACCAGCCTGCACCTGATTCACGCCATGATTCAAGTCAAAAAGGCGGCAGCCATGACCTACCGCAAGCTGGGCATCGGCGGAGAAGGTGTCTACGAGGCGATCATCTCCGCCTGCGATCTGGCTCTCTCCGGTGCCGCCGATGACCAGTTTGTTGTGGCGGCGCTTCAGGGAGGCGCGGGCACCTCCACTCACATGAATGTCAACGAGGTGCTGGCCAATCTTGCCCTGGGGCGGCTTGGAAACACTCCGGGGGATTATGAAATGGTTCATCCGCTGGACGATGTAAACCGTGGACAATCCACCAACGACGTCTACCCCACCGCCCTGCGCATTGCCTCCATCGGATTGCTGAGGTCATTGAGCGACAACTGCGCCAAGCTTCAGCAGGCGCTTCAACTCAAAGAAAATGAGTTTGATGATGTTAAAAAGCTGGGACGCACGGAGCTCATGGACGCGGTGCCAATCACCCTGGGCCAGGAGTTCGGTGCTTACGCCCAGGCCATCGCCAGAGACCGCTGGCGGCTTTACAAGGTGGAGGAGCGCCTGCGTCAGGTCAATCTGGGAGGAACCGCGGTGGGCTTATCGGACAACGCGGAACGAAAATACCGCTACGGCGTTATGGAGCAGCTCCGGGAGCTCACCGGCATCGGCCTCGCGGCGGCGGAATATCCCATGGACATCACCCAGAACAACGACGTATTTGTGGAGGTCTCCGGTTTGCTCAAGGCTCTTGCGGTCAACCTGATGAAGGTTTCCAACGACATCCGCCTGATGGGCTCCGGCCCCCGCGGAGGATTGGGAGAACTCAGGCTCGCCCCCATGCAGGCGGGCAGCACCATCATGCCGGGTAAGGTAAACCCTGTCATCCCCGAGATGGTGATGCAGGTGTCTATACGGGTTATGTCCAATGACTGTGCCATCACTATGGCGGCGGCGCACGGGGAATTTGAGCTTAACGCTTTCCTGCCCCTGATTGCCCACTGCCTGCTGGAGAGTCTTTCGCTGTTGAATCAGGCAGTCACCCTCTTTCGAACCAAATGCGTGGAGATTGTGGAGCCTGACCGGAAACAGTGCCTTTCGCTGCTGAACCGCTCATGCGCCTTCGCCACCGCCTATACCGCCTTCCTCGGCTATGACACGGTCAGCCGCGTTGTGGCGGAGCACTCCGGCGACCCGGCCCTCGTGCTTCAAACGCTGGAGGAGCTGCGGCGGAGCGGGGATTCACGGTAATGGCCCTGCCTCCTCACCCCGGTTCCAAACCTCGCACCGGTCGATGCTGACGGTATACGTCTCGCGCCTTCCGCTGACGGAATACCAAAGCCGGTAATCCATCGGTAGCCCCGATATCCGCACCACCAGGTACGACCCGAACACCTCAACGCACTCGACAAGCTCCGCAAATACACACTCGGAGTAAATGCTCTCCCGGAACACTCGGGCGAGGTCATCCGTCTCTTCCCGCGCCATCCGGGAGCTTCGCTCTGCCTCCGCCCTGCCAACACGGACTTTGATCGCTTCCAATTGCCGGTCATATTCCCCCTTCATTTTAATCATCTCGTTCTCTGTGATGAGTTCACCAAAGTAGGCATCCATCATCCGCTCCTTTTTCCGCTCCAGCTCAGTCTGCCGCCCCGCCAGCCTTTCCACTTCGGAGTCCGCCTCCTGCTCGTATATCAGCCCCTCCAGCTGGGCAAGCAGCTCTGTGATGATGGTATCCCAGTCCACACCGATATGATCCAGCACATACCGGATACAGGCCGTCAGCGTTTTCTCATTGACCATGCGCATTGTGCACCTCTCCTGTTCGGGCTCCTTCCGTCCACCCTGGCATATCCTGTTACGGCAGCCCCAGATCCGGTAACGATCTCCGTTGGGGCGGCGGGTCTGCCGCAGTACAAAACGGCTCCCGCAGTTTCCGCAGCGTATTTTTCCAGAACACCAATACCGATTGGAATACCGGCTCTGCTCTACCGCACCGGCACTCCTGCACTCCAGCTCTCGTTGGGTTTCCTCCCAAACGGAGCGATCGATCACAGCCGCGTGATGATCCCGGAGATAAATCTGCTCCTCCCTGCCCCGGTTGGCTTCTTTTTTGTGTGTGAGAAAATTTGTGGTCACATATTTCTTCTGAAGTAAATCCCCCACGTATTTTTCATTTCGAAGAATACGAAGAATCATCACGCTGGACCATGTGCGGCTTCGCCGCGTCGGGGTATCGATTCCCTCCTCGCCAAGCTCTCGGGCAATCACATAGGTTCCCTTGCCCTCCCGGAGAAATTTATAAAACACCCGGCGTACAACCGCCGCCTCCTCCTCATTGACTTCCAGTGCTCCCTCCGACAGCGTAAAGCCGTAGAGGGTATGGTTCCCAAATACAATTCCCGCCTCCATACGCCGCTTCTGCCCCCATTTGACCCGCTCCGAGGTCTTTCGGGATTCCTCCTGGGCAATGCTGGCCATAATGGTCAGCCGGAGCTCTCCGTCATTATCTCTGGTGTCAATATTGTCATTAATAAAGATAACTCCGACGCCCCATTGCCTGAGCTTTCTGGTATAGGCCAAGGCATCTACCGTATTTCGGGCAAATCTGGAAACCTCCTTGGTCAGGATCAGATCCACCTGCCCCAGCTCCGCGTCTCGGATCATCCGGCCAAATGCCTCACGTTTGCGGGTACTGGTGCCGGAGGTGCCCTCGTCTGCCGGTGTCAGACAAGGACGTAATAAAAGATGTCGTTTCTTCAATTTTTTGATGTTTTTAAGCAGAAAGACATATTGTATTTCTACAAAGGAAAGGACAGCAGGCTATGGAATCGTCATAGCCTGCTGTCCTTTCCTTTAAATTTGTTTTTGAAATCGCCACCGCACATGAATGGCGTTTTGATGGAGCACGTAGACACAATCCACAAATTCCATCACCATTTCCCTTGTTAATATTTCAGAGGTGAAGCAGTTTCTTAAGCTCTGTTCCATTGGCGTCTCATCCGCTTGCCTGCGCTCCAGATCGGATAACTCAGCGGTTCTTTTTTCCAGCTGGAGCTTTATGCCCTCCTGTTCCGCCTCCAAGGTATGATACTTTTTCTGATATTGAACTTTCGTGATTCTGCCCGCCGCTTTTTCATCATATAGCTCGGCTTTTTGTTCCTGAAAATAGTCGTTTCCTCTTTGATAAGCGCTGATTTGCTTCTGCAAAGAAGCAATACGATCATTTGCCTTTGCTTGACACTCGAACATGCCGTCATCCAGCAGCACACGTACATACTGACACAAAATTTGAAACACAGCGTTTGCAATCTCACTTTCTTTGACATATTCCGCAAAGCAGCCGCAGTCCGGCTTGCGGGCTTTGGTTCCGCAGAACAGCTTCGGCAAGGGCTTTGTAATCCTTCTGAGTGCATACCCACAGTTTCCGCAGCGGATTTTTCCTGAAAACACATGCCCTTTTGAGGCAGTTGTGTCTTTCTGCTCATACCATCTTAACTTATTTTCCGCCGCCCGGAATAAATCCTCTGAAACAATCGGCTCGTGAGTGCCTTTCACGACAATCCATTCGGACTGCTTGACGGGCTTTGTCTGGGTGTGACCTGCTTCCGGTCGGACACGCTTCCCATAAATATTCTTTCCCAAGTATCGTTCGTCCCGAAGAATCGAGAGAACCTTGCTTTTGTCCCACATCTTTTCTTCTGAAATACCAGTCCACCATTTATGATAGCAGCCATTCTTATTTTGAAGCTGGCTTGGTGTGGCTACTTGTTCAGCATTGAGCAGCCGGGTGATATTGATCACCGACATCCCTGATGCCGCCAGTTCAAAAATGCGCCCAACAATGGCGGCGCCTGCTTCTTCCACCAGCAAATGATTCCTGTTTTTTTCGTCCTTTCGATATCCTATGGGGGCAAAGGGGCTTAAAAAGCTTCCCGTTTTTGCCTTCGTTCGTTTCCCGCTCCTTACCTTGTCCGATAAATCTTGGCTGTAATAGGCATAGACAATGTTGCGGAAGGACATGTCCAGCCCGCTGGTGGTTCCTTGGCAGTCATTACTGTCATAACCGTCGTTGACAGAGATAAAGCGGATGCCCAGGAAGGGAAAAATCTGATCCACATAGTCACCAACCGTTATGTAATCTCTTCCGAAGCGAGAAAAATCCTTGACCATGATACAGCTGATTTCATGCCTCTTTGCCAGCTCCACCATTTTCTTCACACCAGGCCGTTCAAAATTGGTGCCGGAGTATCCGTCATCGCACAATTCTATAACGGTACAACCTTCAAACTCCTTCCTCTGCCCGATAAAGTCAAAAAGCAGTGCCCGTTGGTTGGCGATGCTGTTGCTTTCATCCTTGCCGTCCTGACCCAGATCCGCGTCCTCAAGAGAAATGCGCAGGTACAGTACAATGACATCATTGTAAGCCATGAACCGCCGCCTCCAGCATCAAGATCGGTTCCTCCCGCAATTTCCGGTATTCCTCTTGAAACCGCAATTTTATTTGAATGGTGGTTCGGTTGTAGATGGTAATTCGTTCCACCAGCTCCACGGTCATTGCTCTTGTAAGGGATAACTTGCTCTGACCTTGAAGGAAGGCTGCGAGCTGTGAATTTTCTTCACCTGCCGATTCCCGCAGGCTGCTTTCCCCGGCCTTTAACTGCTCAAGCTGCCGCTTTAGTGCATCCTCTTTTTTCTGATAGCGGCTCGCTGCATATACATAGTCCTGCTCCGTCATCAGCTTTTCAAGGTAATCCTCATACAGTGCTTCACGATAGCGGAGAACACCCTCCAGCTCATCCATGGTTCGCCGACTGTTTGCCTCAAGCCGCTGTCTTTCCATCACTGCACTGGATTGCCGTTTCGCACCCTGAAGCAGCTTTTCCATCGTGACGGCAACCGCACGCTGGGAGCAGATCACCTCAGCCACAACCGCAAGCAGGTCTTTTTCCGGTACGCTGGTAAAGGGGCAGGCATCTGGGCCGCCGCAATGACCGGGGCAAACATAATTATACCACACATGAAATTTTGGTTCCTTATGGTGATGTTCCCGAACATTTTTATGGCGCACCAGATTTTTTCCGCAACTCCCGCAATACACCAGGCCTTTCAGAAGGTTCTCGGAATTCGGAATTTCTGAAAACCGTTCCAGCTTGGCATGATAATCGGAGTTTGCCTGTCTGTTGATCTGCTGTACCCGAGCAAAGGTTTCCTGCTCAATGATTGCCTCATGGGTATTTTGAACCACCACCCACTGGTCTTTTGGCACGCGGGACTGCTTTTGTCCCTTCCATAACGCTTCCCTTTTTTTCCCCTGAACCATATGACCTGCATAAATTTCATTATGGATGATTGCTTTAATGGTGCTGGCACGCCAGGGCAGGTCTTTTAGGCGTTCCTCTTTGAGGAATCCCTGTTCATAACGGTACTGACTGGGGGACGGAATGCCAAGTTCATTCAGCTTGCGCGCAATCATCTGATTGCTCATGCGCATAAGCCGCCATTGAAAAATATCCCGGACGATATGCGCCACGTTATGATCGACCACAAGGCGGTGTTTGTTGTCGTCCGCTTTCCGATAACCATAGGAAGCCCATGCGCCAATGAATTCTCCACGCTCCTGCTTCGCCTGAAGCACAGGGCAGATTTTGCGGGATATATCGCTTGCATAAACTGCGTTGACCAGATTTTTTAAATGCATGGTCAGAACATCGGAGCTGGCAGGATCAGCGCTGTCATAACGGTCGTTGATCGCAATAAAGCGCACGCCAAGGAACGGAAAAATCTGTTCCAGATACTCTCCCGCCTCAATGTAGTTTCTGCCAAAGCGGGAAAGATCTTTTACAATAATGCAGTCCACCTTGCCGCGTTTTACATCCTCAAGCAATCGTTCAAAGGCATCGCGATGAAAATCCACCCCGGTTTCTCCGTTGTCTACATAGACCGCGCAAATTAAAAACTCGGGCTTGCTTTCAATATAAGCACGCAGGAGCCTTTCCTGATTCTGTACGGTATCGCTGTCCGCCTTACCGTTATCCAAAACGGACAGACGGACATACAGCCCGGCTTTGTAGATACGAGGGTGCGGCTGTGCTGGAAACGCCTGCTCATGAATTCTGCTTTTTCTTGCCATTTCAGCACACATCCCTGTTAGAAAGCTTTTTGGGCGCCACAGGCAAGCACCTGATCCATTCAAAGGCATGTTCGTATTGATCCTGAAATTGAAACTGAATCTGTATGTTCTGATGTTCAAACACCAGGACTTTTCCGATCAGTTCAATGACCAGTTTGCGATTGAGCTCAGAAATCGTTTGATGCCGCTTGAAATCAGAAATCCACTGCTGCTCCTCGGAATATCCCGCCGTGAGCTGCTCGATTTCCTGCTCTAGCTTGTAAACCGCCCGCTGTGCTTCCTCTATTTTTTCGGTATAGCGGGCACCAAAGGAGATATAATCCGCGCGGGAAAGAATACCGTCCACATAGTCCTCATGGAGGCGAAGCTGATAGTCGCGATATTGCTCGATTTCCCTGTGTTTGGCTTTCAGGCGTTGGTCGGTTTTCTGAATCTGCCTGCCAGCATAGGGCAGATGGTCAATGGCGTTCAACGTGTGTTCAATATTCAGGATGCCGCGGATGTGCTGCTGCAAAGCGGCCAACACCGCCTGCTCCAAATGGGCGGCGCGGATGCTGTGGCTGCTGTGACATCCTGCCTTATTTTTGTAACCTGAGCAGATGTAATAGTAATATGGCTTGCCGGAACCGGCATTGTTCTTACGCACCATACTCCTGCCGCAATCGCCGCAGAATATCAGTCCTGACAGCGGAAAGACCATATCCTCCCAAGGAGAGGTTCGGGTATCCGATAACAGGATTTTTGCCACATTTTCAAAGGTTTCCCGGCTGATGATCGCCTCATGGCTATTCGGCACACAGATCCATTTTTCTTTGGGTACATCAAACCGCTTTTTGACCTTATAGTTGGGTGTGGTGCTCTTTCCCTGCTCCAAAATGCCGATATAGACGGGATTTTTCAAAATACGAAGGATGGAAACCGCCGTCCACCTTGCTTTGGCATTTCGCTTGAAGGTGCTGGCATAGTTGCTGCCGCACCATCGTTTATATTCCAGCGGAGAGAGGACAGCTTCCTCATTCAGCCGATCCGCGATCGCCTGTGCCGACCACCCCTCCAGCTTCTGTTTGAAAATATCCTGAACAATGGAGGCGGCAAATTCATCCACAATCAGCTTGTGTCTGTCCTTTGGGTCTTTGAGATAGCCAAATACCACAAAAGCAGCGACACACTGCCCGTTTTTCCTTTTTGTAATGAAATTGCTGCGGATTTTGATGGAAATATCCCGGCAGTACGCATCGTTCATCAAATTTTTTACCGGAACCACCAGATTGTCCGACGAGGTTTTCGGCTGTATGCTGTCGTAATTGTCATTGATGGAAATGAAGCGCACTCCCAGGCATGGGAAGATTCTTTGGATATAGCGGCTGGTTTCGATGAAGTTTCTGCCCAAACGGGAGAAGTCCTTCACAATGATGCAGCTGATCTCCTTGTTTTTGACCGCCTCCATCATGGCAATAAAAGCAGGGCGCTCAAAATTCACCCCGGAATAGCCGTCGTCCACGCGAACGCTTCGAAGGATCATTTCGGGGCGTTCTTTTAAGAATGCCAAAATCTGTTCCCGCTGATTTGCAATACTGTCGCTTTCCGTTTTATCTCCATCCTCGCGGGAAATTCGCAGGTACATATCAGCATAGCAGAAACCGTTATTTTGTGTTTCCATCCGGCGCTCTCCCAATCACTTTGAAATTCAGAGCGTTATATCAATGAAATTTGATCTCATGACAATTCACAGAGTTTGCAGGTAATGCTCCATACGTTGTTCAAAACTCACCTCATCGTCTGAAAAACTCACACTGACCGCTATTTTACCAACCTTGAAGCAATACGGATTTTTAACCTGCCGGACAAATTCCTTCAGCCGTTCTTCTCTTGGCAGATTTCCATCGATCTTCAGTGTGCCGATATCCACAAGCGTGTCACGGTCAACCGTCCTGACATCCACTTGTTTCAGCGCCTCGAAATCAACTTTGGTAAACGCAAAATCTTCCATAGGCTTGCCTCCCATCCAAATGTTCAATTATGATTACTCTATGAAAACCACCCCTTGTCCTATACCGCTTTGTTTTCTCGCGGGAACCTATCAAAAAGCGCCGACGGCCGTTGTCAAACAGCCGTCGGCGCTTTCAGTGCCAGCTCCGCATCGAGAGCGAAGTTACCATGTAAAGAGAACAGAACGAAAAAAAGACTCAGGGCCCGAAATCCAATCTCATCGTGTTTGTGACAACACTGTGAGAGAGTTCAAGCCCTGAGCCATAACCAATAGCTTAGCATGTATGAGAGAGAATACCAGCCACATTGCAAAAGATGCAAACGCACGGATCTGTCAAAAACCTTTTTTACATCATTCAGAGCGAACAGCCTTCCATGCCGGCAATTGGGCAAGCGTCCGAACCGCTACCTCCCTGGCTGCTTTCTCATCAAAGCCCTGTGTACGCATCAGAAATGCGACAGTGCCCTCCAGTTTTTCCGGATAGGACTGCATCATGCCGTCTGGCCTTGCACAATAGACACAATAGTCCTTACTCTCATCCCCGTCCGGAAAATCTGCCGCTTGAGACATGGGCATACCGCATGCAATACAAATTTTCATCATGACAGCGCCTCCCTGTCATAGGCATCCAATACAGGTGCCAGGCATTGCGTAATACCCTGTATTCCAGACACAGGCAACGTCATCAGAACCGCATCTCGAACCTCCTCTCTGGAGGCTCCTCCTTTTTTCGCCATGGGAGTATGGGCGGCTGCCGCGGAGGTATCGCCCTGTGACGCTTTTATCCCAATAAAAATCAATTGTCTGGTTTTTTCGTCCAGGCCTCCGCTTGCAGAAATGGCCGAGATAAGGCCATTAAATGCCGCAGCAACCTCCGGAACTTCTTGCTTGAGTGTGTCAAATGGATTTGGCATCGTGTTTCATCCTTTCCGTTGTGATCATTTTTAAATAATTGCCACATAAAACATTTTTATAACGATGTATGACAGATTCACCCGGCGCAAACAAATCACCGTTTTCCAAATAATAATGAATCAGTCCCATCCATGTATTAAACAGCACGCTCAGCGGAACATCGGTTCTCACCAATGATATTTCCCGCTCCACCATTTGGCTGAAATGATATGAAATCGCTGACTGCACCGTAATCCAAGCATCCCTTGCCCCGAGCGGGAGGAAGCGGTTTTCGATGACGAGCCTTGTATAGAAAGGCTCAAATTCCATGATACCCTCCAGATGGGCAGACAAAAATTCCCGCACGTCCCCACAGGAACAGGTTAATTCATGTAAGCGTGCCGCCATACCGCCGCAATACCGTTCCACCACTTCTGTCACCAGACGTTCCTGTGTCTCAAAGTGCAGAAATATTGTTCCGTGAGAGACCCCGGCGGCCTGTGCGACATCCGCCACTCGTGTGTTCAGGATCCCCTGCTTTGAAAACAATTGACATGCTGTTTCCAATAATCGTTCTTTTGTTTGCTCCTTTTGCATCTGCCTCATTGTCTTTTTCATTAACTGACCTCAAAATCACTGACTTTAAAGTCATTATAAATGCTTCTGATTGATTTGTCAATCAAATTCAGAAATTGATATCATATTTAGTATCCGTCCTTCTCCGAAGCTTTCCCGCGGCGGACATGATAACATTTTACAAACTTTTCAATAAAGGCCGCTGATTCCATTGGCAAACCAATGGAATCAGCGGCCTTTAACACCGGTTGATCCAGTTTGATATCTGTTTAAGATTTGCGCTTGCGCTCCAGCACAATCCGCCCGGGACACTTATCCGGATATGCGCGCCACTGGCAGTAGGAGCACCGCAGGCATCTGCCTACGTCCTTTCCGCTTTCCGCGTCGCGGGTCCAGTTTTCGTTGACCAGATGACCGGTACCCACAAAGCACATATCCACATTGGTCTTCCGCAGAATCTCCTCCGCCTGCTCCGGCGAGCTGATGCCGTTCACCGCGAACACCGGCACGGACACATTCCGGCGGATCACCTGCGCGCCGTAAATAAATTCGTTGAAAGGATAGTCATCCGGCTTCATTGGCTCCGACTCGGCCGCAAAGCCGAAGGACATATGCAGAAAATCCGCTCCCGCCCGTTCCAGCGCCTTGGCGTTGCGAATACCGTCCTCAAGGGTCGGTTCAAAAACACCCAGACGGACTCCGATGATAAATTCCTTTGGTACCGCTTTGCGTACCCGCTCCATAATTTCCACGCAGAACTGCTCCGGATGGATTCCGTATGTATCCGTGCGCCGGTTAACCCTGGTATTCATAAACTGACTGATGAGGTAAAAATGACAGCCATGCAGCTCCACCCCGTCCGCTCCAGCCTTCCACGCCCGGACACAAGCGGCAACAAACTCCTCCTGCACAGCGTGGATTTCCTGCTCCGTCATCTCCCCCGCGCGGCGCGTAAGCCCGTCAAAGGGAAAAACGCAGGAGTATTCGCTGGGGCCTTTTGTTTCGATCACATCCCCGTGCTGTGCCGTATACGGTTTGATGCTTTCCGGTAAATAGTTATGAAGCGGCTGGGTCTCGCCATAGCCCACCAGTCCTGAGTGCTGGATTTGAAGCAGAATAGGCGTACCTTCGGCATGAACCGAGTCCACCAACCGGGAAAGTCCCTCGATTTGACTGTCCTCCCAGATGCCGATAGAACAGTCGCTGACCCTGCCCCGAGGACTGATACAGCAGGCCTCGGAAATAATCAATCCAGCGCCGCCTTTGGCAAGCTCTGCGTAATGCCTGACGCTGTTTTCCGTGACGCGGCCATCCAGCCCTGTCCAGTGAAAGCACACCATCGGCGGCACCCCAACCCTGTTTTTCACCGGTATTCCCTTGAGTGTAAATGCCTCGAACAATTTCATCTTACCCAACTCCAATCTGAGTCCGAGGTACGCGTGCGGCCAGAAGCCCCAGCGCACCCCAGACCCAGCGATCCTATGTATGCCGATCAGACAGGAAGTGCCAGCGCATCCTGCAGCCGCTTGGCGATGCGAATGAGATTCTGCTCGTCAAAGGGTTTTCCCAGGAGGGACAGTCCCACGGGCAAACCCTCTTGGGTAAAGGCCACCGGGAGGCTGATGCAGGGCATACAGGCATAGCTGGCTGCCCAGGTCAGCGCTCCGTTGGCCGTAAAAGCACAGGTTTCTGTGCCGTTTACCTGCACAGGCTTCCTGCTCTCGCCGATTTTACAGGCGGTCAGCGGAGTGGTGGGATACACAAGGCAATCGGCATCCCCCATCAGGTCGCAGAGAATCCCGCGCATCTCATTTTTTCGCATCTCATATTCCAGACAGTCCTCCAGAGGAATTTTTCCTGAACTCAGCCGCTCATAGACCTCGTCGTAGATATCCTCCCTGTGAGCGGCGATATCGTTCCTATGGAAGGTATACGCCATGGCAAGCATACTCAGCTGATGCGCCTTTCTCAGATCGGAAACCTCTCTCATACGCGCTTCCCGCGTTTCCGTTCCCAGTTCACGAAGAACGGCGACAGCGTGCATCGCCCCCTGCGACACCTCAGGCATCACCGGTCCTTCAAACAAATTGGTTACAACCACAGCCTGGGTACCCTCAACGCCCTCCCCAAGGCGGGCGGAATAATCGGTCTTGCAGACGGGTGCGCTTCGCCAATCGCGCATATTATATCCGGCAATGGCCTGAAGAATCATCGCACCGTCCTCCACCGTGCGGGTGATGGGACCGATACAGTCCACGGTTTCGCTGACGGGCATCACCCCCTGGTTGCTCACCAAGGAAAAGGTTGGCTTGATCCCCACCGTGCCGCAGATGGATGACGGCACCCGGATGGAACCGCCGGAATCGGTTCCCAGCGCGCCTGGAACCAGACGTCCCGCCACGGCGGAAGCGCTGCCGGAGGAGGAGCCTCCGGTTGTATAAGCCGGATTTCTGGCGTTTTTCACTACGCCCGCAAAGGACCCTTCTCCCGTTGGGCCCAGCGCGAACTGCGAGGTATTGCATTTGATGGAAACGTTTACTCCGGCCTGCTTGAGCCGCTTGATCACAAACGCATCTTCCTTGGGCTGATAAGCGGCATACGCCTGACAGCCGTAGGTTGTCACCAAATCCTTGGTATCAATAATATCCTTAACCGCCACCGGAACGCCCTCCAGGGGACTTCTGGCAGTCCCGTCCAAATAGCGTTTTTCCGATTGCGCGGCATTGCACAGCGCCAACTCTTCATCCAATGTGACAACCGCGTTGAGATCCCATTTATCATGAATCTGTCGAATCACGTTTTGGGTGTACTCTACAGGAGAAAGCTCCTTTGCTGCCAGAAGGTCGGACACCTGTGTCAGTGTCAAATCCTCCAAATTCATGACAATAACACTCCAATACTATGATTTGCGGGCGGCCCGCAGTGCCTGCGTGGCACTCAGGTCAACGGTCATGGCCGTTTGATCGATCACCACGCCGTAATCCCGCTCGGCCTGTTCAAACCAGGCAAAGCCATCCAAAATATCTTCCAGCACCAGCTCCGGCTCCCGTTCCAGCGGGTCTCCGTAGCCACCGCCGCAGGGCGTCTCCACCTGAATGGAGTCACCCGCCTTCATAAACTCGCTGGAAGGCTTTGAGATCATCGCCTTCTCGTCGTGCTTGCCGGAATTTTTGGTAAACCGGGCAGGCGCGCCGTCCATTCCGCCGAACAGCCCCTTGGGAATGTGATAATGGCCGTCTCCCTCACAGCCGATATAGCCGTCGCTCAGAAAGGAGGTGTTGCGGATGATGCCCTTGCCGCCTCTCCATTGGCCCGGCGCTGCCGGAACATCGTCTCTCATCTCGTAACGCTCCACGCGGATGGGGTAGTGCCATTCGGACTCCTCCACGGGCATGTTGCGGGTATTGGCAATGAGGCAGTCCACCGTATCCATGCCGTCCTTCCCCGGACGTCCGCCATAGCAGCCCTCGTTCACCTCGCCGTACACCCAGAATTCATCCTGATCCTCCATATAGCCGGAGTAGACAATATAGTGCAGGTTTCCGGAACAGCCTGCCGCCACATTCCGGGGCACCGCCTGAGCCAGCGCCTGAAGCATGGTGTCCGCCAGACGGTTGGTGGCGTTAAACCGGGCGGAGGTTGCCGCCGGATAACGGGGATTGAACAGATTGCCCTCCGGCACGATGAAGGTAATGGGCCGCTCCAGCCCCTCATTTTGCGGGACAAAATTGCCGAACTCCTCCGCGTCGAGAAACACCGAATGAATCACCGTATTGATGGCCGGTTTGGTGCTGCCGGAGAAGGGGCAGTTAACCGCCGTGGGAACCTGAGGCGAGGAGTCTGACAGATCCACTGTCATGTGGTCTCCCTCAATGATAATTTTGCAGGCCACCTTCAGGCGGGTATCCAGATCGATGCCGTCGTCGTCCAAAAATTCCTCGGCGTAATAAACGCCGTCCGGAGCTTTGGAAATCTGCTCCCGCAGAATGCGCTCAGTGTACTCAAACCACTCCTCCTCGGCGGAAAACACCACTGGCAGCCCGTATTTCTCCACTACCTCGAGAAAGCGCTTTTTCCCGTGCTCGGCGGCGGCAATCAGCGCGTCGATATCGTTGGCATTCATGGAGGGAGTTCTGGTGTTGTCCAGAATCATCTGCCAGAGCTGGTCGTTGCGCTTGCCGTTTTCATAGAGCTTCAGCGCATAGAGCACCGTGGCCTCTGAGACTGCGTCCCTTGAAGTAGTGGAGACTCCGGCACCGGAATTTCCGATGTCCACCAGATGCGCGTTAATGGCGGAATAACCGATGTGCGTTCCCTCGTAGAAAATCGGAATGACAATCTGTACGTCGGGCGCGTGTGATGCGCCGTGGTGAGGATCGTTATGGATGATCACGTCGCCCTCGTGAATATTGCCCTCCAGCCGGGTGAGAATGCCCTTGATATAGCCGCCCACAGAGCCTGCGTGCATGGGCGAGTTCTCGGATTCGCAGATCTGGCGGCACATGGTGTCGCAGATACCGGCGCCTAAATCCTCCGACTCCCGGATGATGGAGGAATAGGACATGCGGTAGAGAATCATCCCCATCTCCTGTGCCACGGACTTAAACTCTCCTCCGAGCACCTGAAGGGTAATGGGATCGACAGGCACCCTTGGAATATCGGTTCCTTCAATATAGCGCTGTTCAGACATAAAAGCTCACCCATTCCTTTCCGTGCAGTCAATGTCGATCAAAATCACACCATATTCATTCACTCCGGCAATGCATTCAGGCTCCACCACAATGGTGGTGTCCATCTGATTGATAATCGCCGGACCGCTCACTACGTTGCCAGCCTTGAGCTTTGCCCTGTCATAAACGCTTGTCTCAAAGAGCTTCAGCTTCTCGCCGTGATCCTTAAAGTAGACGCCGCGATGTCCGGTTAGTGCGCCGGAGGCATCCTGCGTTCCCACCTCAATCCGATTGGTTTCCAGTTGGGGCATGACTCCGACTCCCTCCACCCGAAGGGTGGCAAACTCAACCGGCGTCTCCCCATAGAAGCGTCCAAAAAAGTCCTTGTGAGCCATATGGAACCGCTCCAGCATCCCCGCTACGCTTTCCGGGGTAACGTTACCGCCGTCCAGCTCCGCCCGCAGCTCATAGCCCTGTCCCTCATACCGGCACTCGATAATCCGTTTCAGCCGGATATCGCTCTCCGGGACACCATCCTCTATGAGCCGCTGGTGGGCCTTGGCCTCCAGCTCCTCGAAATCTGCCTGCAGCCGCTCATTATCTACCTTAGTGGAAAGCATCATTGAGGTCTTGGAAAAATCATAGAGCAGATCCGTGGTACACAAACCCACCGCGCAGAGTGCGCCTGGGTTGAGCGGAATCATCACCTGCTTCATGCCCAGCATCCGGGCCACCGCGCAGGCATGCAGCGCTCCTGCACCTCCGCAGGCAAACAGGGCAAACTGCCGGGCATCCCGCCCCCGGCGGATGGATTCCTTTTCAATAGCCCTGACCATATTGCTGTTCATAATATCAATGATGCCCTGAGCACAGTCCAGCATTGGCATGTTCAGTGCCGGGGCAAGCGTTTCCTCAATGGCCTGAACGGCCAGCTCCGGACGGATGGTCATGCGCCCGCCCAGCAGCTCGGTTCCGAGGCGTCCCAGCAGGATATTGGCATCGGTCACGGTGGGCACCTTGCCGCCCCGGTCATAGCAGGCCGGGCCGGGCACCGCGCCCGCGCTCTCAGGCCCCACACGGAAAAACCCGCCTTCGTCTATATAGGCCAGAGATCCGCCGCCCGCGCCGATGGTCATGATATCAATCATGGGCACCATGGCGGAAAAGCCTCCCACCTGGGTATCCAGCAAATGCTTCATGCCCGGCCGGAGATTGGGCAGCACCGCAATGTCGGCGGAGGTACCGCCGATATCCAGCGTGATGATATCGTTCACCTCGGTGAGCCTCGCGGTGTAACAGGCGCCCAGCACACCTCCGGCGGGGCCTGACATCAGCAGATTCACCGGCTGCTCCGCCGCCGCCTCGCCGGTGGCCACGCCGCCTCCAGACTGCATCAGATGCAGATTGGCGTTGACAAAACCGGATGCCTTCAATGTGTTGATCAGATTTTCAATATAGGCCGCCGTTTTCGGACCAACATAAGAGTTTAAGCAAGTGGTGGTAAAGCTCTCATATTCCCGGAAGCGGGGAGCGATGTCCGACCGCAGGGAGATATAGGCGTCTGGAATTTCCTCCAGAATCAGCTCTTTGACCCGCCGCTCATGGGCGGGATTCAGGAAGGAGAACATAAAACATACGGCAATGGCGGTGATGCCGTCCCGCTTCATCTTGTGTACTGCCTTGCGAACCTGCTCCTCATCCAGCGGCTTGTACACCGCCCCGCTGGGGGGAACCACCCGCTCGGTCACGCCGTAACGGTTCCTGCGCTTGCAAACCGGATGTGTCTGCCAGGGCAGATCCTGCATGATGGAAAAATTATAGGGACGCTTATGTCTCGCGGTCTGGAGAACATCCCGGAATCCCTCCGTGGTAATCATGCCAACCTCGCTGCCCTTGCGCTCCAGCACCATATTGGTGGCAATGGTGGTGCCATGAAAAATTTCGTCAATTTCCTCCGGTTTTGTTCCGGTTTTCTCACAGATGGCGTGGATACCGTCCATAATTCCAACCGACGGATCATGAGGGGTGGTGGAGGTTTTGTAAACCTCAGTCTGATCCTCATCGACGTAGATGAAATCGGTAAAAGTACCTCCGACATCAATTCCGATGCGTTTCATACGCTCTGACTCCTTCCAATCTATTACAGTACAAGTAAGTCTTGAACTAATTGGCTTTTTGATTCCGGCGGATTCCTCAATGGAGAAACCCGCCGGACGGCGCGGGGTTGCGTTGCTTAGGCGATGCTGTCAAACACTCCGGTCAGATCAACGCCCCATAGCTCGCCATAGCCGGTCAGGTAGACGTCCTGCACACCGTCATAGGCATAGGAGCCCTTTCCAGTCTCGGGGTCCAGACAGTTTGCGAGGTTGTCCTGATTGATCATATAGGCCGCAGTGCCGATGGTGTTGTACACCTCCATCCCGGCAAGGCCGCGCAGCATGCAGTCCAGACCGCTGCTGGCAATCCAGCCCACGCTCTCGCCCAGATCAAAGTCCACGGTGCCCTCGGTCATCAGATCGAGGATTCCGGGGCTGCCGTTAAAGGAACCGACCACAACCTGATCCTGGGAAATACCCAGCTCGTCCAGAACGGGAGTGATATAGAGCAGCATGTTGTCATAGTAAGCCACAATCACGTTGATGGTGGGATCGCTGATGAACGCGGTTCTCACCTGCTGGGCAATGGCGGTGGTCCAATCGGTAATGGCCACGTCCTTAATGGTATACTTGACATCATACTGGTCGAATACAGAGGTGATACCCTCGCGGCAATAGTCGTCACAGCTGGACAGGCCGATGTCCGCAATCACCAGGGCATTGACCTCGGCGGGGTCGCCCACCTGACGAATGGCTTCCAACGCGCAAAGCTTCATAGCCCGTGTAAAATCGGCGCCCACAGAATAGTCGTCGTTATAGGTCACGTTTACGTCGGCGTTGTGGGTATCCTGGATATAAATACCCGCCGCCTTCACTTCGTCAATAACGCTGGAGAGGGTGTCAATGGTGGCTCCGCCCACAATGTCAACGGCGTCATACTTCTGGCTGATGGCGGTACGCAGTCCGGTGGTCCAACTGTCATTGGTACCGTCGGCGTAATAGATAAAGGCCTCGCCGCCCAGATAATTGACCAGCGCTTCATAGCACTCCGTCATGTTGACCATGTATTGATTGGTGGAGTTTGCGCACAGCAAAAAGATTTTCTTGCCCTGAATAATGGATTTCGCGTCAAGCTTCTCAAAATCAGCGGCAGGGAACGCGGGCGTTCCGGAATAGTCCGCCAGCTGGTCGTCAATTTCCTGCATGACGGAAGCCAAATCTGCGGTGCTTGTCTCGGAAGCTGTTGTTTCCGCCGTGCTGGACGCGTCTTCGCCGGAGGCGGAGACTGAGGAGCTGTCACTTTGGCTGCAAGCCGTCATAATGGCCGTCATCGAGATTGCCATCAGCAGAGCCAGGATTTTCTTCATGTTCATCTGAGTTTCCTCCTTAAGTAATGGGGATTTATCTATTACAAATTTTACCGCCTCCTTGCAGGCAAAACCTATAAACACATAACCGCTATTCCGCGGCAGGTATGGATGAGTTTTTGGCTAGCTGCTCCAGCAGCTCCTGTTCCGCCTGCGCCCGCTCCTGCTGGGCGCGCTTGATCTCCTTCTTCTCTCTGGAGCGTCTGGCCACCACGGAAAAGATGACCGCGATCACCAGCGCACCGCCGTAGAAAATATTCTGGATATAGGACTGCAGTCCCTGGAGCGCCAGGCCGTTGGTTCCGGTGGTCAGAAAATACACGGCGATGATGGTTCCGAAGGCGTCAAACCGTCCCGGCCGCAGACAGGTGGAGCCGAGGAACACCGCGGCAAAGGCAGGCATGACATAAGACAGCCCGGCCGTGGGATTGCCGCCGCCCAGAACGCCGGTGTATATGATTCCCGCAAAGGCGGAGATCAGTCCCGAGACCACAAAGCAGCCAAACCGGATGCGGGGCACATTGATACCGGAGAGCTGCGCAACCTGCGCGTTGCGGCCTACAATGAGAATCCGTTTCCCAAAAGCGGTTTTGTTGAACACATAGGCAAGAATGGCACAAAGAATCAGAGCGTAGAAAAAAGAGGGCGAAATGCCCAGAATATGCTTGACATAGACATAATCCTTCAGCGCCTGCGAAACCCCGGTGATGGTGGTCTGGCTGATCATCAGCACAAAGCCCGCCAACAGGGTCTGGGTACCCATGGTTACAATAAAGGGATTAATCTCAAACTTTGTGACAATGAAGCCATTGCACATCCCGATGCATACTCCGATCAGCAGTCCGATGAATATGGTCAGCGGCAGCGGCAGCCCCATAGTTGCGTTGAGCTTGGCCACCACCACATTTACAAAGGTCAGATTGGCGGCCACCGACATATCATAGTCTCCTGCGATCATCGGCACCAGAATGGCCATGGCGCAGATCACCAGCACCGCCTGAGAACCCAGCATGGTACGCAAATTCATCCATGTACAGAAGGTATCCGGCATCATGATCGAAAACACGGCAAAAATCACGATCCAAACTATAATCACGGCGTATTTTTGCAGCAGCTCCGAGAAATGAAACCGCCGCTTTTCTGCCTGCAGCTTGTTTGACATTTTGTATTCCTTCCTTTCACGCGCCCAAAGCGGTTTCATAACAAAGCTTTGTAATTCGGTCTTTGGTAATCTCCGCTCCCACAAGTTCGCTGACAATGCGCCCCTGGACGAAGATGAGCACTCTGTCGCAAATCTGTTCCAGCTGCTCATAATCCGAACTGGAGCAAATCACCGTCATTCCCAGCTCCTTAACCGTTTTTTCAATCAGGCGGTAGATGGCCTGACGGGCGCCGATATCAATTCCCTGCGTCGGCTCATGTAAAATCAGCAAGTCCGGATTTTCCTGAATCCATTTTGCCAGCAGAACCTTCTGTGCGTTTCCGCCGGATAGTTGTCCAAATTCCAGCTCCGGGTCGGCGGGAACAATCTCATAGTTGGAAATCAGATCCAAGCTTTTCTCCCTGAGCTTTTTAAAATTAAGAAAATGCGGACGATAGTGCCGCAAAGACTGCATCATAATGTTCTCCGTCACTTGAAGCGTGGCGGCGCCACCCATGGTTTTCCGATCGGCCGGAATCAGGGCAAGCCGGTCTTCCACCGCTTTGCGGGGGCTGTACCTGCTCATGTCCTGCCGCTTGCCCTGGAACTCCATGACGCCGGTTGCGCCTTTTACCGCACCGAACAGCAGGTAGGGAATTTCCTCAAATCCAGATCCGATCAGCCCCGTGATCCCCAGCACCTCGCCCCGGTGAGCGGAAAATTTCGCCCCGCGCACGATATTGCCCATGAGCTCCTCCACCCGCAGCACAGGCTCCTGACGCTGAAACACCTCCGCGTCTTTTGTGTCCACATGGTACGCATTCAGCTTTTTCCCCAGAATCATTTCAATGATTTGATCCTTCGATGCCACTGCCGTACTGCCGGAGCCTCCGTTTTTTCCATCCCGCAACACCGTGAACGCGTCGGTCAGCTCCATTACCTCATCCAGGTCGTGGGAGACAAACATGACGCTGATGCCCTCCTGGGCAATTCTCCGTACCAGGTCGAACAGAGTGTCCACCTCGGTTCTGGGAAGAAATACCGTCGGTTCATCCAGCACCAGCAGCCCCCGGTGCTGCTCCATCGTAGCCTTGTTTCTGTGAATATCCTCCACCGCGCGGAGGATTGCCAGCATGGCGCGCTGCATTGGCCCGATATTGGCGACCTCCTCGTCCGGATCGATGCTGACATTATACTTGGCAAAGATTTTCAGCGCATCCGCCTTCACTGCATTCCAATCCATTCGCATGTTGTTGGTCAATGCGATTTCATTCATGGCCCAGTTCTCGGTAACAGTGAGATCATTCACCAGTCCCAGATCCTGATGGACAAAGCTCATGCCATATTTAGTGAACTCACCCGGAGGCAGCGGCAGGGTGACCTGCGTGCCGTTAATCCAAAGAGCCCCGCCAGGATCAGGGACATGGTATCCCGATAAGATTTTGATCAGCGTGGATTTTCCGCAGCCGTTCTGACCCAGCAGCCCATGAATTTCACCGGGCTTGATCATCAGGTTGATGCCGCTCAGCGCTCTGTTGCTGCCGAAGGTCTTGGAGACATTCTTGACATAGAGTGTGGTTTCCTTCCGGATAAAGCGCTCCTCCTCTTCGGTAATGCCCATGTTTGTTTCCACTGAAATCCCTCTTTTCTATGGCCCATTTCTTGGTCTGCTCCCGGCAGGCTTCTCAAAACGACAAAAGGAGCTCATAATCCGATGAGCTCCTTTGCCGTGTTATTTGATTTCACGCCCACCACATTGGGGCGGGGTGTGTCTGATCCTGAAAAAATTGTAGCAAGCTTTTTTGAAAACGTCTATTGATTCTTTGGACAAATAATTATGAAAGTTTCTTTATTATTCATTGCATTTTCACCTAATTGATTAGATGAACTATTTTTTATTTAAAATTATATATTCATTTTTTGTTGATATATATTGATTTTTTCATCTAACCTGTTATATAATATTTTCAGTAGTCAATTTGACATATGAGAATTTGAAATATTTTTTCATCTATCACGCTAGATGAAGTAACCCCGTCAAATGGATCTGAATGAGTTGATACGGAGAGGAAGTATGGGGCATGGCAAAGGCAGAATTAACCTCACGCGCCAAACAGGCCATCGAAACAAAGCGCCGTATTGTGCGCTGCGCCAAGAAGCTGGTGCAAAAAAGCGGCTTTGACAAGGTATCCGTTTCCCAAATATCAGAAGCCGCCGGTATTACAGTAGGAACCTTCTATTATTATTTTCAATCCAAGGACGATCTGCTCTACGAGCTTTTGCCAAAGGCAATCATTGCCGACACCCCCGATACAGACAGCACGCTTCACAGCTATGTTCAGTTGATTGAACTGTTTCGGCATCTTGTCAGCCACCCTTTCCAAAAATCTTCCGAGCTTTGGTCCTGCATTATGCGCTCTACCTCCGCGGTGGAGACCATTAACAAGGACCGTCTTCCCATGGTGGGACATATCATCTCCCGCGGGCAGCGCCGCAAGGAGATCGCAGGGGAGGTATCTGCGGAGTACATTGCGGAACTCATTATTTTCACCAATCGCGGCATCTTTGTGGAATATGTTCATAAGCCTCACAGTATGAACTACCCTTCCACCGCTATGGACGTCATTGAACGGCTTGTATATTCTTTTCTGACCGAAAAAGGACGCCGCACCTTGCCCGAGGAATACCGGCCTAAGTGGGAGCGGGGATAAGCCTTCCTTACCGCCAAACCGTGCCCTGCACTGCATCCGGCGTAAGCCGGAGACTACCATTATAAAAAGAAGGTTTATCACTGTGAAAACAACAAGCTCCTCCCGGTATCTTATTCTGGTGCTCATTTCCATTCTCGTCTTCAGCACTTTTGAGGTGGTCACCAAAACCATGTCAGGCGTCTTAAGCGGCGCGCAGCTCACGTTCTATCGTTTTTTAATCGGCGGACTTTTTTTGCTTCCCTTTTCCATCCGGGATATGCGCGGGAGAAACATCAAATTGACTGCAGGCGATGTAGGTTTATTGTTCGTGTTCGGCTTTCTTCTTGTGTTTGTAAGCATGACACTGGCACAAATCGGAATATTTTACACCAGTGCCAGCCTTTCCGCGGTGATATTTGGCTCCAACTCCCTGTTTGTTGCACTGTTTGCCTCTGTGTTTTTAAAGGAGCGGCTGAGCAAACCCAAAATGCTGGGACTGCTGGTCGGAGCAATGGGATTGGCTCTCACCTGCTTTGATCTGCTGGCATCCAACGCCTCCAGCCCCACGTTTCTGGCTGGCGTCGCCGTGACGATTGTGTCGATGCTGCTTTTCTGCCTTTATACCGTGCTGAGCAAAAAGTGGATTATTTCCAAAATTGGTCCCACCGCATCCACTTGCCTGGTGTCCATTTTCGGTTCGCTCACCCTGGTGCCTTTGGTCGTAGTTCAGGGTCTTTCCCGGGGAGAAAATCCATTTTACTTTCCCATCGGCACCGTGCTCCCTCAATTTCTGTACAGTTCCATCGTAGGAACCGGACTTGCCTATCTGTTTTATTTCTCGGCGCTAGCCAATCTGAACACCAGCACGGGGGCGATGGTATTTCTCCTCAAACCGCCCCTAGCCACCCTGCTTTCCGCCATATTCCTCCACGAACTCATTACAGGCCGCTTTGTCTGCGGTGTTGTCCTGATTCTTCTGGGACTTCTGATCGCGTTAAAGCTCAAGCCGGATGCTCTTCCGCAAAATCTCTTAAGAAAATTCCGGACTCCCGCCCGTCATGCGGGCCAGGCCCGAAGTTTTGAACAATTTAAAAAGCATTGAAAGGAGACCTCATCATGAAAAAGCTTGAGATCATCATTCGTCCGGAAAAGGTTGCAGCCATGAAGCTGCTGCTCAATGAGTGCAACGCAAAGGGCGCCATGTTTACCCGTATTTCCGGCTATGGCAATCAGCGCGGCAAAAAATTTACTTATCACGGCACCTCTTATTTCGAGAATATTTTTCAAAAAACCAAAGTGGAAACCGTGGTGGACGAAGAGACGGCGAATCTGCTGATTAAGCGGGTTCTGGAGGAAATTGCCACCGGTGAGGTGGGCGACGGAAAAATTTTCGTCAGCGACATCAGCGACGTTATTCGTATCCGCACCGGCGAAACCGGCATTCAGGCACTTTAACATCTCCCGCTTCTTTGATCTATAATGTCCAGCATGATAAAAAGCGCATTTGCGGATGGTTTGAGACGCGCTTCGTCATCATGAATCAGGAAACGCTGTCATTGATAGCAAAATGCACCTTGAGTTTAGTCTGAGTGACTATTTCAAGGTGCATTTATTATGCCGTCATTGCATGGCCGCGGCAATCCGCAAAAACTACTTTTTCAGCCGGTTAATGTATTGTAAAATCATTAAAATATCGTCATCACCAAGGCATTTTAACCCGTCCACGGCTTTGTGGATCAGCTCGGGAGAGGACAGCCTGTCATCAAAAAACTCACGCGGGGTTATATCAAAATATTCACATATCGTAAACAGCCCGGCCAGTGGAGGCAGAGCCTTTCCCGATGTGATGTTGTAAATATAACTTCTGCTATGACCGAGGTCATGACTGAGCTGATATTCTGATATTCCCTTTCGAAGCCTGAGCTGTGTGATGCGATCCCGTACGAATTTCTCATAATCTGACAATGGATTCACCTCCAAGCATATCATAATTGATATTCTGGAAGAATCATTCCAAATATATACGCTGTAATGCTTGAAATATTCCAGGAATATATGTTATAATATAAAAAAATATGTCACATAAGCGGTTTTTTTGATATTACAACATATTTCATAGCAAAAAATGATGTCCGTATTATCGTCGGTTATGAGGGGATAGTATGAATTCCTACAACTTGAGTCAAGCGGAGGATTTGATGTGCACCCTCCGCAAATTCTACCAAACTGTTCGCATCATAGACGTCAAGAGCAGACTTGTCATCTACGAAGAGTTGGGTCGTTCCAATTCGGAAAACAAGCAAGATGAAACTCCGGTTTTAAGCAATCTCATTCTTTCGATTCAAAAAAATGCGCAAAAACTCGAAGCGCCAATTACCATTGATGGTCAGACCTGTATTCTGGAACTCATTCTGTCCAAATCCTCCGACAATGACCAAGTTTCTTTTCATTATATCAAAAAATTAGTTTTTATTGATTCTCTTACAAATTTACACAATCGACGGTTTATCGACAAGCAATTGCCCATCAATTTAAAATGGGCATTCCAAAACAGGAAGCCTATTTCATTTATTTATGCGGATATTGACCTGTTTAAAAAAATAAACGACCAGTATGGGCACGTGGTCGGCGATCATGTATTAAGCGAAACAGCAAATGTGTTTAAACAGCTGTTCCGCAGGAAAGACGGTTGGTTGGCCCGCTACGGAGGCGACGAATTTCTCTTCTGCCTGCCCAGCATCAATCAAAAAAACGCGGTTCAAATCGCGGATCGCCTGCGCAATGCAATTGCCGAAAAAAAGCATTATTACGGCAGGGGCGGTTTTTATGTCACATGCAGCTTTGGTGTGCAAACGATTGATCACACCAGCGGCGTGCAGACTGTCAATGATGTGATTGAGCTGCTGGATAAGAAGCTATATCAGGCAAAAAGAAAAGGAAAAAACAAAGTCATATCGTGATTGGAGCCGTTCCATACACGAGCTGTTCGTATTCCTTTCGTGAACCATTCTTTGCCGCACTTTGTCCACATAATTTCCAGAAGGTCAAATGCCGCCTGATTTTTCCGGCACAGCGTGGTGGCCTTCCGATAAGAAATGCGATGAACCAGGAAAACGCCCGTCGGAGCTGTCGACTCCGGCGGGCGTTTTCAAAACTCAGTTATGTGTCATCGTGCTCATGCTTGTGCTTATGGCAGCCGCAGTCCCCATGTTCATGCCCTTCTTTATCTTCCTCTTCCTCGTCTTCCAGTCCGAACAGATCATCCATATCCTCCAGTCCGTCCAGTATGCCGTGCTTACCCTCATGCATCAGAAACGCTCCTTTCATCAAATAAAATAATGGAATGATTCAGGTATGTCATATGCCGCCACAACGGCAGGAAACCGAAGACGTCCGCCACGCTGCGGAAGTTATTCCAGCGGTGGTTATGATAATTGGTATTGGTAGCCCAGCAGCCTTGAGGAATTGAGCACCACAAAAATAGAGGAGGCGTTGTGGATCAGTGCGGCTTCCATAGGATTGAGAAAACCCAGACCGGACAGCAGTACGCCCGCCACGTTGACACATACTGCGAATACCACAATATTCTGCTTGATGATTCCATAAGAGCGTTTGCAAAGCGCGAAGGTGGCGGGAAGCATATCGATCCGGTCAGACATCAAGGTAATGTTGGAGGCTTCCACCGCCACATCGGTTCCCGCCGCACCCATAGCGATGCCAACATCCGCCAGGACCAGAGCAGGGGCGTCGTTGACTCCGTCGCCCACCATGGCAACCACCTCGCCCTTACTCTGAAGCTCCTTGATGGCATCCAGCTTCTGCGCTGGGAGAAGATTAGCCCGAAATTCGTCAATCCCCGCCTCGGCACAGATTTGCCTAGCGGTATACTCATTATCCCCAGTCAGCATGACCACATGGCTGATACCCGTTTTTTTGAGCTGGCGTATGGTTTCCCCGGCGTAGTCCCGGATGGTGTCGGACACAGACACCGCCCCCAGCGCAATGCTGTTTTTCAGCACCACAAGAGCTGTTCTTCCGGCGTTTTCCTGATCGGCCAGAAATACCTTCAGCTCCAGCCGGGGGTCTTTTACATACTCCAGCGCCTTGGAATTGGACACCTCATAGATATCGCCGCCATAAACCGCCCGGATGCCGCGCCCGTAGAGCATCTCGAACTCCGCATTGGGCAGAGCAGCATAATCCACCTGCCGCGCCAGATAGCGGTTCACAGCCCTTGCAATGGGGTGCGCAGAGTTTTTTTCCGTGAGAGCCATGGCATATAGGACATCCTCACGGGACACACCGCTAGAAAGAAACAGGTCAATGACCTCAGGCATACCCTTGGTGATGGTTCCGGTCTTGTCAAAGCAAACAGTGGTGACCTTAGCGCAGTTTTCCAGAACATCGCCGCCTCTGATCAGTACGCCTCGTTTCGCGGCGTTGCCCACGCTGGCAATCACCGCCGTAGGGGTGGCGAGAACCAGCGCACAGGGACAGGCGATGACCATGATCGTCATGACCCGCATGAGATCCCAGGTAATAAGATATGTAATCATACAGACCGCGAGAATGACGGGGAGAAAATAACCGGAAAAAGTGTCAGCGATGCGTTGGGCTCTGCCCTTGTTGTCCTGTGCCTGCTTCACCGTCTTTATAATCTTGCCCAGAACGGTGGCACCGCCGATTTTTTCGGTTTCCAGCTCAATCACGCCGTTTTCGTTCAGGGTACCCACAAACACCCGATCGCCGGGGCCTTTATCCACCGGCATGGATTCGCCGGTGATGGCCGACTCATTGATGGCGGCGTGGCCTCGGTGGATCACGCCATCCACCGCAATCTTCTCTCCCGCCAATACCTGAAGAATATCTCCCTTACGTACCTGCTTGATGGAGACCGTTTGAAACTGTCCGTCAATCAGCTTCCGGCAATTGACAGGAACCAGCTTCACCAGCTCCCGAACGGCGTTTTTTGTTTTTTCCAGGGTGAGGCCTTCCAAAAATTCGCCGAAAATCATCATGAAGCTGACGATGGCGCCGGAGAGATACTCGCCCACATAGGTCGTTCCCAGCAGCGCCAAGACTACCAGCATACCCGCGGTGATCTTCTTTTTTCCAATGGTGGCCTCCACAGTGGACTTTATCACCACAAAGCCGCCCAGCGCCAGAGGAATCAGCGCGAAGGAAAAAGGGAGCACTCCAACCCACACATACTGGAACAGCGCGGCAATGAGGATCAGCACGAGCAACATAACCGGGAGCAGGAAAACCTTGTACTCAAACGCGGATGTGGTTTCTTTGCCGGTCATGCGCCCGCCTCCCGTCTATATCCCCCATCAGGGGATTTTAGCTCAGTATAACAGGTATTTTTATAAATTCAATGGTCATAATAAATTAATATTTTTAAAATATCATAAAAATATTTGTACGATAAGTATATACTATCTTTATTAATATACTCATTCCTCCCATGTATCCCCCCTATCCGGTTATCGAGAGATAAAGGGAAGAATCCAATGGTATCGATTCCAGCCCGGCGGGCGAAGCGGTTGTCGCTCCAGCCAGGGGTAATCACCGGCAGCAGGCCATATCCCGGGTCAAAGGCCGCGAGAGTTTCCTGAAACAATCCGGCATAGCGGGAAAGGACGGTACAGTCCCCCTGCCCCAGGAGAGTATCCACCCCTCGGTAAAAGCTCTCCCGACTAACACGGCGGGACGTCTGCGCGTTTTGAAGGTCACGGAAATAGTCCAGGGTTTCCCCGCTGTAATAGCCCTGCTGACAGGCCTGATGCACAATCCGAAGCTGTTCCTCCTCGGAATAAATGGCCTCCAACGGTGGCTCCCGCGCCAGTTCTCCCGTCTGCAGTGTAAAAAGCCATCTTCCCTTATAAGCAACCGGAAAGCCCCCTCCTTCTCCCAATGCCAGAAACACCTGCCGGAGGCAGTCGGTGTGCCGACTTAGCCAGTCCATCCCAACCATTCCTCCGCTCTCCTCCCCGGCAGCCGCTATAAAGCGCACGGACCGCTTCGGGCAGCCAAGATCGCGATACAGGTCGCAGAGCACCTGGGTCCAAATCGCCGCGAGGCCCTTGCAATCCAGCGTTCCCCTGCCGTAATACCGGTCTTCCCGGCGGATCATTCGATTTCGTGCTCCGGGCAGAAAATCCGCCGTGTCCAGATGGGTCAGAATCAGCAGCGTCTCGGGGCTGTGTCCCGCCAGCTCGGCAATAACGCTGCCCCTCCCCGGAAAGGGCTCATAGACCGCAGCGGGAATCCCCTGCCGCTCGAATTCAGCCTTGAGATATTCCGCCGCCGGCAGCTCCCGCCCCTGACTCACAGAGGTATCGATGGTAACGAGGCGCTCCAGACGAATCAAAATTTCCGATAAGCTGTCCATTTTAGATACCAGAAAAACCGCTTTTTCCATCGGTTTTTCCGCCTTTCCCATAACGTAAAAATTATTTGCATCTCAAAATAAAAATGATAGGGCTGGGTATACCGCATATACTTCCTTTTCTTTAGTTAATATAAAGTAAATTGATCATTTGTCAATGCTTCCATCAGAATGCAGAAAGAAATCATGTATCATTATTTTCCATGAAAAAGATGGTTTTCCCCACTTTTATTGAGGAAAACCATCTTTTTAGATTGATCAATTTGATCAGGCCGCTTTTTTAACTTAAATTCATCCTGTCCCCGTTATGATTCTTTTGATTAATCCACTGCGTCGAAGCGTTCATCGCGGCACGGCACGCCTGCGTGTCATTTAACGCGTTGAGCATCACAAAGTCATGAATGATTGCCTGAAACCGCATGGCCGTGACATTCACCCCCGCGGCTCTGAGCTTTCCGGCATACGCCTCGCCCTCATCTCTGAGGACATCGGCTTCTCCATTCAAAACCATCGCGTCCGGCAAACCGCAAAGCTGTTCCAGAGGCGCGAGCAGCGGAGACGCGGTGATTTCACAGCGCTGTTGGTCGCATGTGGTATATTGATTCCAGAACCACATCATGCCCGCGCGGTAGAGATAATAATCACAGGCAAATTCCCGATACGATCCGGTATTAAAATTGGCGTTTGTAACAGGATAGTACAAAAGCTGCTTCTGTATCTTCAGGCCATTTCTATTTTTGGTAAGGATCGTCATGACCGTGGCCATATTTCCTCCCACGCTGTCACCGGCCACAGTGAGGGTATTCCAATCAAACTGCCAACCCATTCTCGACGCGATATCCGGGAGATTCTGGAGAATAGCATAGCACTGCTCAATCGCCGTGGGATATTTGGCCTCCGGCGAAAGGCTATATTCGGGAAAAAGCACCACAGAGTTGGTTCGGGCAGCCAATTCCCGCACAAGCTTATCGTGGGTATGCAGGTTGCCAAACACCCATCCGGCACCGTGTATGTAGTAAATGACATTTGGAAGGCCCACAGCATTGTCCGGTCTGACACAGTGCAGTGCTACGATGCCATACTGTCCGGTGTCGACCTGAACAGTGGAGACGGACGCCGGATATTTAAATACAGGCGCGTCCTGAGCCTTGTTTAACTGTTCGCGCCCCTCTTCCGGGGGCAATTGAAAAATCAGCGGCGGTATGGCAGCCTGATTGCTGACCTGTTCAGCTGCCTTTTCCAGCTGTACGCAACGTTTCATATAGGATCTCCTTTGCCGATATACCAGATACCAATTCCATTCTATGCACGGAGATACCTTTGTGTTCAGCGTTCAAAACGAGAATGAATCGCGGTCACTATTTTATCAATTTTATTTCCGAACTGTAATGATCCATCTTTAGGAACAAACAGTATCACCAATTGGCTATTTCATTTCTTCCATTTTTGCGTTATACTGTTGTATAAAGGAATGCGGCACGAAAGCTGTAATATTTCTCTTGGAATCACATGATTGACCACTCGCATTCGTCCAGCGGATACATATGAAACAATAGGTGAAAGAAATGAAGATTTTCGTATATAACTTGCGTGAATATGATGAAAAAGCATATTTTGATCGTTTTTGCAAGGAAAATGGCTGTGAATATGACTACACCGCACAGCCGCCTTCTCTGGATACCGTGAGCCTGGCCCGGGGCTATGATGCGGTGAATATTATAACTACCCCCATGGATGCCGCACTTCTGGAGTGTTTTCACAAGCTTGGCATCCGATACATTTCCACCAGAACCATTGGATACGATCACATAGACATTAACAAAGCGCGGGAGCTTGGAATCAAGGTTGCAAACATTGCGTATTCTCCCAATAGCGTTGCAAATTATGCTATTATGCTCATGCTGATGGCATGCAGGAACATAACTCATATTTTAAAGCGCGCGGATGTGCAGGATTACACATTGAAAGGCAAGCTTGGAAAGGAGTTGTCCAATTGCACCGTTGGAGTGATTGGGACAGGCAAAATTGGCAGCACCGTGCTGAAGCATCTGCATGGGTTTGGATGCAGGCTCCTCGCCTATGGCACGCATCCCAACCAATCTGTTACCCAATATGCGCAGTACGCACCGTTGGAGATACTCTTTCAGCAATGCGATATTCTCACGCTTCACACCCCTCTGATTCCGGACACCTTCCATATGATTAACAAGCAGTCCATCTCAGCCATGAAAGACGGAGTCATACTCATTAACACCGCAAGAGGAGCCCTGATCGATACCGCCGCGCTCATTGAAGGCCTCGATCAGCACAAGATTGGTTTTGCCGCGTTGGATGTTATTGAAAATGAGCGCAATTTATATTACCTCAATCGAATGAATGAGGTAATCGGGAATCACGACTTAGCCATTCTAAGCTCTTATCCCAACGTCATCGTGACACCTCATACGGCGTTCTATACGGAAGAAGCGGTATCCAATATGGTGGAAAACTCCATCAAAAGCCTCTGCGATTGGGAACAAGGGCGAGAGAACCCGTTTGAAATCAAATAGGCGAGAAAATCACAAACAGCGGGCATGGGAATGCGGTGATTCAAAACTCAGGGAGCCGGACGAACCAGATCGCTCACCTCCAGCATATTTGCCCAGTATCGCTTGGGCATATGGGTCATTCTGCAGCGTGGATTTTCCCGTCCCTCAATGGCGATGGTATCGTAAAACCGTTTCCACAGCGCCTGATACCGTGCCTCGCTTTCTGATGCCTCCGGAATCGTCACATGATCAAACCGGAGCATCTCGACCTTACCGTCCTGGTAAACAAGCGCCGTCCGGTTGGTTTTGTCAAATACCATAAACTCCTCCTCACGATATCTCAGGACAAAATGCCGCGCGATATACGGCAGAATAAAGTTTTTTGGCGTAATCACGGCCACCAGCGCACCGCCTACGTCGGCAAAACGAACAAATCCCTTTAAGAGGTTGGCCTCGCCCAGCAGATGCTTTTCCGCGCGCAGCAGCGGCTCCATCACCGCATTGCCCAGCTTAAGGCACAGCTTCCCGCCCTCCCGGTAGCCTTGCAAGAGAAACTCCAGCATCCGCAGCTCCTTGTGGTCAAGGCAGCTGCAAAATACCGTCATCGCAAGTTCCAGCGCACGGCCCGAAATTTTCAGACGAATAGAGGCGCGTACACGCTCCGCCTTTTCAGGGTCTGTCACGACGGAACGCATTTCCATTAACATCAGTGGCGCATCCTCTTCACACAGGATGTCAAACGGAAGCTCGCGGGAGTAAACACTTTCAAACACACAGCATAAAAAACCCTCAAAACTCCCGTCGTAGGTATAAATCACATTGACGGGAACCGCTAAAGGCTTGACGCCAGACATAATACCGTCTCCTCCACCGCTTCGGTAATAGATTTCACATCTCGGGCCGTCGGCAGGGGCCGGGAGCCGGGATTATCCGAAAAGAGGGATAGCTGCTCCATTCCGAATGAATAAACCTTGGGATCAATGAGCGCCCTGATGGTAGTCTGCCGTTCCAGCCTCGCGCCCGGAAGCCAGTCGGATGCTTTGATAAAATACTGCGCCCGCTTTAAAACCACCCCGATGCGTTTGAGCTCCGTCAGCCCCAGACGTCCGTTTCTTCTGGCGGTTATGATGCGCCGCGCGCTCGTGGGGCCAATACCAGGAACACGAAGCAGGACTTCAAGCGCCGCTTGGTTCACATCCACAGGGAATTCATGCATATGATTGATTGCCCAGTTGCATTTCGGATCGAGATAGAGATTAAAATTTGGCGTATCGGGGCTCAAAAGCTCCTCCGCCCCGAAGCCGTACTGTCGTATCAGCCAGTCCGCCTGGTAGAGTCGGTGCTCACGCAGGAGCGGCGGCTTTGCGTCCAGCGCGGGCAGGAGAGAATCCTCCACCGCCGGGATATATGCCGAGTAAAAGACGCGTTTAAGCGCGTATTTACCATACATGGCGGCGGCCAGATTGATAATTTGGTAATCCGTCTCCGGGCTTGCGCCAATGATCATCTGCGTAGCCTGGCCGGCCGGCGCGAACCGCTCTGCCTTCCGGTAGACCGCCAGCTCCCGGCGGCTCTGTTTTTCTTCCAAACAAATCTGTTGCATGGGAGAAAAAATGGCTTGCCGCTTTTTATGTGGGGCAAGCTGGGAAAGGCTCTGCTCACTGGGCAGTTCGACGTTGATGCTCATTCGGTCTGCCAGCAGGCCGAGACGGCGCACCAACTCCGGTGACGCACCTGGAATGGTCTTCGCGTGAATATATCCCCAGAAATTGTGGCGATAACGCAGAAGATGCAGCGTTCCAATCATCTGTTCCATGGTGTAATCCGGACTGCGGATCACACCGCTGGAGAGGAAGAGTCCCTCAATATAGTTGCGCCTGTAAAATTCAATGGTCAGCTCAGCAAGCTCCTCCGGCGTAAAGGCGGTGCGGCGGCAGTCGTTGCTGGCTCGGTTGACGCAATACTTGCAGTCATAAATGCAATGGTTCGTCATCAGCACCTTCAGCAGGCTGACACATCTGCCGTCGGCGGAAAAGGAGTGGCAGCATCCGGCAGCAACAGTGTTCCCGGGACGATCTGTGCCAGACGAGGTGCAGGCCGCGTCATACTTGGCGCTGTCGGCCAGGATCGTCAATTTTTCCATTAAGTCCATTAATCCGCCCTCCTCACCATCTCGTTTTGGTTTCCACAACCCGGCCGAAAATCATCAGCCCTTCCAGTTCATGCCCCCGAAGTGTAACGGTTTCATACGCGTCGTTCAACGGCACCAGCGTGACTGCTCCATCTGTGTAGTAATATTGCTTCAACGTGGCCTCACCGTCTCCGTAAAGGACCACACCAAGATCGCCGTTATTCAGTTCGGACTGGAGACGGACGAGGGCAAGATCCCCCTCGCGGATATGCGGAGCCATGGAATCGCCTTTGACCACCAGATATCGGTAACACTCCGCGTCCTTCACCTCGGCAAGGGCGCTGCCCAAATCCTCTTCCAATGCCAGCGCGTCATACCCAGCCTTGACAGCGCCGATGATCCGTACACTGGAAACCGGCCCCAAGGGCACAAAGGTATCGGTCATATCCAGCAGATAATCCGTGGTCACGCGGAAAAATGCAGCAATACGGGAAATGGTCTCCGTCTCCGGCAGCGCGCGCCCCGCTTCCCACTTTGCAATCGCCTGCTGCGTTACCCCAAACCGGGCCGCCAGCTCTCCCTGTGTCAGCTTAAGCCCCTTTCGGAGCTGTTTCAGTTTTTGTGCCAGCATTGATTTCACCTCATCCCCCATAATACAACCGTAAGTTGTATTTGTAAAGTGTTTTTTATGAAGCTTTCATGAAATGACTCCGCGGCAGCGCGCGGAAACCGATGTCCAATTCAAGGTTCCGACCCGGTGGAGTGCCATCCACGTCAGGACAGGAAACATGGCAGAAGCAAAAATAGATACCCGCCGGATGTACCGGCGGGTATCTATTTTTCTTATTTGCTCTTTTCTTGTATGTACTTGGCGATTTTCATATCTTCCTTCTGGATGTGCTGAATCAGCCAATCGCCCAGAACCTTGTTGATTTTTCCGACCATCACAATGGAGGGGCCCTTTTCCTCCAGCTCCGCTGCGAGATTTTTCGCGGTCTGTGTAAATTCAGTGTGGATTTTTTTGTGGTTCAGATAATCCGGATATCCGCTGGACTGCTGAAGCCGTTCTTCATCCGCAAAGTGCTTGACGGTATACTGCAGCAAAAAGCCCATTACCTTTTTGATTTCATCCCGTCCCTTGCCTTTGGAGCAGGCATCCAGCAGATTGTTCACCGTTTCCACCAGCTGCTTATGCTGCGTATCAATCGCCGCGTGTCCGGTCTCCAGCGCCTTTGACCATACATATGCCATACGGTTTCCTCCTTTATCTCTGTGACAGTCTCATCAACAGCAATATTACTTCTTATAGTCCTGAACGTGCTTGGCAACCTTGACGTCTTCCTTTTGAATGTGACGGATCAGCCAGTCTCCCACCGCGCTGTTGATCTTTCCGACCATGACGATGGAGCTTCCCTTCTCCTCCAGCTCCTTGGACAGATCTCTCACCGCCTGCGTAAACTCGGCGTGCAGCTTCCTGTGATTGGGATAATCCGGATAGCCGGTGGACTGCTGCAGCTTTTCCTCGTCGCCGAAGTGCTTGAGGGTGTACTGCAGGAGAAAATCGACTGTTTTTTTCAGTTCATCTCTGCCCTTGCCCTTGGAACAAGCCTCCAGCAAGTCATTGATGGCCTGAATCAGCTGCTTATGCTGGGTATCAATCATCATGTTTCCCGTATCCAGATTTTTCGACCATGTGTATGCCATTTTTGATCGACTCCTTTTCCCGCAATCTATTTATCTCCCATCAGAAGATACATGACAGCCTTTTGCGCGTGAAGACGATTCTCCGCCTCTTCAAAAATTTCATCGGCGTGAGCTTCAAATACCTCTGCAGTAATCTCCTCGCCCCGGTGAGCGGGCAGACAGTGCTGTACCATGGCTCCGTTTTTGGCCAGCTTCATCAGCTCGTCATTCACCTGATAACCTTCAAAGGCAATCCGCCGCTTCTGCACCTCTTCCTCCATGCCCATGGACGCCCATACATCCGTGATCACCACATCGGCGTCCCGCGCCGCTTCCCTGGGGTCGCGGCTGAGGATAAAGCCAGCTCCGGTGGCTGTTTTCGCGAACTCCAGCACCTCCGGGGCGGGATCGTATCCCTCCGGGCAGGCCACCGCCACGTTCATGGCGCACTTCAGCCCGCCTACAATTAGAGAATTTGCCATATTATTGCCATCGCCAATGTAGCAGAGCTTCAGCCCTTCCAGGCGAGTCATCCGCTCACGGATGGTCATGAGATCGGCCAGCACCTGACAGGGATGGGCAAAATCGGTCAGCCCGTTGATGACAGGAATGGAGGTATGCCGCGCCAGCAGTTCCACCTCGCTCTGGGCAAAGGTGCGGATCATAATCCCATCGCAATAACGCGCCAGCACACGGGCGGTATCCTCCACCGGCTCCCCTCTGCCGATCTGGGATTCCTTCCCGGACAGAAACAGCGCGTGGCCGCCCAGCTGATACATTCCCGCTTCAAAGGAAACCCGGGTGCGGGTGGAATTCTTCTCGAAAATCATAGCCAGTGTTTTGCCCCGGAGGTAATCATGGATGATGCCGTGCCGCTGGTTATACTTCATTTGATCTCCGGCGTTGAGGATATTGTTGATATCCTCTTTGTTCAGATCCAGCAGCTTTGTTAAATCTTTTTTCATTTTATCACCTCTTTTTTCGACCGTCAAGCAAGTACTTGTTTTAAAATCGACAAACCCTTGTCGATTTCTTCTTTTGTAATGGTCAAGGGCGGGAGCATCCGCAGCATCTTCCCCGCGGTGAGGCAGAGCACCCCATTTTCAACCAGCTTCGCCGCCAGTTCCTTATTGGTCTGGCTGCCCAGCACCTCAATACCGATCATGAGTCCGAGACCTCTGGTGCTGCCAAGGCAGGCAACGTCCATGGACTCAATCTGACCTCTGATATAATCACCCTTCTCCTGCACCTCCAGAAGCTGATGATCGTCCAGAATGTCCAGTACCTCAAGCGCGGCGGCGGCGCAGATGGGATTTCCGCCAAAGGTGGTGCCGTGAGTTCCGGCAGTCATCACGCCGCGACACTTCTTGTTTGCCATAAAACCGCCCATCGGCAGCCCTCCCGCGATTCCCTTGGCAAAGGAAACCGCATCTGGCAGTACGCCGTACTGCTGGTAGGCAAAAAGAGAACCGGTGCGCCCGATGCCGGTCTGCACCTCATCTATCAGCAGAAGCCAATCCCGCTTCTGACAAAGCTCGGCCAGCTTCCGCACAAACTCCCCCTCCATAGGGAGAACACCGCCCTCGCCTTGAATGAGCTCCAGCATCACCGCGCAGACGTCGTGCCCCGCTACCGCCTGCACGCTTTCTATCGTGGGCTCCGCGTGGCGGAAGCCATCGTTAAAGGGGAAGAAGTAGTTGTGAAATGTCTCCTGTCCGGTGGCGGAAAGGGTGGTAACGGTGCGCCCGTGAAAGGAATTGGTCAGGGTGATGATGGTTCCCCTCCCCTTCCCGTACTTGTCGAAGCTGTACTTACGGGCCAGCTTGATGATACCCTCGTTTGCTTCCGCTCCGGAGTTGGCAAAAAAGACGTTGGACATCCCGCTCCGGCGGCACAGAATCTCCGCCAGCTGTGCGTAGGGCTGGGTATAAAACAGGTTGGAGATGTGGCCCAGCTTCAACGCCTGTTTGGTGATAGCCTCCGCCCAGCGCTGATTACCGTAGCCGATGGAGCAGACACCGATACCGGAGCTGAAGTCAATGTACTCCCTGCCCGCCAGATCATACAGGGTGGCTCCCGAGCCGTGATCGATATCCACCTCGAACCGCCCGTAGGTCTGCATAACATACTCGTGATCCAGCGCTTTCAGTTCTTCAAAATTCATTTCAAAACCCTTCCTTTTTTCCCCGCCGTCATCCTTACCAAGTTACAGCAGCATGGTGCCGACGCCCTCGTCGGAAAGCATTTCAATTAAAATAGAATGGGGAATCCGTCCGTCGAGAATATGCGCCCGCCTTACTCCGGAGCGGACGGCCTCCACACAGCAGTCCACCTTCGGAATCATGCCGCCGGAAATGATATTGTCCTTAATCAGTCCCGGCACCTCGGAAACATGTACCACGTGAATCAGCGTCGCGTCATCCCGAGGGTCGCGGAGCAGCCCCCGCACATCGGTGAGCAGCACCAGTTTTTCCGCTCCCAGTGCGATAGCCAGTTTTGCAGCGGCGGTATCCGCGTTAATATTGTAAGCGGTGTCAGCGTCAATCCCCTGAGCCACGGTGGATACCACAGGGATATAATGATTGATCAGGCAGTCCGCCACGATGTCCGGGTTGACCTTCGTGATATTGCCCACCAGCCCATATTTCTCGTCCAGCTGCTCCGCCTGCAGAAGGCCGCTGTCCATCCCGCACAGGCCAATGGCGCGTCCGCCCATCCGGTTGAGCGTGGCAACCAAATCCTTATTCACCTTGCCGCAAAGCACCTGCTGAACAATGTCCATAGTCTCCGCGTCGGTGTAACGCAGCCCGTGAACAAAATGGGACTCCTTCCCGATTTTCTTCAGCATATCATTGATCTCCGGGCCGCCGCCGTGCACCACCACCACCCGGATGCCCACCAGATGCAGCAGGATAATGTCAGAGATCACCGCCTGACGCAGTTCCTCCGATATCATGGCGTTGCCGCCGTACTTTACCACTACGGTTTTTCCGTTGTATTTTTGAATATATGGCAGCGCCTCCGCCAGTACAGTGGCGCGGTCAATATGTGAATAAGACATTGTTTGCACCTCGTTGATTGGTAAGTTCGGATTTCGTCCGGCAGGATGGCGCAAATGCGCCGGAGGTACGGCGGATGACTTCCGCCGTACCGGCTTTAAGACCGGTAATCCCCGTTAATTTTCACATAGTCATAAGTCAGGTCACAACCCCAGCAGGTGGCAAGGGCATCTCCCTCGTGGACATCCACGTCGATCACCACTTCGTTCTGAGACAAGACATTCTTGGCGGTTTCCTCGTCGAAGCTCAGGCCGGCACCCTGGGCGCAAACCGTGATCTCCCCTGCCGTGGAACAGAATTTCACATCCACATATTCCGGACGGAAGGGCGCTTTCGAATAACCCATGGCGCACAGCACACGGCCCCAGTTGGCGTCGGAGCCGAACATGGCCGCCTTCACCAGAGAGGAGCCTACCACCGCCTTTGACAGGCGCTCGGCGGTTTCCTCGCTGCGGGCGCCCCGCACGGTGCAGGTTACCAGCTTGGATGCGCCCTCCCCGTCGGCGGCTATCGTTTTTGCCAGATATTCGCATACAAAATACAGCGCCTTGTAAAACACCGTGTAGCTGTTGTCCTTCCACTCAATCAAAGGATTGCCCGCCATTCCGTTGGCCAACACGACGCACATATCATTGGTGGAGGTGTCCCCGTCCACGGTGACGCGGTTGAAGGTGCGCGGCACGATTTCCCCCAGCGCGTCCTTCAGCATTCCCTGGGTAATAGCACAGTCGGTGGTAACAAAGGCGAGCATGGTGCCCATGTTGGGGTGAATCATGCCGGAGCCCTTGGCAATGGCGCCGATGGTGACGGTTTTGCCCTCCAGGGTAACGGAGACGGCAATTTCCTTTTTGACCAAGTCAGTGGTCATAATGGCTCGCGCCGCGTCGTCGGAGCCATCCCTTGAAAGGGCGGCAAACGCAGCGGGAACCCCTCCCTCAATGGCGGCGATATTGATGGTCTGGCCAATGACGCCGGTGGAAGCCACCACAAAATCCTCCGGCTTTAAACCCGCCGCCTTTGCCGCGTACTCGCACATTTTCTCAGCGTTCTCGTGGCTGTAAGGCGCGCAGGCGTTGGCGTTGCCGCTGTTGGCAAGAATGCCGCGGGCGGTGCCGTTCTCCAAGTGCTCCATGGTCACATAAATGGGAGCGGCCTTGACCCGGTTTAAAGTATAGGTCGCGGCGGCGGTACACTCACACTCGGAGAGAATCAGTGCCAAATCCTTTTTGTCGGTTTTATGATTTTTCACTCCGCAGTGCACACCTGCGGCGGTAAATCCCAAGGGCGCGGTCACGCCCCCGAAAATCTGCTTCATGCTAACACCTCATTATTATAATCCTGCCGCCTCGTCGAAGCCAAGCATAATATTCATATTCTGCACCGCCGCGCCTGACGCGCCTTTTCCCAGATTGTCAAACCGCGCGGTCACAATGGTGCGCTCTTCGTTTCCAGAGACGGTCAGTTCCAGATGATTGGTTCCCGCCAGCACGCCGGAATAAAGGCGGCCGGCTGTTCCGCCGAAGGGAGCCACGGAAATAAACCGCTCCCCCGTATAGTAATCATCCAGCGTTCTCCAGACGGTTTCCGCCGTGACATGCTCCGCCAGCAGGCGGTTATGAAGCATCACGGTGGTCGCCATCCCCTCATAGTAGTCGTCCACAACGGGGCAGAACACAGGAGCCGTCTCCAGCTGCGCGTAATAAGTCATTTCCGGCAGGTGTTTATGCCCCAAAGTCAACCCATAGGTTCCCGGATAGGCCAGAAGCGCATCTCGGTTTGCGTCCTCATATTCGGCAATCATCTTCTTACCCCCCCCGGAATATCCGGTGAGGGAATAGCAGGTCGCAGGATAGCTTTTAGGCAGGATTCCCATCTGAACCAGAGGAGCGGCGCAGGCCAGAAAGCCTGTGGCATGACAGCCTGGGTTTGCCAGCCGCTTCGCGCCGCGCACCGCCTGCCTTTGATCGGGAAACAGCTCGGGGAATCCGTAAACCCAGCCGGGAGCCACCCGGTGAGCCGTGGACGCGTCAATGACCCTGGTAGAGCCATTCTCAATGAGGGAAACCGCCTCCCGCGCCGCGGCATCCGGCAGGCAAAGAAACACTAGGTCGGCGGCGTTTAAGAGCTTTTTCCGCTCACCGGTATCTTTGCGCTTCTCATCGTCAATGAGCAGCAGCTCGATATCATCACGCCCCCCCAGCCGGTCGTAAATCTGGAGTCCGGTGGTACCCTCCTTGCCGTCAATGTATATTTTGGGTCTCATGAGGCTCTCGCCTCCAGAAACGCCTCGATACTTTCGATCTGCTTCTCCACAGACCCACGGGAGGGGCCGCCATAAACCTTGCGTCCGTTGACGCAGGTCTTCAGCAGCAGCGCCTGATACACATCCTCGTCAAACACTGAGGAAATGGCGCGAAAATCCTTCAGGGTGAGCGTCTCCAGATCCTCGCCGTTCTTGATGCACATATTCACCAGACGGCCCACGATCATATAGGCGTCGCGGAAGGGAAGCCCTTTTTTCACCAAATAGTCGGCGCAGTCGGTGGCGTTGATAAAGCCGCCGGAGGCCGCCCGTGCCATAGTTTTAGTCTTAACTGTCAGTGTGTCCACCATTGCGGTGAACACCGGCACACACTGCTCCACCGTGTCGATGGCGTCAAACACCGGCTCCTTATCTTCCTGCATATCCTTGTTATAGGCCAGCGGAATCCCTTTCATAACAGTCAAAAGCGTTACGAGGGAGCCGTACACCCGTCCGGTCTTGCCCCGCACCAGCTCGGCAACGTCGGGATTCTTCTTCTGGGGCATAATGGAGGAACCGGTTGAATAGGCATCGTCCAGCTCCACAAATTTAAACTCCCAGGAGCACCAGAGAATAATTTCCTCGGAAAACCGGGAGAGATGCATCATCAGGATGGACAGCGCAGAGGTGAGCTCAATGGCAAAATCCCGGTCGGAGACGGCATCCATGGAATTGTCGGTCGGCTTGGAAAAACCCAGCAGCTGCGCGGTGCGGAAGCGGTCCACGGGATAGGTGGAGGTTGCCAAAGCGCCAGCTCCCAAGGGGCACTCATCCATACGCTCCAGGCAGTCCTCCAGACGGGTGATGTCTCTGCGGAGCATGTTGGCGTATGCCATCATGTAATGGGCAAAGGTAGTGGGCTGCGCCCGCTGCAAATGGGTATAGCCTGGCATCACGGTGTCCAGATGCTCCCGTGCCTTCTTCACCAGAACCTTCTCAAGCTCCAGCACCATGCTGATGGTCACGGAGATTTCCTGCCTGACATACATGCGGAAATCCACGGCAACCTGATCGTTGCGGCTTCTGGCAGTATGCAGGCGCTTGCCCGTCTGTCCGATGCGCTCGGTGAGCATTGTCTCAATATTCATGTGGATATCCTCGTTATCCACGGAAAATTCCACGTGTCCGGCCTCAATATCATCCAAAATGGCCTTTAAGCCCGCGATGATCTCGTCAGCCTCCTCCTTTGCGATAATCCCCTGCTCCCCCAGCATGGTGGCGTGGGCGATGGAACCGGCGATGTCCTGCCGGTAGAGGCGGGCGTCAAAGGTGATGGAGGAATTAAAATCGTTGACAAGGGTATCAGTTTCTTTTTGGAACCGTCCGGCCCAAAGTTTCATAATAAAAGCACTCCAGTCTGATATAAGAAGAGCCGGATTCCCGGCTCTTCTGTGGTCACAAAATCATTGGAATCCGCTTACTTCAGCAAGCCCTGCCTGAGCAGCGCCTGCACCTTGATGGGCAGACCATAGAGGTTGATGAAACCCTCGGAATCCATCTGGTTGTAATCACTTTCCCCAAATGTGGCGATGTTCTCACTATAAAGGGAGTAGGGCGAGCTCACACCGGCGTTGATGATATTACCCTTGTAGAGTTTTAGCTTGACCGTACCCGTCACGTTCTGCTGAGTCACGTCCACAAAGGCGGACAGCGCCTCCCGCAGGGGCGTATACCACTGGCCGTTATAGACAAGCTCACCGAAGGTAATGGCGAGCTCCGCTTTCTTATGAGCAGTCATTTTATCCAGTGTCAGGGTCTCCAGCACCTCATGGGCATGGTACAGAATAGCGCCGCCGGGGGTCTCATACACACCGCGGCATTTCATGCCGACAAGACGGTTCTCCACGATATCCAGAATGCCGACACCGTTCTTTCCGCCGATCTCGTTGAGGGTTCGGATAATATCGCTGCCCTTCATCTTCTTCCCATCCACGGCGACAGGCAAACCCTTTTCAAAGTCAACGGAGACATAGGTGGGTACATCCGGCGCGTTGACGGGGGATACTCCCATCTCAAGGAAACCCTCCTTCTCATACTGGGGTTCCAGAGCGGGATCCTCCAGATCCAGTCCCTCGTGGGAGAGGTGCCAGAGGTTTTTATCCTTGGAATAATTGGTTTCTCGGTTGATTTTCAGGGGAATATTATGGGCTTCCGCGTAATCAATTTCCTTATCGCGGCTGTCCAGCTCCCAGGTACGCCAGGGAGCGATGATTTTCATCCCGGGGGCAAATGCCTTGATGGCAAGTTCAAACCGCACCTGATCGTTGCCCTTGCCGGTGCAGCCGTGGGCAATGGCATCCGCGCCTTCCTTCAGCGCGATCTCGGTGATGCGCTTGGCGATAATGGGACGGGCAAAGGACGTGCCCAGCAGATAATCCTCATATTTTGCCCCCGCCTTCATGGTGGGGAAAATGTAATCCCCTACAAACTCATCCACAAGGTCCTCAATGTACAGCTTGGAGGCGCCGGTTTTGATGGCCTTCTCCTCCAGCCCCTCCAGCTCACTGCCCTGCCCCACATCGGCAGATACGGCGATGACCTCGCAATTGTCGTAATGCTCTTTCAGCCACGGGATGATCACTGAGGTATCCAAACCGCCGGAATAGGCGAGAACCACTTTTTTCACTTGAGCCATGGTAATTTCCTCCGTATATTTAATATGCTTCAGTCTACCACCTTGCAGGATAAATTGCAAGTACAATTTTGAATAAGTATTCCTCATTGCAGCTGAATTTTCGGGAAATAATTCACATAAAGCATGATAATATTCATATTTACATGAATATTGATAAGATTATTCATTCAGGTGTGTCCGTTTCCCCGATGGCTTGCCCATCTGCCGCCGTACCTCCCTCCAGAAAGTTCCCATTTATCTCTGCGGGCGATGGATTCAGCTGTTCCTCCTGTCCCTGTGCCCGGGGTCTCTGCCTTCCCCGAAAGAGAAGGGTTCCCAAAAGCACCGTGGCCGGGGCGCTGAGCACCACACCGAAACTTCCGGCAAGACCCTGCATTATGGCGATGCCTATGTTATTGGAATTGATGATCTGAAGATAGGGCAGGTCGTAGGCATAGTCCAGCAGCAGCATGGACACACTGCTCCCCGCAAAGGCCAGGATCAGAGTATTGCTGTCGGTTCCCACCATATCCCGGCCCACCTGCACCCCCGACCGGAACAGCTCCCTCCGGGTGAGACTGGGGTTTTGGACGCACAGCTCACTCATCGCGCTGCTGATGGACATGGCCAGATCCATGACTGCCCCCAGGCTGGAGATGAGAAGACCGGAAAACAGCAGCCCTCCCACCTGAATGTCGTTGGTATTCCACAGGACAAGCAGGTCCTCAATGTCGGAGACATTCCACCCCGTTACCCCGGTTGCATAGGAAAAGACGGTCGCCGCAAGTCCCGCGCTGACAACTCCCGCAATGGTTCCAGCCACAGCCACCATAGTTTTTCTCCCCGGCCCGCCGATCAGGTAGAGTGTAGCCACAGCGGTCACGGCGCAGAGGAGCACGGCCGTCCAGAAGGGCGAGCATCCCCGGTAGACCATGGGCAAATAGACAAAGAGAATGCAAAAGCCGGTAAAGACCAGGCCAAGGGCCCCTTTGATCCCCTGTTTGCCCCCCACAAGGCAGAGCACCAGAAGATACGCCGCCGCAAAGAGAAAAATCGCACCCTCCCTGTCCTGACTGTAAATAGTGGTAACGGTATTGTCTCCCGCCACGCTCTGGATCACCACCACCTTCATGCCAACGGTACAGCCCGCGCCGAAGAGATAGCCCGCGGAGCTTGTGGTGATGAGCTCCTCCCCTGCCTTCTCACCCGTAAGAAGCTCCACCCGGAGCGTCTGCTGGCCCAGTCTGCTTCCGTCCGACTGGAGGTTATCCTGCAAAATCTCGGTCACCACCCCTTTTTCAAAGGTCTGTCCCGACCTGGAAACCAGCTCCGTTTTCTCCACTGCGTTAAGCCATATCACAAATAACGCAAATGCAATACATAAGATCACCGGTATACCCCAGCGTCCCAGCATCCAAACCATCCGATTTTTCCCCATAGAGCATTCCTCATTTCATGAACAGATTTCCCCGGAGGCTTCCGCCCCCGGGGAATCCATATGCTTATGATTGTCCCGTCTCCGTAAAGACGGTTAAACATGTGATATCGCTTACAGCTCGCCCAGCTTGGTCATGGCAAAGTCCACATCGGAGGCGGTGACTGTGCCGGAAACATTCAGCGCACTTCCGGTGAGCAGTCCCTCGTCGGCGGCAAATTGCACGGAGGACAGCGACCAGGCGGGAACGGAAGCGGCATCTGAGAAGGCGCTGAACACAGTTCCGTCGCTGGATACCGTCTTCCCGGACGCCGCCGCGTAGCGGCTGAGCATCACCGCCAGCTCCTGACGGGACAAAAGGCTCTCGGGCTGGAACTGATCATCGGAGACGCCCACCACAATGCCGAGATTCTTGGCCCAGGCCACGGCAGCGGCGTACTCAGAACCGGCTGCAACGTCTGAGAAGGAATCGGCAGAGGCGACAGCCGGAGAACTCGCAGCTTCATACATCTGAAGCACGGCCTGTCCGCGGGTCAGGCTGCTGTCCGCATCGGAGGACGCGCTTGTCTTTTCAATGGTAAAGGTACTGTCAATTTTCTCTGTGTCACCCGCTTCGGTAATCTGATAGGTGTCAATGGTAAAGGAATCGGCAGTCATCTGGATGACCGAATAGCTGGGCAGCCAGTTCTGGCTCCGCTGAGCAATATAGTCCTGCTGGGTGCTGATGAGCTCGTAGTACTTGGAACCAGAGGCGGAGTTAGCGGTAATGTACAGGGTTCCGGTGGGGTTGACCACAGTATTGCCGCTGGTGCTCTCAATGGTGTAGCACTGGTTGTCATCCGAAAAGTCCTCCAGGGCGCTCTGTCCTTCGGTATCGGTGTCGTCGGGATACAGGGCGATCTGGGTTCCGTCGGTGGTGTTATAGGCGTTATCCCAGTCGTAGTCGGTCTGATCGGAATTGAGCTGGAACTCATAGGTTCCGTGAGTCAGGCCGTCGCTATAAAGGAGCTTACTGCGGCTGTAAGTGTGGTCGTGCCCCTGAAGCACCACGTCGATGTCATATTCATCATAGATCGGAGTGAGCTGGGTACGCAGAATCATGCCGTCGGTGTCGGAGTGATCCGCGCCGGAGCCGTAAATATCCTGGTGCATGGTGACAATGCGCCACTTAGCATCCGGATCGGAGGCAATGGCCTCCTCAATGGCCTGCTCATGCTCGGCAACATTATAGTTGTTGGTATTGAGGACGATGAAGAGTCCTTCGCCGTAGGAGTAGTAGTAGTCGCCGCCGGCCTGGGTGGTGCCGTAAGAGGTGGCATTGGGATTATAGAAGTGGTAGGCATAGTCGGCGTTAAGAGAGTCATGGTTTCCGATGGTTGTGGCGATGGGGAGCGATGTCAGGGCGCTGGCGGAGAGGAATCCCGCATACTCCTCCTCCTTGGGCTTTCCGGTTTTGTTCACCTGATCACCGGCGGAGATAATAAAATTCAGATCGGGATTTTGAGCCACCGCGATATCCAGAGTGCGGTCCCAGGCAAAACTGTCATTGCGGGCGGCGGTGTTGGCGGCGCCGCTGTCGTTGACCAGCGTCTCGCTGCCCTGGGGCTGCCCCTTGGACGCGCCGATCTGGGGGTCGCCCACCAGAAGGATGTTGACGGCTTCAAAATCGCCGGTTTCGTAGGTCTCAACCGCGGTCTGTACTCCGTTTTTTTCAACGGTATAGTAATAAGTGGTGTTTTCCTGCAGTCCCGTGACCGTCACGTGGTTGTAGACGTAGGCAGCTGCGTCGGTGAGACTGGTATCCACATCGGCGGAGGTTCCGGTGTAGGCGGTGAGTGCCGCCTGATCGGTTCCAAAGTGCACAATGGGGGTAGCGGCAGATCCCGCAGGGCTGTACCACGCAAAATTCAGCTCAGTCTCATCCGCGCCGGGTGATAAGGAAACCTTCGTGTAGTCAGCTGCCGTGGTCTGCCAGGCGCTGACCCAGGCGGTCCACTCGGCGGACACTCCCACCGTGCTTGCATCGTTATAGTGGGACGTGGCCGCCAAAGCCAGAGGCACAGCCCCCAGCAGCAGAACACCGGACAGGACTCCAGCCAGCACTTGCTTTTTCATGAACATTCTGATTCCTTCCTTCTCAACAATTTTTCCCGCCGAACCGTTCTTTATTCCTTATGTGTGCCCGGCAGAATCAGTATAATAGAGGTAAGTCGGCCAAACAATAGACTTTCCCAAAAAAGAACCAACATTTTACAACCGGTTAACCTTTGATCCGCCGCATCCGGCCTTCCAGCCAATCAGTCTATTTTCATCAGATTGAACAACTAAAATGGTCAAATATACGCATATTCGACAAATTTAAAAAAATACTTGCCATGGCCTTGACGCGATAGTAAAATAACTAACATATCTGTCTCGTCAGACCTCTGTGTGGACAGAAACTATTTTATTTAGGGGTGGGCGCCTTGGAGATTCTTGAGCGCCGTATTCGCGAAGATGGCAAGGTGCTTCCTGGTGGCGTACTCATTGTAGACAGCTTTTTAAACCACCAGATGGATGCCGCCCTTTTCTTGGATATGGCAAAAGAGTGGTATCGCGTATATCACGACAAGCAGGTAAACCAAATACTTACCATTGAAGCGTCAGGCATTGGATTAGCCTGCATGGCCGGTCAGATATTCGGTTGCCCTGTTTTGTTTGCAAGAAAACAAAAAACCAGGAACATGAGCGGTGAATATTTTACTTCCGAGGTCAAATCCTTCACACATGGTACGGTTTCTAGTATTTATGTGTCAAAGAAGTATCTGCATCCCGAAAATCGTGTTTTAATCATCGATGATTTTCTTGCCAATGGCGCGGCGCTTGACGGATTGATCTCACTGGTTGAGCAGGCGGGCGCAGCAGTGGTAGGTGCCGGTATTGCAATTGAGAAAACATTCCAACCCGGAGGGGACCTGATCCGCGCAAAAGGATATCATGTGGAGTCGCTTGCCCGGATTCAATCCATGGGCGACGACGGCTCCATTGAGTTTTGCTGAGAAATAAGCTTTCTGTAACCAAATACGCTCAAAAACAGCCAGTCACATATGCCTGGCTGTTTTCTTTTTTATACCATGCTTTCCGCGCCCGGGCCAGAGCCGTGATGCGCGATTTTCTTGTCACAGCGTAAGCCAAGCCCTCTGGCCTTCTAAAACGCGGCTTAACAATGTGGAAAATTTGACGTTTGATATATAATATGGTATTATTTTAAAAAATCGATGTCTGATCAGCCGTCTGTTCTTGTTTATCCAGTGACAACAGATGTTTTGATCCGTCATCTTCGCTTTGAGGGTGAAGCTTTTATGGAAACAAGCTCCGGCTCCAAATTATTGACGCGCTACTTTATCCTGGTCTGGCTGGCATTTCTGTGCCTGAATATGTGTCAGAATCTGCTGAACAACACGATATCGCTATATATAAACGTGATCGGCATGTCCACCAGTTTCAGCGGCTTTCTCGGTATCCCATACGCGATTGCCGCCATTTTTATGCGCTTCTTCGGGGGCTACTGCACCGACCGGTTCAACCGCCGGATGGTGATGAGCCTGGGCTGTTTGATTTATGGCATTACCGCATGGTTCTTCGGTTTTTTTGCGACCGCAGCCGCGCTGATTCTCTTCCGCATGATACACGGGGCCGCTTTTTCCGCAGGCCAGCTGGCCATCTCAACAGCAAATGTGGATGTAACCCCACCGGAAAAGGCCAATCTTGGCATCGGCATTTTTTGGGTAGCCACCGCTATTTCACTGGGCGGGGCCGGTTACCTTGTTGTGTCGCTTACCAATGGCAGTAATTATTCCTTGGTTTTTCTTGCCTCCGCCCTGTTTGGTATCGCCGGAGGCGTATGCTGCCTGTTGTGCAATTATGAGAAAAAGCCCGAATTTCAAGCCCGTTTGCAGGCTCACGCCACGTCCCTCCCGTGTAGAGGTGCTCATCGTTTCTTTGAACCGGGCGCCATGCGTCCTGCCGTACTCATGTTCCTCATGGCCATCGGTATGTCCAGTCTCAGCTTTTTCCTTCTGTTGTTTGCGGCGAACGAGGGCTACAGCAACGCCGGTTTTGCGCTGGTGGTAGCCGCCATTTTCATGGGAATCGGCAACCTATGCTCCAACCGGCTGCTTCACCGCCTTGGTTCCCGTCTGACGCTGTTGCTGGCCTTTGCGCTGTGCGCCATTGGCTACGCCGCTATGGGGCTGTACCATACCGAGTTTACCTATTTTCTCGGAGGCGCGGTTTACGGCTTTGTACAGGGCATTTGTATGCCCGTGCTGTACTTTCTTGCGGTGGATGGCATGCCTGTCCACCGCCGCGGTATTGCCGGAGGCACCGTGTATTTCTTGCTGGACATCGGCATGGGGCTGGGTTCCTACCTCTGGGGCCTTCTGATCAGCGGCTACGGCTTTACCGTCACGTTTCTTTGTGCCGCAGCAACACAGGTACTGGCCTGCGTGCTGACCTTTGCCTTCTATCCCGGCGGCAGGAGGACATCCAACGTCTGACAAGAAAATAGTCCGCCTGCATGGGGCCATGCAGGCGGACTGTTGCGTCCATGAGCGGGATGGCAATACTCACATCCCGCTCATTTAAATTATACTTCTCAAACAACCAAAGAATATGACAATCAACGGGAGGACAGGGTTGAATCCTTCTTGTCCGCCTTGGCCGGAGGCTCTCCGGCAACCTTCTTTGCGGTTTTAAGCGCTGTCTTGGACTGAAATACATCCAGACCGATGGCAACCAGCAGAACAATGCCCAGGGCAATCTTCTGAGGATAGGTTCCAAGCTGCATGAGCTGCATACCGTTAGACAAAACCGTCAGAATGAGCAGACCAATGACCACGCTGGAAATCTTTCCGCCGCCGCCGCCCATTTTGATACCGCCCAGCATACAGCCAGCGATGATGGTGAACTCCATGCCGGGGCCCATCGTGGAGGAGGAGGAGCCGGAACGGGAGACCAGCATGATGGTGCCCAGCGCGGTAAAGAGTCCCGCCATAGCAAAAATAATGAGCTTTAAACGGCGTGTTTTGACACCTGCCAGCTCAATTGCGGTCTGATTGCTGCCCAGACCGTATACATAGCGTCCAAAATAGGTTTTATTGAGCAGGAACGCGCCTATGATCACAATAATCACCATGATTAAAATGGCGATGGGAATGGGGCCGATATAGCCCTGACCCAGCATTTTAAATCCCGCCGGGAGCGGTGTGAAGGTGGCGGAATTGGAAATCATGAAGGAGATACCCCAGAGAATATACTGCGTTGCCAGTGTGATCATAAAGGGGAAGGTATCAAAGGTCACATAGAGAACACCGTTTACCAGTGAGAGCAGCACACCGAGAACCAGAATGACCGCGATCACCCATCCATAAGGAATGGAGGTTTTGGTCAGCAAAACACCGGCGATTACACTTAGTGTGGAAATCTGGTAGCCTGTGGACAGGTCAATGGCGCCTGACAGCATGATAAAGGCAATGCCGACACCAACGACAATCTGGTAAGCAGATTGGTTGACGACATTCAAAAGGTTAGAGGGCGTCAGAAAATTCTGGGACCGGACAGAGAAAAATACAACCAGAATAATTAGAACGACATACATAAAATAATCTTTGAAAAAGCGGGACCATTTGTCTGCGCCCATCGCTTGTTTATCCATCATTCATCAATCCTTTCTCGCGCGTTTTGCTTTAATCGCCGCCGGAGGCCAAATCCAATACGCGCTCCTGAGAGAATTCTTCCCGGCTGATTTCACCGCTCATCTCCCGTTCATGAAGAACCACAATGCGGTCGGACATGCCCAACAATTCCTCCATATCGGAGGTAACCATGATGATACATTTTCCCTCCGCGCACAAGTCGTTCATCAGCTCATATATTTCATGCTTCGCGCCGACATCAATGCCTCGGGTGGGCTCGTCAAAGATGATGATATCGGTATTTGCGGCCAGCGCTTTGGCAATGACTACTTTTTGCTGATTTCCGCCGGAAAGATTGAGCACCTTTTGCTGGATGGACGGGGTTCTGATGCGAAGCCGCTCGCGATATTCCGACGCGATCTTCTTTTCTTTTCCGATATCCACAACAGAAGCGCGGGAAATATTTTCTACATTTGAAATCAGAATATTCCATTGAATACTCTCCATCAGAAAACAGCCTTCCCGCTTACGGTCCTCCGGCACCAGGCCGATTCCGTATTTCATGGCGTCTCTGGGGCATCTGATCTCGGCAGGAGTCCCGTTAATATAAATTTCTCCCCACTGTTTTTTCTCCGCGCCATAGACAACCTTCATAATTTCGGAGCGCCCCGCCCCCACCAGTCCGGCCAACCCCACAACCTCGCCTTTCCTGGCTGAAAACGAGATATTTTTAACGCCGTTTCCGGTGAGATTTCTCAACTCAATCGCCACGTCGCCCGGTGCGTTCTTCCGTTTGGGATAGGACTCGCTCAGCGTGCGTCCAACCATATCCGCAATCAGCTGGGCGCGGTTGGTGTCGCAAACCTGACGCGTCACCACATACTGTCCATCCCGGAACACGGATACACGATCCGCGATGCGGAAAATCTCATCCATACGGTGGGAAATATAGAGAATGGTTACGCCATCCGCTTTCAGCTGTGCAATGATATCCATGAGAATGTCAATCTCTGATACGGTAAGCGGAGCGGTCGGCTCGTCCATAATCAGCAACCGCGCCCCCTTCGAAACCGCTTTGGCGATTTCTACGATCTGCATCTTCGCGCTGGTCAGATCGGATACCGGCGTGCGCGGGTCGATATTGATATGAAACCGTTCAAAAATCTCTTTTGCCACCGCCGCCATCGCCTGCTGATTCACAAAACGTCCCATTTTTTTGCCCAGGCAAATATTTTCCGCGGCACTGAGGCAATCAATCAGATTATACTCCTGATAAATTGCCTCGATCCCCATTTTCCGAGCTTCATTCGGATGCATTTTTGAAAACTCTTTTTCATCGAAGCGAATGATTCCATTGTCCGGTTCCACCGCGCCGGTGATAATTTTAATCAGTGTAGACTTACCCGCGCCGTTCTCGCCTACCAGCGCATGAATCTCCCCGCGGGCAAAAGAAACGGAGACATTGTTCAACGCAATGACGCCGGGATAGGTTTTTGTAATATGTTCCATGGACAAAATGGGCCGGTTTTCTTCCATATGCGGTTCACCTCGTTTCAGATAGACAGAAAAACGCCGCGTTCTACCGCCCTGCGGCTCCCGGGGGAACAGTCCCCCGGAAGCGCGGCGTATGAATGGACAGACTAACCGATTAACCGGCGGAGCTGGCCGAAGTGTCGGAAGCCGCGGACGTATCGGATGTATTGGCATACAAATCAATGAGGAAGTCGTTGAGGGGATTGTCTAGTACGAACGAATAGTCAAAATTATTGATCGACCAGTTGTCGTCCGCGGACCAGTACGGCATTTCCTGCGCTGTGCCCAGCAGTACGTCCCGGGTCACATAAAACAGGCCGGCCGCGGAGGGGATTTCAACATCATCGGCACCGTAAGTACCGTAAGCGATCGTTCCGCGATAAATGCTCTGTCCGTCCTTGGCCAGCTCCAGCTGCTGAGTGCCCATATCCTGCAGTCCCGCGGCAAATGCGCCGAACTCATCCGGATTCAAATCAGAGCGGGAAATCACATAGTTGGAAGCTCCAATGGCGGGGCTCTCCTGGAAACCGATGAAAACTTTAATCTCAGGATCCATGGTGAGGGCTTCCTGCGCCGCGGTATAGCCTTCATCGATCGAGTCGACACCTTCATTTTTATACGCAATATTGATGCGGGAATCCTTGGCTAGCTCGGCATACATTCCTTCATTCTGCTGAACATAGACTCCCTGGCTGTTGCTGGTCAGAATCGCGGCATGAATTTCACCGTCCTTGGCGTCAGGATAGCGGGAAGTAATCCAGGCGCTGACCATGTCGGCCACCTCAGTACCAACCTGAGTCCAGTCCAGATAAGTACCGCCGGAGATCTGATCTGCATAGGACGGGTGCTGGCCCATCATAATTACGGGGATACCCGCAGCCTCAGCCTTCAGCAGAACATCCTGAACCGCGTCGGCGGAGGGAGGCGCGCACATAATCAGGTCAGCGCCCATGGTGATAAAGTTTTCAATCTGAGAAATCATCAGCGCGTTGTCGCCTTCCGAGGCAACATACTCAAAGGTAACGCCCATTTTCTCAAAGTTCTCCTTCAGGAAATCCGCCTGCTGGAGGAAAAAGGAGTTGGAAACCGTCTCCATGGCAAACCCGATAAAGACTTCTTCTCCTTTATCCAGACGGGCCTGGATATCATTGGTCTGGGTGGCTGCGGTATCACTGCCGGAGGAAGCAGTATCACTGCCGGAGGCGGTGCTGGTGGATGTTTCGCTCGGATTGGTGCAAGCGCTCAGCGCGCCAAGGGAAAGGATCATCGCAAGGGTCAGGAGGATGGATGCTAATTTTTTCATTGCAGTCTCTTCCTTTCTTCTGGATGATGATATACATCCGGTCTGTTCTGATTATATGAAAAACACTCTCCCAGAACAAGGAGAGTGTTTTATGAAAGGGAGGTCATTTTTAAGATCTTTTTAATTATTAAGAATAAACAGAAAGATCCGCTTCAATAAATTCACTTCTGGGCAAAATGCACTTAATCTGACCACCGGAGAAGATTGCGATTCGGTCACACACGGAGGCAACCTCGGCAGGGTCGGCGGAAACCACCAGCACTGCCATCCCCGATTGCGCGGCGCGGTCCAGCATGGACTGCGCCACGTCGCGGAGCATAACATCCAGCGCGGTGCTGGGTTTGACGCAGATCAAAAGACGGCATTTCCCCAGAATCCACCGCAGGTATAACAGTCTCAGCCGCACGGCGGCGGGCAGCTCATGAATGGGGCAGTCCACGGCGTCCCCCGGAAGCCCCAGCAACTCCAGATTATCCTGCAACAAAAAATCCGACCGTTTCCGCAGCTTAAGCAGCGGCGGATGTTTTTTTCTCCGCAGAAGGATGAGCGACAGATTTTCCGCGGCGGACATACAGTCCGGAAGCTGCAGGCCGACAGGAAGTGCCGGAACAAAGCCCACGCCGCCCGCAATGGCTTCTCCCAGGCCGGAAAAATGGACTTGCTGACCGCCCAGCAAAACCGTTCCCGAATCCTCTCCGGCGTAACCGGTCAGAATATCCACCACCTCCTGATTGGCATGTCCCGCCAGATCAAGCAGTCCCACAATCTCTCCCGCGTGTACGGAAAAAGAAGCGCGATATAGCCCCTGTCCGCACAAGTTCGATACCCGGAGCACCTCACCGGCGTGAGCGTCCATCCGCTTTCGGGGCGCAAAATGAAACTCTCTTCCCACCACCAGATTGGTCAGCAGCGTGGGATTATAGTCGCTTTGACGAAGCTCCCCCACATTTTGACCATCCCGAATCACGACAACCCGGTCTGCGATTGAAAAAATATTGCTGGATTCGTCATTGTGGCTGGTTACAATCAGAAAGGACACGCCCTGGCTCACGTACTGCCGCACCATTCTGTGGAGGCGCTCCATCTCGCGATGGGTATAGGGAATGCGGAGATCATCATTGATAATCAGCTTTGCCCCCATGGTCATAGCCTTTGTAATCTCAATCAAATGCTGGTCAGCCACCGTCAAATGACGGGCAGGCGTATCAGGCGCTATCTCCATGCCGACGGAATCTAAAATCCGTTTTGTCTGCCGCTCCATCACCCGGTGGGATATGATACCGTGATGACGTCTGCTGCGGCGGATGACGAAAATATTTTCCGCCACAGTCAGGTCGGGGACCAGACGGCTGCCCTGAAGGACACTGTAGATACCAGCCGCGCGCGCTTCATCCATATTGGATAATGATATGGCTTCCTCTTCAAAGAGAATCCGTCCCCGGTCCGGCTGCGCGCCGCCGGAGAGGAGATCCACGAGCATCTGCTGGCCTGCGTCGTGGGTGCCCATCACCACGACAACCTCTCCTTTATAAATATTGAGGTGAAACCGATCTAAGCTAACCTTGCTTCCGCTGATGCAGACCACGCGCTCCATGCGGAGCAGTTCCTCTCTCAATCGTGCGTGCCTCCCTTCGGGGCGGGGTCGGAGATCAGCGGAATCACTACCTGCACATTAGTGCCGATCAGAGGAGTGGAGGAAATGGTAACACCGTAAACCGGTCCAAAAAAAAGCCGGATACGCTGATTGACATTGCTGACGGCAGTTCCCGTGCCGCGTCTGCCCTGCCCACGTCCCGTGGGTACCCCGCGCTCCAGACAGCTGCGCAGATGTTCCAGTGTGGCCTTGTCCATGCCTATGCCGTCGTCCGTGACATCAATCAGCAACCGTTTCTCCGTCATGGTAACCCGGATCGCGATATGCCCTTTTTCGAGTTTGCTTTCCAGTCCGTGAAAAATAGAGTTTTCCACAATGGGCTGAAGGGTGAGCTTTGGAATATAGTAGCTCAGAGCGGCCGGATCCTCCGCCACAATGGAATAGTCAAACCGATTGCTGAACCGAAACTGCTGAATAAAGAAATAATTTTCTACATTCTTGATTTCTTCCGCCAGCGTCACCATGGCTCCTTTTTGACTGATGCTGTACCGGAAAAAGGTAGACAGCGCCTCGGTCATTTCCGCAATTTCATCCGCGCCGTCAATCAGCGCCTGCCCCCGGATCGAGTCCAATGTGTTATAAAGAAAATGGGGATTAATCTGGCTTTGCAGCGCAGAAAATTCCGCCTGCCGGTTCAAAAGCTCCGCCTGATAGTCCCTGCCGCTCTGCGCTTTCACACGCTCGAACAGCTCGTCAATATGCCGCAGCACATATCCGGTGGTGTCAACGCCGCCAATATCCTGCCAGAACGGATCACCGGGCATTTCCTCGCAAATTCGGTTGAGTTTTGCATCGATCCTGTCCATCGGCCACAGCATCCGCTGAAAAAAGAACATCAAAATCAGAAGGGAAATGAGTAACACCAGCATGGACAATACAATTGTCACCCGGTGATGGCTGTGTGCATTTTCGGCAAGACACAAAACCAGTATCGCGGCGCAAAGCAAAATTTGAAGAATAAAACAGGTTGCAAATATAGTTTTCAGTTCAATCTTTTTCAGACCGGTTTGTTTCATGCTTCTTCCTCACGCGTAAAGCCTGCGGTATTCCGAAGGTTTGATCCCGACTTCCTGCAAAAATATTTTACGAAAATATTTGATATCACGGTATCCAACCTGCTCCGCGACCTGCGAAACGCTCAGATTGCTCTTGCGTAAAAGGCCCTTTGCCGCCTCAATGCGCAAATTCATGATGTAATAATTAAAATTGACGCCCTGCTCCCGTTTGAACACAGCGGAAAAATAGTAGGCGTTTAAATGGACGAAACCCGCAACCTCTTCCAGCGTGAGCGGTTCGGTAAAATGCTCCGCTATATACTGCCTCGCCTGACGGATACTCAGATGCTCCTGTCTGGAGTACTCCAGCCCGTCATGAGTCATTTCCGCCTTCACCCAATCCATAAGGGCTTTGCGGAGCACGTCGCTGCCTGCGGCGGCAGTCACCCCGGGTATTTGCTGAAACCCGGGCGGTTCGGCCCGCATTCCGCCTCGAACCAGCGCCGCTCCAATCACGGAAGCAAGGCGCTCGGCCGCAGCGAAATAGGTCACAGAGCTGACGTTTGGCTGCATACTCACCCAGGCGAAGGCCTCCCCAATCATGCGTTGGGTGAAATCCAATGACAGGGCGGCAACCGCGCGGGTGAGCTGATTGGTTCTTTGGCTGGTAAAATAGCCATCCAGAGGCACGCAATTAAATGGAGCCTGATCAGGCTGCATACCCGGCTCACCCTCTGCCTGTTTTCGATGCTCCGCTTCCGACTGCTTTCGAGCACAAATTTTTTGCAGCGTTGCTGTCAGCTCATCTTTTTTGATGGGCTTGAGGAGATAGTCCTCCACTCCAAACTTCAGTGCCTGATGGGCGTACTCAAATTGCCTGTACCCACTGATGACCACAAAGCTGGCCGCAATGTCAAGCTTCCTTGTTTTTTCCACCAGCTGAATTCCGTCCAGTCCGGGCATTCGGATATCGGTAATGACAATATCCGGTCGGTACCGTTCAATCATTTGGAACGCATCGTTTCCGTTGTTGGCGACACCCACCACGCGAATATCAAGCGTCTCCCAATCTACCAGTTTTTGAATCAACATACAAATCTTATCCTCGTCATCTGCAATGATTGCACTATGCATGGAATTCCCTTCCTTTCATGCTGCGGCAAATATAGCAAATGCAACAGTATCTAATGTATTATAAATTGTTTTGTTGTACAAATCAATCATAAGTGCATTGAGACCGTATGGATTTTTTGATAATGATACCGCCATGTCACCTTATATGCAAATAATCTTTGTAAAAACAGCTTCCGCATACGCGGAAGCTGTTTTTCTGTGTTCGATCAATAATCTGCATACCGCGGTTTACCGCCGGGATATTTCCGGCAAAGCTCACCCCAAGCCTTTGGCAGTACCGCCTTCTTGCAGCAGGGCCCGCCGTGGTCTCCGCCTCCAAGGTAGACGGTACCCCAGTCCTGGCCGCCGACCAGGACGAACATGTGCTCCGTGTTCCAGAACAGAGGCGCGGAATGCGCCAAGCCGGGGGCCGGAAATACCAGCCCCTTCCGGGGATGGTTGTTACCAATAGCCGCGCGGGGGATTTGAGAGGAAGGGCGTCGGTTATAAGCCTGAATATAATTCAAAATATCTGCCTTACTATACCCCGCGGCGGTAAAAAGTGCCGCATTTTCGGGAGGCAAAACGATCATGGCGCCCACATCGAAGCCGCCGTGCCAGACGGAACAAAGCTTATCCAGCGTGGCGCTGACGTTGACAGCGGGAAGCTGAGTGTGTTCACTGGGCCAGAACAGGGTCACGGTGGAATCTTCGGCAGAAAAGCCAAAATCGGTCTGAAGAGGACCCCAAGGGGAATGTTCCTCATCCTCTGCAACGCAGATACCGAATCGGCTATCGTTGCCAGGGCCGCTCATATCCTCCAGCTGCGAACGGCAGCCGCTGATATTCATAATCATATAAGCCAGCGCTCTTCCGATGCAGGCACTGGGTCTGGTATAGGGTGAAAATAAATTCTGCCCGGTATGGATGCCGATTTCGCCGCGTATAGGGCCGTTTACAATGACAACAGGCGACCAGCTGGCGTTGCTGCAGGTCCAACCCTCGAGCTTGATCATATCGTCCGCCATACCTTCCACGGCGGCAATCAGCAGAGGCATATATGTGGGGAGACAGCCCGCCATCACGCCGTTAACAGCGATTTTTTCTACGGTAGCTCTGCCGTTCATCGGCGGCAGCTCCGCCACAACATAGTCCCGTGGCAAATCCGTACCCTTCAGCATTTCCAGCACGGCTTCCTCCGTGGGAGGCACCACCGGCGTGCCGTTGGTCCATCCGTGCTCATAGAAACAGTCATTGATTTCCTCCAGGGTTCCGGTGAACGTCATCTCTGAATAATCCTGGGGCGGCTGAGGATTTTGCTCCTCCTCGTTGAGCGGAACCGTTAGCGCATCCACGATGGACTCCAGCATGGCGGCGATCTTATCGCGATAAGTGTCCACGGTCCATTGGCGGCAGTCCACTGCGTTTGGAACGAAACCTGGACCGTCGTAAGTGACGATGCGCAGGCCGGGATAGGAACGGGCCGACGCGCCTTTGGAGGCGGAGGATATGTACTGCTGTTTGCTCAGAAGCACCGCGGGCTTCCCCAGACGCTCTACCTGAGCGAAGAGATAACCCATATACAGCGCGCAGGAGCCCATGTCGGCGCCAACACCCACGACGGCATCCACACCGGATAACCAGTGCTTGAAACTGGGAAAATTTATCGAGTCCTTGTCAATCTCCTGGGTATCGACGATGTAAGTATAGTGGGAGAACTTCGTTTCCGGCCAGCGTGCATACAGCTGCCGTTCCACTTCCTGCATGAAAAAGGGATGGTACTCTTTAAAAGAGGCATAAAGCCCGATGGTTTTACCATCCAGAGTGTCCAGCCGCGGGTTGATGGGGTATTTCTCCCGGTAACCGCTTTTCGCCCAAGGGGACAATGCCGTGTAGGTCATGTTACCTCATTCTCCTTGCTAAAAATGTGTTCGTTCACGTCCGTTCTGATTCTTACCTTACCACCTCGTGCTTATTCTGTCCAATCGCCGTTTTTTATAGAATCATTACCTCAATGTAATGATTCTATATAGCAATATGAATTGGACAAAAACAAAGGACGGAAATACACTAAGGGCACAGACGCGGTCAGCGTCACCTTTCGGGCAGGGGCGTGCCCCAGACAATCAAAACGTTTCATAAGGAGCGATAACATGTCTTTAAGTTATTCCAGCTTACTTTCGCCAATAAAAGTCAATCACGTATTTCTCCGCAACCGCCTCATCGCGACCCCCAGCAATCCGCACTTTGTCCAGGGACCGGAAAAGTGGCCCACCGAAGCCCTGATCACCCACTATGGCAACAAAGCCAAAGCAGGCGCCGCCATTGTCACCTGCAAAGGCAATAATCCTGTCAAAACAAAGGATGTCCACTCTCAGAGCCTGAATATCACAAACGGCGCCCATCAGCACTATTTTGCGCAGGTGGCTGAGGCCGTTCACTATTACGGCGCGAAAGCCTCCTATCTGGTGCTCCCTAACATGAACATTGTGGAGGGGTATGACGCCAGCGACGGCGTATTATCCGAATTTGTGGCGGGAGACGGCAGCAAAGCCGAGTCTGGGCGAGCGGCGCCGAAAGAATTGCTGTTGGAGATGGTGGAAAGCTATGCGCGGGAAGCAAAACTGGCTCAAAGCCTCGGCTTTGACATGTGCTTCATGCACATGGCTTACCGCCTGATGTTCCCTGGCCGGTTCCTTTCCCCGCTGACCAACAGACGCGCCGACGAGTTTGGCGGTTCCATCGAAAACCGTGCCCGTTTCCCGCTGATGATCTGCGAGGCAATCAAGAACGCCTGCGGAAAAGACTTTCTTATTGAGGTATCCATTTCAGGACATGAGAACGGCTTCGAGGGCGGACTGACTACCGGGGATCAGATTGAATTTGCCAAGCTTGCTATCGGGAAAATTGATATTCTGCAGATCCGAGGAGAGTCCATTGACCCGTCTCAGCCCACTTATCTTGATCTGCGTGAAATTCCCCAGCTGGACGCAGCCGCCGCCATCCGCGCAGGCGTCCAGCTGGCCGGGGGAGGTATTCTGATTGATGTTGTGGGAGGATGCCAAAATCTGAACCATTGCGAACAGATTATTGCAAGCGGCCAGGCGGATTTCATCGGCGCGGCCCGCTCCTTCATCGCGGATCCACAATGGGGCGTCAAGGCCTACGAAGGACGGGGCGAGGATGTCGTACCTTGTCTGCGCTGCAACAAATGCCATATTCCGGGACCTGAACAGTGGAATACGGTCTGCTCCGTTAATCCAGAATGGGGTATTGAACACAAGGCGGAGCGCTTGGTCTCCTCTCCCGTCAGGAAGAAAAAGCTTGCGGTGATCGGCGGAGGGCCTGCCGGCATGGAAGCGGCCATTCTTGCTGCAAGGCGCGGTCATGATGTGACCCTCTACGAGAAGACCAATCGGCTGGGCGGGTTAATCAACAAAACCGAGGGCATTGAAATCAAATGGACTCTGATCAACTACCGTGATTATATGGTGCGTCAGACTGAAAAGAGCGGTGTGAAAATCGTTCTCAGCACCGCGGCAACTCCTGCGTTATTGAAACAAAAGGGCTTTGATGAGATCATCGTAGCCATCGGCTCGGATCCGGTGATCCCTCCGATTCCGGGCGCAAATGGGAAAAATGTCATTCCGGCAATCGACGCCGTGGTGACTGAGCCGATGATGGGAGCGAAGGTCGTGGTCATCGGCGGCGGTGAAATCGGCGTGGAAATGGGATTACATATCGCGAAGAAAGGGCATGGGGTTACCCTGATCGAGATGCGGGATCAGCTGGCGCCTGAATGCGTTCCCGTTCACTTTCGCAGTCTCTTCACCCGCGCGTGGGAAACGCAGGAGAATTTTTCTTACCTTCTCAACGCGCGCTGTACCCGCATCACGGAAACCGGCGTAACCTATGCCGATCCGGAAGGCACCGAACATCTCATTGCGGCCGACAGCGTTGTGATGGCTGCGGGAATGCACGCCAAAAGCGACGAGGGGATGACCTTTTTCGACGGCAATGTGCGGGTTCATATGATTGGAGACTGCAATACGGTGGGCAACGTGCAGACCGCCATGCGGGAGGCTTACGCGCTGGCTAATAATATTTAATAAGGAGGTGAACGTATCAGGGCATGATGCCCGGCAGACCAATCCTCGCATTCAATCGTCACAGAATTCCGGTCAAGAGTGTCCTTGTTCCCGCGCGCGTGAGAGCAAGCTGGTAACACAAGCCTAGCAATTTAGAATTTGCAAACTCCCATAAATATAGTCATAGATAAAAGCTATGACTATAATAAAAAATTGCAATTGGACAAAAAAGTTTAAAAAAGTTATCATTATATGGATAAATAGCGGTACAATTAAAAATTTTGTAGAATTGGAGGAGTGGAATATGGATCCGTGACATCAGGAAAAGCGTGATTCTCTGCGCGGTACGTAAATAGGAGAGAGGCGGCTTATTGCTACGATATTGTCTGAAAAACAATGCAATGCTGTAAAACTAATTTAGGGGGAATTGATTCATGGCAAAGGTTGATCTTAGCATTAAGTCTATATTGACCAGATTCTCGGTATTGTTTATTTATTTACTTAATGTGGAATCTTCGCTTGTAAATTCCGCTTTGGCGGACATTAAAAAAACATTTCCTGATGTGGACCCCAGCACGATTTCCCTGATTTCCACGATCCCAAGCTTATCGTCCATCGTTGTCGCGCTATTTGTGATGCCCTTCCTCATCAAACGATACAATAAAAAATCAATTGTTATCACCGCGTTGGTGATTTACTCCATCGGCGGCATGGCGGGTTTCCTGTTCAACACAACCGTAACACAACTGCTGGCCGGACGGTTTTTGGTCGGGATCGGAATGGGTCTTTCAGCGCCCCTGTGCGCGGGCATCATCAACGAGTTGTATGTCGGCATGGAAAAAACCAATATGCTTGGTTGGTCCAACGCGGTTGACAGCTGTATGGGCATTTTGCTGACCATGGTTGCCGGCATTCTGTGCGCCATGAACTGGAGATATACCTTCCTGGCATATGGAATTTTCTTAATTATTTTAGTGATGGAAATTTTCTTTCTGCCCTCGCTGCCCGCGCCTGTGGCCGAAGGTCAGAGTGGAAACAAGGAATCGGTTAAAGTTGTTTATACTCCAAAGCAGATGATCAAGCTTATTTGTGTGTTGCTGTTTGCGTTCTGTTTTTTAATGTTTGCAAAAACTGTTATGGTGAAAACCAGTATTCTGGTTTCAGAGCAAAATCTGGGGTCCGCCGTCATCACGTCAACGGCAATGTCGACTCTGATGTTTGGTATGATTGCGACAGGTTTTATCTTCGGTATTGTGGAACGGGTGATTAAGCGCTATACCATCGTGCTGGCCGCCGCGGTGATGGCCGTCGGGGCTTTCATGATGAGCGCCTCCAATTCGGTCTCCATGCTCATGGCCGCCTCATTTGTTGTCGGAATCGGAAACGGGCTGGTTCAGCCATCCCTGATGACAAAAGCGCTGGCGATTGGACCCAGAACCAACGGTTCGTTCGCAACGTCTATGGTCATCGGTCTCATGGGCATCGGTAGTTTTCTCGCGGCTTATACCGAGAAATTCTTCGGGCTGTTTACTGATCCAACTGCGGTTCATCTGATGCACGCTGTTGGTGTTACCTTTACCGTCATAACGGTGATTACTTTAATTTATGTGGTTTGGAATCCATTAAAGGGTGTCAATCACGCAGAAAATGATCAGGCACCGAGTATTAGCAATGGTTAACTGATATTTTCGAATCATCAGGGATACGTCATAATAAAAATATAAAGTATCTGTCGCAATTGATCCGGCAAAACGCCAAATCTTCGCAACAGATTTGCCAGCTGCGCTCTTTCGCCGACGGCCCCAAAAAGGGGCCGTCTTTTTTGCACTTTCTGGATTCGTTTGCGGCTCATTGACAGCACAAAAAAGAGTGTTCCATGATCTGGAACACTCTTAAAACGTCTGCGGATAGAGTTTGGAGTCAGCCCGCTTAACTTCGTCTCCATCCAAGCTTATCCACCCGAAAGCGGCCTTTACGTGCGTTCCAGATATGGAACTGCCGCTCCGATCGCGGTAGCGTAGACCGCGTTGTTCGGTATAATAAAATGAATTGCATGTATGTCTGCAATTGCTGAAAAGATTTCCTGCACCTGCGGGAACGTGGTAAGGTTTCCAGTCAAAATAACATCTTTGATGGTATCGTTTCTTACGGCGAACGCCGCCAGCATACCAATGGTTTGAAAAATCATATTGATCATTCCAACCGCAAAATCCGCTTCGACAGCTGTGCTTTTCACCTTTCCGAAGTTGGAAGCCGTCAAATTAGCAGGTAATGACGGTACCTCCTGGTTCATGATGTCCCTGACGGACAGGTCAATGTTTTCGATCTGTCCGTGCTCCGCAAAAGAACGGATAGCCTCTATATCGCTGGTATTCAGCATAATGGAGGACAGTCCTATCAGAGTACCGCCTCCAACTCCAGAACCGCCAATATGTACTATTTCTTTCTGCGTTGCCCGGACAAAAGCCGTTCCTGTGCCCATGCTTGCGACAAACGCTTCCTCCATATCAGCAAGATAAAGCCCTCCATAGCCGATCGCTTGAAATTCATTTATTTTTATTGTGGGAATCTCATAAATATCTTCCGTAAAAAATGAGGCTCCCACACCCGTTAAAATGATTTTTACAATCTCCTTCAGAGAAATCTGATACTGCTGCACAAAATGACCGATTGCGCCGTACACCGATGTGATTTGGTCGGTCGCCTTCACCTGCAATGTTCCAATTAAATGACCATGTAAGGAAAATGCCACAATTTTTGTGGTAGATCCGCCTACATCAATTCCCAGAATCATGCCCATGTTTTGCCTCCATCACCGCCGCTGCCACATCATCAATACGTGCGGCCCTGACCTTTTTTTCCTAAAATCATGTTCATAGGCTTACAGACAGCGGATGTGACCACCGCGTTCACAATCGCTTCCGGTATCCCGCTTGTTAAAATTGTCATGCCGATGATCAGCAGCATAGCCTCTCCCATGATAGAAGCATATTGATTGCCGAAAAACAGCCAGATACCACCCATCACGCCAAAGGTATTGGTCAGACTCCCCAAGATCGCGCTCAGAGAAAAGCAAAGGACGTTTTTCCTCGGGAAGGTTCTTGATAATGCCTGGTAAGCAAGCCCTGCCACCGTACCGGTTAAGATGCGGGGCACAAAGCAGATGATAAGACTTCCAAAATTGCCCGAAAACTCACCAAGCGAATAAAAAGGAGTAAATATAAACGCTACGAGAGGTGACGGCGGCGTGAACGTCCAGACTAAAAAGCTGAATAATCCCGTAAAAGCGCCCATCATCGTACCCGCCTTTGTACCGAGCAGCACCGCGGTAATCACAACAGGTATCATCGCCAAGGTTGCCACAATAGGCCCTATCGCCGGAAGCGACCCAAAAGGAGTAAAGCAGAAAATTGCTTCAATTGCCAAAAGAATACTGAATTGCACCAGAAAACTAGTCTTATTATTTTGATTCATGTAAAACGAACCTCGTTCCTGTGAAAGAATTATTTTGATCAAACTTAAAATTACAGCTTTATGACGGCGGGCTCTGCCAAACTCCCGCGAAGCTATTATGCCCGTGTGCGGAAACGCTTAGACCAGCCGACTTTTTCAAGACTCATTGATTGCCTGTCCGGTTTATTGGTGGGCCGTAAAGAGCCTGTCCGTTCTGCGGCGCTATGCCCTTTGAACGTCACAATTTGCAAATCCTTTCCTTTTCCCATTATTTTTTACGCCACACAAATCCAGCTTGCGGCCTTATCGTGTTACGACGCGACATATAGAAATATTAAGCCCGTCTTAAAAAAATGTCAACACATAAAGGCGCTTTAAAGCGGTTAATCCGCTCATAAAGCGCCAAAATTCGGAAGTAAGCCAGATTGATGGGCAAAGAGAGCACAGCTGTATAAATCGGGTAAATCACATGGCCTTACAGTTCAAGCAGATGTGATTTCCGATATTGTCCGGGCGTAATTCCCTCGTAGCGTTTGTATGTCCGGATGAAAGCCGCCGCATCCACATATCCCACGTCAGTTCCGATTGTCTCAATATTAAAACCGCTTGCGGATAAGAGCCGGTTTGCTTCCTTAATGCGTACCTTGTGAATATAGTCAATCAGTTTAACGCCCGTGGTCTGACGAAATTCCCGTGAAAGCTGGGGTAATCTCATCTGGAATTTGTTGCTGAGAAACGAGGCGCTGAGCGTATCATCACTGAAATGATCCATGATGTAACGCATCACAGAAAATACCCTTGACTCAAGGGTATCGTTACTTCCTGTTAAATAGTGCGATAATCTTGCAAATATGTCGGCGGTCAGCTTTTTGAGCTCCGCTAAACTGCCGCAACCGTCATACACTTGATTAAAGTATGTTTTCAGCTCCGTGTCAATGAAAACAAGAAAGCTTCCAGTATCAGCCGGCAGGATCGGAGGCGTCACAACGGACAAAGCGGCAATAAACTGTGAAATTAGAAACTGCCGCAGCGATTGGTAATCGTACAGCGTGGCGCCAAGCTGGCTTTTGATCAGGTCAAACAGAACATCGGAGGCCTCATTTAACTTCCGGTTCATAATGGCGTGTACAAATTTATTGTTGAGTACGGTGGTTTCCAGCAGCGTTTTTTCCCAGCTTTCCCGTTCAAAATAGGCGTAGACCGTGCGTTCCGGTTTCATTGCCATCGCGTAGAGGGACAGGCTGTATGTGTTTAAATAGGACACCCATATCTGACTGGGCGCAAAGCATGGCGGACCGATGACCACCTGGAGCCCAATTCCGAATTCCGAATGAATGACATCCACCGAGGCTTGCGTCAGCCTCGTGATTTCTCCCGCGGCTTTGACTGCGGCAGCCTCCTTGTTATCTTCTTCAAGCGCGGTCAAGTTTACAAGAAATGGGATTCCGTCTCCGCAATTGGCACCCCAGCAAGGATACTTCTGCTCAATGAGTTCTCCGAAAATGTTGAGAATGATGGCGCCGATGTCCCGCACCTCGTCATAGCGGCTGTCATCCTTTCCGGTGCTTTGGAACAACGGCGACAGAGTCATCACGCGCACCAAAACAATCAGAAAGTTGTTGGCCTTAAAGGTCACTCCGACATCAGAGAGCATTTGCGTCATTCTGGCATCAAGGCTGTGGGTTCCTTGGATGAGCTGCTGAATCAGCAGCGATCTGGTGAGCCGCTCCTGTAAATACAGTTTTTGTTGAAGCTGCTTATTTTCCTTTTGAATCTGTGCGATTTGTTCCTGCGTCATTGCGTTCAAAACAATCACCTCGAAGACATAAAGTCTCTTGTCGTAATTTGACACTTTCTGTTTGACAACTTAGATTATATGGCGTTCATCAAAAAAGTAAATATCTTTTTCAAAGATCGTTAAAAGATGCACATTTGAAAAAATAGAGCATTTACAGGCTTGACATTCGTAATTATAATCCAGATAACAAGCTTGTTGAACATGAATAGAGGGGGACATCCTGTATGTCATTGACCGTTGGCGTGATCGGTATTATACTATGTTTGGTTGTACAGAACTATTTTATTTATAAAGGGTTAAGTCCTGTTATTTCCTCCGTTATCGCTACATTGATTATCATCTTTACCAGTAATTTGCCACTGCAATCAACATGGGATACCGGAATGAGTTCTCTGGGCGGAACTCTGGCAGTGCTTGTACCGCTGCTTGTCTTCGGCGGCATTATGGGTACGCTGTATTCAAAGTCGGGCGCAACGGTTGCCATTGTCAATCTGCTGCTCAAGCCGTTTGAAAAGACTTCGAATGTCAATGCGAAACGGATTGGCGGCATTGCTATTATTCTGATTTTCCGCGTGATTATCGGATTTGCCGGATTTGATAATCTGGCAATCATGGTTACAATGGTTGCCATTGTCGTGGCGGTGTTTGCCAAATTTGATATGCCCCGCAAATATATCAATTGCCTGCTGATTGTCGCCGGAAACCTTGGTGTTTTGATTCCAGGCGCACCTCAGGCTTATCTGATCATGCTGGAACAGTACATGACCGGGTTCAGTAACAGCTCAAATATCATACCGCGTACGTTTCTGCTGGTCTTATTCCTGGTTGGCTCGATTTTAATTCTGAATTATCTGATCAAGCGGGACTATGACAAAGGTGTTCATTTTGAAGCGGGTCCATTGGAAATTCCAGATTTTGAAACAATCAAGACACCTCACTGGATTGCGGCATTCATACCGTTATTGGCCGTCTTTGTTACTTACAATTTCTTCGGCTGCGCGGCGTGGCTGTCCATGCTGTTCGGAACACTTGCCTCGGCGATCCTATTTGCTCCTTATCTGCCTCATGAAGAGGGCACCAGCAAGTTTGGCGTTTTGGTGAAGGAGTGCAATGACGGTGTATTTGCCGCCCCGATTGTCATGCTGATCAATATGCTCCCCGGTTTCGTCATGGCGGCGTCTCCCGCCTTTGACTATATGGTTCAGCTCCTGAGCGCCATTCCCATTCCTTCCGCATTCGGCCTTTTGATCATCGGTATTCTTCTGACCGGCGCCAGCGGCACATCCGCGATTATACTGGTCTCCAGCATCGTCCTATCCATCTACGTTCCTGGCGGTATGTCCGTGCAGGCCTGCGGTGTCGTTACCATCTGGACATTGGTTGTTCTTGATAACCTGCCCAACAGCCTTGGTATCGTTCTCCAAAACGAGATGACTGGTGTAACCATGAAAGAGTCCTATCCTCCTATTTTCAAAACCGCAGTGGTGTTCGCTTTCATCGTTTCCATTCTTACTGCGGCCATGGCTTCCATTGGAATCTTCGGATGATTTTAAAAGAGGATGCGTGAACGATTATGCTTACAAATCAAAAATCGATGTATGCGGTGCTTGGTATCTGCGCGTTCACAGTGATCCTTTGGAAATTCATGCAGAATAATAACCTTGTTTTGATGATAGGCGCTATTATCCTGTGCGGCCTCATGGTTGTGGATACACTGTTGGAAATCCATAGCGTCGGGAAGACAACCAAACGCCGGACCATTCAGGCAATGATCACCTGCATAGCGGGCGGCGCTTTGATTCTTGGTATTATTGTTCTGATGATCAAAGGAACTCTTTAGAATGGAAGCATAGACAACTCAAGATAACGTCAGGAGGTTCGCTGGTCACCAGTATGCGAACCTCCTCATTCAAATAAGCATTCATTAATAAAAGGAAGGGAATCATACTATGTCACAATATGAAACATTCTATCCCGGTATCTACACGCAACGGGAAAAGCCATGCCTGAAGGCATTTCTGGCGGGTGACGATGCGATCCGGTCGAGGGGCGCCATCGGAGCGCGTGAAATTCAGGAAGGAAAGGTAACCGAAAGTCTGCCCGGGGTCTTCATCATTCATGCGGAAGAGGAAATGGTGAAATACTGCAACAAGAAGTACGACCCGGAAAATCCTCTGTACAACGACCCGGACTATGCAAAAAAGCTGGGCTTTGATCAACTGCCCGCCCTTCCCACCTACGCCGCCCACGATGACACCTACTTAAAGCCGTTCCCCGCCGAGGCCAGGGATTACCTGCTGGTATCAGGCCTCTCCCACCGGATCACGTTCCATCAGCCGGTCTGCGTGGGGGACACCCTCTATCTGGTGGTGGACGACCGGCATTTGACGGATGTGACCCCAAAGGAGGGCTCCGAGTTCCGTTCTCTGGTCATCCAGGGCGTCGGTTCCATTTACAACCAGCGGGGTGAACTGGTGAACACCGTCTCCTTCTCCGCTCAGGAAAACCTGAAAAGCTATCAGAACCCCGCCGACATGCCCAAGGACGATATCTTCTGGATCGCTCCCCCCTGGGACAACGAGCATCCCATCCACTACTACACAGACGAGGACTGGGAGAAGATTTTGGACATCTGGCAGAAGGAGCACCGGCAGGGCTCGGAGTCCCTCTATTGGGAGGATGTGCCCATCGGCTTCCGTCCCGCCGATACTCTGGACGGTCCCGTGGACGATTCGCTGGAGCCCGCCTATCGCTACGGCATGGGCATCGGCGGCACCCGCACGCTGAAGCAGGAGATCATGAATCCCGAATTCCGCGCCAAGATGGTGCGGGACCAGGTGGACGGCATTTACCGCATGCCCAACCGCACCGATTCCTATCCCGAATACCCCAGCTACGCAAAGGTAAAGTACGGCACCGATTTGGGCGGCGGAGAGCGCAGCGTGGACCATCCCCACCACACCGAAGTACCCCGCTTTATCTTCATCAATTTCATGGGTCGGGACTATGTCCTGCGCCATCTCAACAACTTTATGGGCGATCATGGCAAGCTGGTGGAAATCACATGGGGCATCATGAACCCCGAATCCATGGAGGCGGTAGGTTACCATCTGCCCAACAGCTCCTGCTATGTCGACTATCTCGCTCCCGTCCCCGAAAAGAGCATGTCCGATATCAAAACCCATGGTATGGAGCGGGATGTGATGTGGGTGAAATCTTATGTATTTGATAAATACTGCCAGGACGGAAAACACTATGTAAAGCTGGCCTGGTGGATCGACACCATTCTGGGAGAGACCTTTGAGGCGGGGCAGGCAACCATTCAGCTGCCGTCCAAAAACGGAGACATCGACTAAGGAGAATACCATGGAACAACAGTACCCTCATATCTTCAGTCCCATCACCATCGGAGGCGTGACCTTCAAAAACCGCGTCTGGTCCGCACCCGCCGGAACGCACCTGCTGTTCGGCAAGGAGGAGTATCCCTCCGAGGCGGCGATTGCCTATTACCGGAACAAAGCGGCGGGAGGCACCGCCTGCGTGACCTATTCCAGTCAGAACATGGATGTCCTGCGCCCCGATGACTGGTTCCACGCCCAGGACAACATCTTCAAGCCGGAGACACACCGGTTTTACCGCCGTCTCACCGATGCCATTCACTTTTACGGCGCGAAGGCATCTATCGAGTGCTTAAATTTCAGCTTCCACGACTACGATGAAAAAGGCATTTTGCAGAACTATTCCGTTAACGGCGACACCAATCCCGAAACCGGAGAGGAATCCGTACCCTTTACCCGTGCGTCGCTGGAAAAGCTGGCGTCCCTCTATGCCGACGCGGCGGAGGCAGCGGTGGCCTGCTGCTTTGATGTCATCCTCATTCACGGCGGACATGGGTTAATCCTCTCCCAGTTCCTCTCTCCCCTGTTCAATCAGAGAACCGATGAGTTCGGCGGTAGCTTTGAAAACCGCTGCCGCTTCCCCCTCATGGTGCTGGAGGCCATCCGCAGCCGCGTGGGGAAAAAGCTTCTCATTGAATACCGGATTTCCGGCTCGGAGCTGGCGGGGGACGACGGCTTTACCGTCGAGGACTGCATCGCGTTCCTGAAAACCACACAAAAAAAGTACATTGATATCGCCCATATCTCCGCGGGAAGCACCTTCAGCGAGACGGAGCACATCATGCACCCCACCAACTTTATCGAGTCAGGATGCAATGTCTACCTGGCGGAGGCCGTCAAAAAATGCCCCGATATTCAAATTCCGGTCCTGACTCTGGGTGGCCTGCAGGAACCGGAACAGATTGAGGAAATTCTGGCCTCCGGCAAGGCCGATCTGGTTGCCATGGCCCGGGGCACCATCTGCGACGCTCATCTGGTGGAAAAGGCACGCCACGGCAGAGGGGACGAGATCATTCCCTGCATCAAGTGCTTTTACTGCCTGGATTACGCCCGCAACACCGCCTTCGGCTGCTCCGCAAACCCCGAAGTAGGCCGTGAGTACTGCCTGAAGGATATGATTCCTCCCGTGGGCGAAATCAAAAATGTGCTCGTAATCGGCGGCGGACCCTCAGGCATGCAGGCTGCAATCACCGCCCGGCAGCGTGGGCACAGCGTCACTCTGCTGGAAAAGGCCGGACAGCTGGGCGGCAAGCTGGTGTTTTCCCGCCAGGTCAGTTTTAAACACGACCTGTGCCGCTTTATGGATTATCAGATTCACATGATGGAACAGCTGGGCGTGGATGTGCTGCTGAACACTGAGGCAACCCCCAGCCTGATTTCCACGCTGAATCCGGACGTCATCATCGCTGCGCTGGGCGCCGATGCCGCGATCCCTCCCATTCCCGGCGTGCACAATTCCAACGTCATCACCGCCGAGGAATGTTACCACAAAGCGGAGCAGGGAGAGGCTCTGGGCGAGACCATCGTCGTACTGGGCGGCGGTCTGGTGGGCTGTGAAACGGCGCTCTACCTGGCCATGGCCCTGGGCAAACAGGTAACGGTGGTGGAAATGCTGGACACTCTGGCCTCCGAGGAATTCTGGCTGCCCCAGTGGGCGATGATGGAGAAGATGGACGAATTCGTCACCTATCACACCAGTTCCTGCTGCACCAAAATCACGGAAACCGGCCTGACCTTTGTGGATGGCGAAGGAATGGAGCACACGGTGGCCGCCGATACCGTGGTGCTGGCGGCGGGCATGCGCCCCAGAACCGCCCAGGCGGAGGCATTCCGCCCCCTGGCTTTCGACTTCGCCGCCACAGGCGACTGCGTCAAGGCACAGAATGTCCGCACGGCAACCCGCTCAGCCTTCGACGCTGCCGTGAGGATATAACCGATTGATGATAATTTGAAAACACCCCGGCTTCGCCGTTTTTACGGCGGGCCGGGGTGTCTTTTTGATCTCTTCCACTGAACTGTCACAAATCTTGGTCTGATACCAGACAGAGAAACTGGTGACGCATCTGAGTATAGAAACGGACATTGCAGGGTGACACAGTGCATTGATCAAGTCACATCGCAAGATATTCTTTAATGTAGAACGCCATTAAAAGATCAAACTTTACCGTTGCATCATCCATCTCCGAATTCAAAAGCTCTTTGATTTTCCGAATGCGATAGACAACCGTATTCCGGTGGGTATGCATGCGGGAAGCCGTGTCCAGCAGATTGCAATCCGACAGCAGAAAGATTCGGAGTGTATTCATATAATCCGAGTCATGATTCAAGTCATATTGCTCTAATTTACCCAGGCGTCTCTGATACATGGTGACCAACAAATTCGGGTCAGACACGCAAAACAGCAGTTGAAACATGCCCAATTCATCGAATTTTACGAAGGGACGTTTCCAGAATTCCGCGGCCGCCAGAGAAAAGCGCGCGCGCCGATAGCACGCGCCCACTTCCTCCAGTGTGTGCACTGTATCGCTGACCCCCAGCATAATACCGTCGTAAAAACAAATGACCTCAATGATGCCATCTAAGGAAATCTGCTTTTGCGCTGTATGGTAAATGAGAACCATGAGATTGTCATGCTGGAACAGGTGATACTTCAGTCCATAGCTATTCAGCGGCGAAGTGATTCTTGTGGGATCTTCCAGATTGCGGATCGCAATCAATTGATAATCGGCGGAGGTGGCAAAGCCATACTGATTGAGCACCCGTAAGATGCTGTCCGGCACCGGCGTCTGATAGATCGCTCCCTGGAATGCCGCGCTCAGATGGTCTTCTCTGTGGTTCTCACGTACAAACAGCCCGCAGAATTCCTGCATAATGTCGACCAAATGAATCTCCCAGGGCATCGTAAAGAGTGGAAATCTATTCTCGTTACAAAATTGAAGTATTTCCGGCGTGATATCGTCCAATTGAAGATATTGCCCCACGTTAATCAGGATACCGCTGCAATTGTACATCGCAAACGCGCGAATAAACTCATAGAGGGTAATACCGTTCTGTGTAAACAGGCCTGTGGTAATCACCAGCTCTCCGCCCTTTAAGAAGGTTACGTTGTGAATATCTTCCGCCAAATAGACCCAGGACGCGGAATTGCTCATACCGCTTTGCCCGCCGTGGACGGTCAGCTTATATTTCACATGCGCGGATTCATATAACACTGCAACCTGTGTTCGCATTCGTGCTTCATCCTTTTATGTTCTATGGTAATAGAAGTGTACCACACTTTCATTTAGATGGAAAGTATAATAAATCTCCAAAACTCTGTACTACGAAGCCGTTGAAAACCATTTTCTCTGTACTATACTAATAATATAATAATTGGTTGAATCAACCGAGGAGTGAGTCATATGCTAAAAGATGCGTTGCCTGAAATCGTGACGGCACAGGTACCCGGACCGAAGGCATCCGACGTGATTGCGAGAAGAGCAGACGTGGTTCCATCCGCAATCAAATGTGCCTATCCTGTTGTGATCGAGCGCGGAGAAGGCGCTATGGTGGAAGATGTGGACGGAAATCGTTATATCGACTGGATTGGCGGCGTCGGCGTTTTGAACATCGGCTATTCCCACCCTGAGGTTGTGGAAGTCGTCAAGGCACAGGCGGACAAATATTTTCACGGTATGTTTAATATTGTAACTCATGAGGGATATGTCGCCCTGGCTGAACAGCTGTGCGCCTGCGTTCCGGTGACCGGGGCAAAGAAAAAGGCTTTCTTTGCTAACAGCGGTGCGGAAGCAGACGAAAATGCCGTCAAGCTTGCCAAGGCGTATACCAAACGTCCCAACATTATCGTGTTTTCCGGTGCCTTTCATGGCCGCACCCTTCTGACGATGACGATGACCTCTAAAAAGGCATACGCCGTGGGCATGGGTCCGTTCCCTGACGGCGTATATCGCGCCGAATTCCCCTATTTATACCGGAAACCGGCGGGTATGCCCGAGGAAGACGCGATTGCCTATTACATCTCCAAGCTGGAGCAGGTATTTGAGCAATCCTCACCCGCGGAATATGTGGCGGCCATCGTGGTGGAACCGTTGCAGGGCGAGGGCGGTTTTATTCCGGCTCCCATCGAGTGGATCAAAGCGGTTCGGAGCATTTGTGACCGGCATGGCATTCTGCTCATCGCGGACGAGGTGCAAACCGGGTTTTGCAGAACTGGACGTCTGTTTGCCAGCGAATACTGGAACGAAAACGGTGTCATGCCCGATATCCTTGCCACGGCAAAATCGATTGCCGCTGGCATCCCCCTCAGCGCGATCATCGCAAGAGAGGAAATTATGGAGTCTGTTCCCGGCGGCACCATCGGCGGCACATACTGCGGAAACCCTCTGGCCTGTGCTGCAGGACTTAAGGTGCTTGAAATTATGCAGCGGGATCACCTGGCTGACCGCGCATTGGCAATCGGAAAAACTGTCACCGAGCGGTATCGCGCATGGGCGGACAAATATGATGTCATCGGGGATATCCGTGGCCTGGGCGCCATGATTGGACTGGAATTTGTGACAGACAGAACAACCAAAAAGCCATATCCCGAGCTGGTGTCCCGGCTGGTGGCAGAAACAGCCAAACATGGATTATTAATTGAGAGCGCTGGTATTTACAGCAATGTAATTCGCTTCCTTGCACCTCTGGTGATCACCGACGCGCAGCTGGAGGCCGGCCTGGATATTTTTGAAGCAGCCATTGCCGACTGCCTCTAATCAGACACAAGTTATCTCTTGTATTCAGCATACAACTAATCGTAAAAAGATTGGGATCAGAGGCTATTGGAAATTGTTTTTTATGTGCTATACTGCTGATAGATGAAGCAGCAGCACAGGTTCACTGGGAGGAATCGCGTATGAATGAAAAATATGTGGTAACAATTACACGTCAATTCGGGAGCCTCGGCCGTCCCATCGCGAGGAAGGTCAGTGAAGCGCTGGGCATCGAATACTACGACAGAGACATTGTGGATTTGACCGCCAAAAGCCTGGAGCTTCCCGTGTCAACCATCAGCGATGTGGAAGAGAGCGCAAAGTCCGCTTTTTTCAACATGAGCTACCCCTTGGGCATGGGAACCACCGCGATTCAGGATTCCATCTTTGCCGCACAGCGCAACATCATCACTGATCTTGCGGACAAAGGCTCGTGTATCATCGTCGGACGGTGTTCCGATCATATTCTCAAAGATCACAGTCAAATTATCAACGTGTTTATCTACGCTCCTTATTCCGCAAGACTGTGCAATTGCGTGGAACGGCTGAACATGCAGCCCGCGGAGGCAAAGAAAATGATTGCGGAGGTAGACAAAGCGCGGGAGTCCTATCATAAGCATTACTGCGGCTACTCCATGTCCGACAAGGATTACAAGCATGTGATGCTGGACTCCAGCCTTCTGGGTGTCGATGAAACCTGTGATGTGCTGGTGGATATTATCAAGAAGCGCTTTCACCTGAATTAACATAAAAAAGAAAATGGGCAACGGAGCCTTTCTAAGATTAGAAATGGCTCCGTTGTTATTTTTTCAGGAAATGCGCACTCTGATACAACGAGGGAACCCTCCTCATACAACAAAGAAGGTGACAGAAATGGGAATGCTGGAAATCAAAAAGCTTTCGAAATCGTTCGGTGATCTTGAGGTTCTCCGTGACGTCAATATTTCCGTTGAAAAAGGTGAGGTGGTCGTCATTATCGGGCCATCCGGCTCCGGAAAAAGCACCATGCTTCGCTGCATCAACTTACTGGAGCACCCCACGGGCGGCGAAATCCTTTATCAGGATCAGGACATTACAAAACTCGGCAAACAGGTCACAGAATATCGAAAGCACGTCGGCATGGTCTTTCAGCGGTTCAATCTGTTCCCGCTGAAAAATGTACTGGAGAATATTATGTACGCGCCCATCCATCTGAACAAGCTTTCGAAAGAAACCGCAAAGGAACAGGCTATGGAGCTGCTCCGCAAGGTCGGTCTGGAGACGAAAGCCGACGCTTATCCCTCCTCGTTGTCCGGAGGGCAGCAGCAGCGCGTTGCCATTGCGCGTGCTCTGGCGATGCAGCCGGATATGCTCCTGTTTGATGAACCAACCTCCGCTCTGGATCCGGAGCTGGTGGGTGACGTGCTGGAGGTCATGAAGCAGCTGGCAAACGAGGGAATGACCATGGTGGTTGTCACGCATGAAATGGGCTTCGCAAAGGAAGTCGCGGATCGTGTGATCTTTATGGACGGCGGCTATGTGGTAGAATCCGATACCCCCGCCGAAATTTTTACCAATCCGAAGAACGACAGAACCCGGGCATTTCTTGCCCGTGTATTGTAAAGGAGGCGAACCGGCATGGAGTTTCACTTTGATAGGGCGTTGAGAACGCTGGGGCCCAGCCTTCTCAACGGCGTCGGAATTGTCGTTTACATTACCATCGTCGGCTTCCTGTTTGCATTGATCGCAGCCCTGCTGCTTGCCATCGGAAAGCTTTCTAAAAATAAAATTCTGACCGGCGTTTTAAGCGTATTCATTGAAATTATCCGCGGAACCCCCCTTCTTGTACAGTTTTTCTACATTTACTATGTCATCCCTATGCTCATTAACGGAATCGCCGCGACGATGGGGTATGATATCAATGTTCAATTTAAGGCCGCGACCTGCGGCATCATCGGATTTGCAATCAACTACGGCTGTTATATGTCGGAAGTCATCCGTTCCGCCATTGTCTCCATTGATCCCGGTCAGCGCGAGGCCGGCCTGGCGCTTGGCTTCAGCGAAACACAGGTTTTATTCCGCTTTATCATTCCTCCCGCGCTTCGAAATTCTATCCCGGTCTTCGGAAACTATCTGGTGATGATGATTAAGGACACTTCCCTGCTGGCCATGATTGCCGTTCAGGAACTGCTCCTCAGGACCAAAACCTATGCGTCCCAAACGTTCCTGACGGTGGAGGCCTATACCATTTTGGCAATTGTCTACCTCATCATCAGCCTGCCCCTGTCACAGCTCTGCAAGATCATTGAGCGCAGACTGAAACGTGTTCGTTAAACGGTACAAAGTCGTACTGAAATATGCCGAAAGGCAAAGAAAGAGGGAAACTGATATGAAACGCTTCAATCTTACAAAATTGGCCACCCTATGCCTGACTGTCGTGCTGCTCGCATCCATGGCGGCATGCAGCTCATCAACCGGAAGCAAAACCACGGATACCAGCTCTTCCACCTCATCAACAGCTGCTGAAGGAGAAACCTCCAGCTCCAGCGAATCCAAACTGCTCCAGGAAATTAAAGCAAAAGGCTATATTGAAATCGGCTCCTCAAACGATGCGCCCTTCTGCTATCAGGATGTAGACACCGGTGAGCTCAAGGGAATTGATATTGAGATTTTGCGTGAAATCTGCAACAGACTCGGTATCCCCGACATTCAGATGAAGGTCATTGATTTTAGCAACCTGCTGGTCGAGCTGAACAACAACAGCATTGACATGGTCGTCGACGCGATGTATGTTAAGGAAGAACGTCTGCAGATAGCCGCTTTCACCGACAAGTGGTATCAGGAGGGCGAGGCCGTTGTAATTCCTCAGGACTCCACCATTGCCAGCAAGGATGACCTGAAGGATAAGACGATCGGCGCTCAGCCCGGAACCACCTTCTATGACACGGCAGAGCAGTGGTTGAACGACGGTAAAATCGGCGATCTGATGTCCTATGATAACCAGGCTACGCTGATGACCGCTGTGAACATGGGCAAGGTCGACGCCGTTGTGACCGACGGTATTGTCGCGGGATATACTCTGGCACAGGACAGCTCCCTGAAGCTCAAGCTGCTGTCTCCCTACGAGGCTGAGTCCAGCGGCCAGATCGGCGCCGCGGTTCGCTTTGAGGATGAGGATTTCCTGAATGAGGTCAACGCAGCTCTCAACGAAATGAAGGAAGACGGAACGCTGCTGAAGATTTTGGAAAGCTATGGCCTGACAGAAGATTACTTCGTGGGCGTGGAAGACGGAATCACAACAAACATAAAGTAATCTGTCATTCGAATACAATGAAAGCAGAGACGGGAGAGGTGCGCGGCATCTCTCCTTCTCTCATGGGAGGAATCTATATGGAATTTCAATATCATCTGCCGGTTGATTTGGTATTTGGCCGAGGCAAGTCCGACCTGATCGGCGAGAAAGCCGCGGGTATCGGCAAACGCGCGCTCATTGTCACCGGAGGAAACAGCACCAAGCGCTCCGGACTGTTAGATAAAACAGAAGAATTGCTGCGTGAGAACGGCGTCTCCTGTGTTCTATTTGACCAGGTCACACCAAATCCCCTCACCACCACGATTTATGAGGGAGCCGAGCTTGCCAAGGCGCAGAACTGCGATCTGGTGATTGCGCTGGGCGGCGGTAGCAGCATTGATGCGGCTAAGGGTATCGCTTTTCAAGCTGTCAACGGCGGCGATATCAATGAGTATATCTTCGGCCGCGCCTTTAGTGACAAAGCGCTTCCCATCGTCGCGGTTCCCACCACCTGCGGCACCGGAAGCGAGGGCAACGGCTTTTCCGTGATGACCAATCCCGATACCATGGATAAAAAATCCCTGCGCTGCAACGCCATCGTGCCCACCTGTTCGATCATTGATCCGCTGCTGATGACGACCATGCCCAAATCCATTTTAGCTTCTGTTGGCTTCGACGCACTGTGCCACAATATGGAGGCCTTTCTCTCGGCCAGTGTACAGCCGCTGACCGCGATGCAGGCGCTGGAGGGTATCCGGATGTCTGCCCGCAGCCTGGTATCTGTGTATGAGGATTCTTCGGATGTGGATGGTTGGGATGAGCTGTGTCTCGCCAGCACACTGGGCGGCATGGTCATCGGAGTTTCCGGCGTAACAGCTCCTCACGGTATGGAGCATCCCGCCAGCGGTTTGATGGACATTGTCCACGGCAAGGGGCTGGCAGCACTGACCCCTGTTGTTTTCCGGCACACCCTGCCCGCGGGGGAGGAGAAGTTCGGGGTGATTTCCAAATTATTAGGCGGCAGCAAGCCCTCCGATGTGGTTGAGCTGCTGGAATCCCTGCTTCAAAGACTGCACTTAACCACAACCTTGGGTGAATGCGGTATTACCGAGGATCAGATTCCCTGGATGGTAAGCAACTGTCTGAAGGTTTCCATCGGCGGACTAAAAGCTCATCCCAAATTCTTTGATGCCGATGAGCTGGCTGAGATTTACCGCGAAGCTCTATGAGAACGATTCACGAGGAACGATAGATGATGAGACTTTATATATTAAATACCGGTTATCTGGAGACAGATCAAAACAATGTTGTGGCATGCTCCAGCATTGGCACATACAGCCATCCGCATATTGCGAATGAGTGGATCAAGCTCCCCGTCATGGCATTCTTAATTGAAACAAGCCAGGGTTATATTTTATATGATACCGGCAGTCACCCGGATGCCATGAAGGGCTATTGGCCCCAAAATTTGCAGGAAATCTATCCGCTTTACCAAACAAATGAGGAACGTCTGGAGCATCAGCTTGCCCTTTGCGGGGTTCAGCCGCAGGATATCAAAACCCTAGTGATCTCTCATATGCACCTGGATCACGCCGGAAATTTGAATCTGTTTCCTCATGCGGATGTGTATGTTCCGAAGGCTGATTTCTATCAGGCACAGGTTCAGGTCAGGCTCAATCAAAATCCTCTCACACACGGCGGATATGTGAAAGCCGATTTGGACGTTGCGGTCAGGCAATATCATCTGGTGGAAGAGGATTTCGAATTGGTGCCAGGTGTGGAGGTCATCAATTTACCTGGACACACGCCGGGTCTGCTGGGGTTAGTGGTGCATTTGAGCTCAGGAACCTATATTTTACCGCAGGATTGCGTCTATACCCAGGAAATATATGGCCCGCCCTCAAAGGCTTCCGGCCTCCTGTATGACAGCCTTGCTTATTTTAAGTCCATCGAGAAAGTCAGAAGCCTGGAAAAAAAATATGATGCGAACGTTATATTTGCTCATGATATCAAGCACTTTCAAACATTACAAACCGCTCCGAACTATTATAAGTGAGGAACGGCAAATTCATGAGCTGACAGTCTGAACGGGAAAACATTATTTCACATGCGGTCACCGGCACCTGTGTGGCGTGAAACAACAAAACAACCTCCAACGGTCAGTGTACAGATACAGGAAACGCGGAGAATGACAAAGGCCCCCTGATGCAGAACAATCAAACTACATCAGGGGGTTCTTTCTATGGAAACAAGAACATGGAAAAATGGAAATAGCTGAACGCACATGTCCATAGTCCGCTCACAAACGGCTGAATGGATTGACAGGTTCAGCCGGAATCGCTACAATGTTTACATATGCTTCCGTCTGACCCATTGACCGGTCGGAAACTTGACCCCTTTCAGCCAACGCGGCTGTGATCGGATCATACATGCAGTTTTTACGAACTAGAGACAGGAGAAGAAAGATATGCAATTTGTAGGTGTGTTAATGGGTGCGGCGGTATTCATCATGATCGGAATGCTTCATCCGGTGGTGATTCAAGCGGAATATCATTGGGGCACAAAGGTATGGCCGCTGTTCCTGCTGGCAGGACTGGCCTGTATTGCCGCATCTCTGTTCATCAATGTGACCGTGATTTCAGCTATGCTGGGAACGTTCGGTTTTTCGTTGCTGTGGAGTATACGAGAACTGTTCGAGCAGAAAAAACGAGTGGAAAAAGGATGGTTTCCAAAAAAGCCAAACAAGGAAAATCAATCAGAAAAAGCAGATATGGGCCTGTAACATGAAGTGTGCTTTTGCCTTTCCGCCGGAAATAACCAGGAAAGGTGGCTGCACATTTCCCGTTACAGGCCTTTCAAAGCTATTTGACCTCTTCCGCAGTCATGTTCTGAGGATTCTCCGCTTCGAAACGCTGTGTTAAGGGAATATAAATCAGTATAGCGATGGCAAGAATCAGAGCACTGATACTGACTCCAAAAAAGATGTTTCTGTAGCTGCTGCCAAAGATCGAGGCAAGGAACATCCCATAATAAGTAGTAGCAAACATACCGACAAACATACAAGTGGAGATAATGGCAATCGCAAGGGTCTGCTTAGATTTTGGAACTACGATGGAGGCACGCGTCATAAAATACGGGCCAAAAGATCCTGATGTGATGCCGATGATAACGGCTCCAATATAGATAGTCGACATGCTGTACGCATGTGAGAGCACGAAATAACCGACTACCATTGCAAGTGCCGAAACCACAGGGAGATAACGTTTGAAAATCTTAAACCAAAAGGCGAATAAAGATGCCATTGCAAAGCTGGTGAGTGTGAGAATCGAGCTTGCAATACCAGCCTGTACAGAGGTACCCAAATTTTCGCCGATCACGAACAGGGAAATATCCACGGTTAAGAAACATAACAATGTGAACATACAAAAAATTGCGATAGAGAAAAACACAATTCTAAATCCAAGTTTATCGTCTTTTGTGTCCCTTTGAAGTGTTTCATCCTTCTTTTCAGGCGGCAGATTGGGTACTTTAGCAATTTGAAACATAACAAGCAGGAAATACACTGCAAACGCATAAAAGCAGTAATGCCAGTTGATCACACCCAATGTTCCTGAAATCATATTGAAAATGACGGAGAAAATGGAGCCCACGGCAGCCGACCAGCCCATCATAGTGACTCTTTCCTGACCGCTGAATAGCTGCGCAATAAAAGCCTGAGGGAGCGAAAACAGCATACCGGCTCCAATGCCCATGAATGCTCTTGTCACGAGCATAAAGGTGAAATTGTCGTATACGCCGCCGGCAATACCGCCTATTGTAAAAATTAATGTGGCAATGACTAATAATATCTTTTTACTGACATAGTCGCACAATTTACCGGTAATCAGAATAGCGGGAACCATACATAAATTAGGCAGTGTCATCAGTAACATGATTGAGGCGCCTGCATTGGGAAATGCCTGGGCAATATATCCCATAATCGGAATAATTAAAGAAGTAGCAACCATTTGGTCAGTGCTTGTCAGTAAAAGCGTGGCTTTTAACCCTGCGTTTTTACCCATGATTTTCATATCCTTTCAATCAAAGTAAAGCTCTGATGCTGCTGAGATTCCTCAATATGGAAGCTTTCCCGTTCAGCCGGTCATATGAGAATAAAGAACCTGGGCTTCCGCCAGTGCCGTAAACGTATATACCCAGGAACCGTCCGGTCCGGAGGCCAGCATATAAGCCTGTTTGGTTCCCGGCTTGATGACTAGATTCGGAGTCATGAGATTTCTGCCTTCCTGCCGTCCCGGAACCATTACGTTTGTCACAGGTGTTCCGCTTTTGTTTAAAACGATGATACGGCCACCCATCATAATGGTTTGGTATAGGTTCCCGTCAGAATCAACCTTATTGGAATCAGGAGAGCAATCGCCAGTATTATAATAGATATAGGATAACCCGGCAAAATGATCCATCATTCCGTTTTGATCCAATCTGATTCTGACAATAGCATTTCGGCCTGACTCTCCAATCCATAGGGCATCGCCCTCCGGAGTCAGCGAAATTCCATTGGCCAGTGCAAGACCCCCAGTGATTTGAATGACCTTCTCGTAATTGTAATCTGCGTCAAGCCGATATACACCGCCAATTGGATTGTTGGACAGGCCCCTGAAGTCTGTGATGTACAGGTTCCCATTTTGATCAAAAACCAAATCGTTCATTGACAAAGATTCACCCAAGTGCTTGGGATAAAGGGTTCTTACAAGCGTGCCATCGGGTGTGAGAACCAATAGTTCGCCGGTCAGGCACGCAACAAAAAACCTGCCGTCCTTATGGATTGCAATTCCGACAGGTACACATTGACCCGCTTGATAAAAAACAGACATTTCTTGACCCGGCGTTATTTTGATAATAGTAGAATTAAAGCCCGGAACCGGTGCGGAACGGCAAACATAGAAATTACCCTCTTTATCAAAGATAGGACCCTCCATGCCAGGGTGTTCTGTATCACCGTCAATCAACACCCACGGTTCCGCCATGATCACCGGCAAATTAATCACATCTTGCGGAAGATTTTCGGTCATCAGTTTTTGCAGCTGTATGTCAAATTCATTCGCCATGTTTTCATCTCCTGATCTGAGTGAAGGATATTGATCAAATAACTTCAGGATAGCCTACATTATACAATTTACGATATTCTTCCGGATATTTCACTCCAAATTGCTTTTCCAACTCTTCATTGCCAAAAATCCAACGAAAATTACCATCATAGTGCTCATAGGGTTCGGGATCCATGGGGAAGGGATGGGGAATTTCATCAAATTGATACGGCTTATGGAAAACGGAGGCATGACGGTCAGGGTGTTCGTAGCCTTTTCCGGGCTGACCGGACAGCGTGTGGATGGAGTCTTGATACCAGTCCTTGTAAAAGTCGCTGCGAATGGTGCGAAACCACTTGAAATGCCAAATTTTCCACTCGCCGGCTTCGGGATGCTTGATAAAGTCAATTCCGTATTTGCCCCAAGCCCAGAAGGACTTTGCCTCAGGGCACATGATTCCCGCGGGCATAGTCTCAAATCCGGCAGACATCCAGGTTGCCTTTGCGGTCTTTCCGTCTCCGGCAACCTGAATACAGGGAGAGCACAGGGTATGGAAAAAGATTCCGCCTCTCAGATCATCGCCTGTCTGGCTTTCCCAAAAGCCCTTCATGGCATCGGGGCCAAAGTAACAGCCCCAGTCTGAAACCTCCGCAGAAACATCAGGTCTCCACATGGCAAAGGACTCGATGGATTTTGCAATATAGGCCGGGTTCAAGTGGACGGTTTCGTAATGAGCCATGCACTGCTGGATTTCACTCATGGCATGGAGACGATCGATTTCGTGCTGCTGTTTTAAAACAATCTCCTCTAAATTGACTGGGTTTGACATCATAATACCTCCTGGATGTTTTGATACTATTCATGATAAAGCTGCCAACCTCTCTTGTAAAATGCCAAGAATTTATGGTACAATCAAAAAAAAGCATAATTCAAAGACACATCGATGTGCTATTATTGTTTAAAATAACCGTCTTTAGGGTGTGAACAATGGATATCAATAAACTGCGGTCTTTTATCAAAGTTGCTGAATACCTAAATTTCACAAAGGCCGCGGAGCAACTTTACATCGGACAGCCGGCCTTAAGCAGACAAATCGCGGATCTGGAAAAAGAATTGGGCGGGGTGAAATTATTTTTTCGTTCCAACCGCTCTGTGCGGCTGTCTCCCGCCGGAAAAGTATTGTTGAAGGAATCCATGGAGTTAATATCGAGAACGGATATGATCATTGAGAAGGTAAAGAGGGTCAGCAATGGAATCAACGGAACTCTGTTGGTGAATGAATCTCTGCTGGGAAAGGATTTTTTGCCTCCCATTGTGAAACGCTTCCGAGCGCGATACCCTGCTGTCGATGTACAGATTATCAATCATTTTTCTTATCCTATGTCCGAGGCTCTATTAAGAGAGGAAACCGACATTTGTTTTATGCCTTCGTTTGAAGCAGAAAAATACCATTTTTTGAACCATCAAAAATTTTATCACGACACGCTGTGCATGGTTCTGAACGAGGATCATCCGCTGGCCAGCAAGCCTGATCTGATGCTGGCCGATTTGGCGTTTGAGCCATTTATCATCTTCTCCAGAAAGGATTTTCCCAACGCATATGACCATATTTTTAAATGCTGCATGAACGCAGGATTTGTGCCCAATGTGATCAGCAGTCCATCCAATCTGGAGACTATTTTATTCCAGGTGGAATCTGGCATGGGAGTTTCGCTGCTGCTGCGAAACCTGGCGTGTTCGATCAATAACCGGCTTAAATACATTTTCATCAGTGATCATCAGGAAGATGACCAAATCGATATCGTATGGAACCCGGAAAGCTCAAATCCAGCCGTGCCGCTGTTTGTTGAGATGATTCAGGAGTATATCTGAATATCGTGGTTTCAAGTGAAGGTGGTTATGCTATGACAACGGAACAGATTCAGTCGTTCTTGATGGCAGCTCAGCTGCTGAGCTTCACGAAAGCTTCAGAACAATTGTTTATCACACAATCCGCGCTGAGCCGTCAGATCATTGCGCTTGAAAAAGAGCTGAATGTTACCCTTTTTATCCGAAGAAATAACACCGTGGAATTGACCGGTGTCGGGAAAACGCTTCAGACTGGATTAATCGATATTTACGCCGATCTGGTCACACTCAGAGAGCAAGTGGAAGACGTGGCACAGGGGCTGGAAGGCAGGTTGTCAATTGGTGTACTGGCCGACCAGACCGTGGATGAACCCGTTACCGATGCGGTGCAGGCTCTGGCAAAACGCGGCCCGGGTGTAAAGCTGATTTTAACGAGAATGGATTATGCTGAAATTAACACCGGCCTTTTGGACGGAACCATAGATGTTGCGGTCACCGTGTTTCGCGAAAACGCGACTTTTCCTGATCCTTCCATCACCCATCTGGTATACGCGCAAGAGCGTGTATTTCTGGCCATCCACGAAAACTTGATGCCACCCCAGGGAGTTTACCAGGAAGAGATGTCCCTGAACGAGATTTTAAAGATTCTCCCCGTTGCCATGGTGCATCCGGAAAACTTTGGAGAGTCCCTGACGCAAAATTGCTGGGGCAGTTTGGATCCGGAATTGAAGCTGGATTACCGCTGTGGTTATCTGCACTTGCTGGTTACCTCCGGTCTCTATGCCATGCCAGCCAATGAGAGCTGTTTCGTCCACTTTGTTCCCCATATGACAAAGCTGCCGATCCGGGGTACGCCCACCATGCTCAAGGGGCTGATCTGGAACCGAAACAATGAAAATCCCCTGTTGCAATTATTTTTGGAATCCGTACAATCCCATACCGCATAGAGACAGCGCCGGCCTGAAGGCCGGCGCTGTCTCTATGTTTTAGACATGGGCGGATGAAAAAAGTGCGCTGGATATTCAGGATGATTTCTTTATAATAAGAGAAGAGGAGATGAGCCTGTGACATCAATCTTTCTGGAGATTTGGGGAAAGAAAGCGTGCTTTACCCGTGCGGAATTCAAAGCGGAACGGGTGAGTTATCCGGTCATCACACCTTCCGCGGCGCGGGGTATGTTGGAGGCAATCTATTGGCATCCGGGGCTGAGCTACCAAATCCGCCGCGTCTACGTACAAAATCCCATTCAGTTTACCCGCTATACGATCAATGAAGTCGGACGAAAAGCCAGCTCCCGCAATGCTCTGGCCGCCATGCGCCATGATTGCGGAGACCGGTTGCAGCTCAACACCGCTCTGACCCGCCAAACGCGCAGCTGCATGGTTCTGCGTGATGTTCGGTATGTAGTCGAATTTACCATGTCGTGCGACCAGTGGAATCGCGATATCAACATCCTGCGCCATCGCCTCAAGCACGGAAAATGCCATTCCCAGCCCTACCTGGGACACCGGGAGTTGATCGCGCAGTTTCGGCCTTGGCCCGAGCATGAGACGATTGCTCCCTATCCCAGCGGTGTGGTTGCGTTCGGGCTGATGCCCTATGAGACGAAGGAACGGGCGCCGGACGGCTCCTTTTTTACCAGTTATTTTGATGCGGTTCTGGTAAACGGCGTCTTGGAGGTCGCGGGCTGTGAGGTACTGCGGAATGATATTAAAACAATTATATGATTATTATGATCTTCTGGCGAAACGGTGCGACGTGCCTCATTACGGGTGGAGCTTGGAACAGATTTCCTTTGGACTCAATTTGGATGCCAATGGAGCGCTCATCGGATGTGTTGATTTGCGGCGGAAGAAACTGATCGCGCGCAACCGCTGGGGATTGGTTCCGCAAATCATGGAGGTTCCTATGCGAACCATCCGCACCACCAATTGCCGAGCCAATTTTCTGTGGGACAATCCAAGCTATTTATTAGGACTTGCAGCGCCCCCGTACATGACCGACAGCCTTGCTCCAAACACCCAACTAAAATTAAACAATCATTCGTTCCGATGCTTTGAAACCAGCCGGAGGCTGCATCAGAACCTGCTGGCGCACCTGAATCACCCCGGTGCCCTGGCAATCATTCGCTTTTTTCATTCCTGGAAGCCGGAACAGGCCGGTACGTATCCGGCGCTTCAACCTTATTTACGAGAACTGGCTGCTTCCAATGCGGTTTTTATGATCAACGGACATCCCGCAATCGAGGACGACGCCCTCCGAGCGGTATGGCCGGCCTATTACGAGGCAAACCTGGAGGGAGCCTGCCGCTGCTGCCTGGTGACAGGACAGTACCTTCATATTGCATCCTTGCACCCTAAAATCAGAGGAGTCTTTGGCGCGGCGCACACCGGCTCCAGTCTGGTTTCATTTAATCAAGAGGCATTTTCCTCTTGGGGACATGAAAAGGGATACAATGCGCCCATCTCCGACCGGGCCGCGTTTGCGTGCTCCACTGCGCTGAATTATCTGACCACCTCGCGCTATGCCTACGGGCTGGGCGGCGTCACCTTTGTCTTTTGGACCTCTGACGGCAGACAGGACATACAGGAGGCATTTTTTCAATTTCTAACAGGGGGAGATACGGGGAGTCCTGACCTGTCTGACGGAATGTTCTGTCTCCTGGGTCTATCCACAAACGGAACCCGCCTTTCTGTGTGCTTTTGGTCGGAGCTGGAGGTGGCGGAGCTTCTGGGCATTCTGCGCCGCTGCGAACCAAACGAAACCGATATCCGGCGGGATATTCCTACCCTGGCTCAGCTGCTCCTTGAGCTGGAGCCAGACACAAAGTATGACAGGACGCAACCCGTGCTTGCCGTCGAGCTGATGCAATGCCTGATGGATGGACGGGCCCTCCCTGGGATGCTGATGAGACGGTTGCTGCTCCGGCTTTGTCAGGATGAGACCATCCGCGTTCAGTATCTGACTCTCATTGTCATTTACTTAAAACAAAACAAACCATCCATCCAAATTCAGGAGGCATTGCAAATGGAATTAAACGCACAAAGTGATTATCTTCCCTATATACTGGGCAGATTGTTCGCGGTCTATGATCTTACCAACCGCAGAGCGGTTCCGCATTCCTGCCATACGGTCAAACAGCGGTACTTCCGAGTTGCCTGCACCGCGCCTGCCCGTATTTTCCCTGATCTGGAGCGGCGCAATGATGTTGATCTGCACAGCTTAAAAGCAAGCGGATGGAATCGGTATTGGGAAACTCAGAAGCTGGATTTGATGACACGAATCCGCGAACCATTCCCCCAGACACTCCGCGTCGAAGATATGGGAGTTTTTACGCTGGGGTATTATCATCAGCTCCACCACAGCGCACAGGAGAGAGGAGTCGGTATGAGGTATGCCGGTACTGACGCATCGATATGACTTTGTGGCGTTTCTGGAAGTAAAAAACGGAAACCCCAATGGCGACCCGGATGCGGACGGGATGCCCCGTTTTGACATGGAAACGGGAGTCGGCTGGATCAGCGATGTCTGCATTAAGCGAAAAATCCGGGACTATATCGCTTTGACCCGCGAGGGGACTCAGGGATATGAAATCTATGTCCGAAGCGGAACTCCTCTGGAGCGCAATGACAGCAGAGCATTGCAGTCCCTCCGGATATCGCCGCAGGATGTGGCGGGTTCGGATGAGCCGGAGAAGCTTGGAGTTCAGCTGCGTCAGTTTATGTGCCGAAATTTTTATGACATCCGGGCCTTTGGCGCGGTGATGACATCCTTTTCGAAGCTTAAAACCGCGCTGAACTGTGGGCAGATCAAAGGTCCCGTTCAGCTGGCGTTCGCGGAAAGCGTCGAACCGGTCGCCATTCAGGAGGTTACCATCTCCCGCTGCACGGTTTCCACCGAACGAGAGGCCGTGGAAAAAGGGTTTTCCATGGGGCGGAAATTTATCATCCCTTACGGGCTGTACCGTATGGAAGGCTGTCTGAACGCAGCGTTGGCGCAGAAAAGCACCGGTTTTGATGAAAGCGATCTTGAACTTTTCTGGGAGGCGTTAGAACGGTGCTGGGGCCAGGATCAGTCTGCGGGACGAGGCAAAATGGCACTGCGTCAGCTGATTACTTTTCAGCACGACTCCATACTAGGAAACTGTCCCAGTTATCGGCTTCAGGAGGCGGTCACCGTCAGCCGTTCCGACTCGCAGAATGCCCTGCCCGCCAGACAGTTTCAGGACTACGCCATCAACATTGATGATTCCGCGATCCCTCGCGGGATCATCCCTCATTTGAGAATCAGCTGACAACAGGCGCATGCCTGTTCAGGGTGCGGACCATCATGTCCGCAGGGGTAGAAATATCGGTGATCTTCCTAATGGAACCAGCAAACCAGCCGCCGGCGCTGTACAGAGCGTCTGCACACTAATTTGGCATCAACTTTGACACTGCCATCTCTTATGACTCTTTCTAATTGTATTGCAACGAGATAGATTCCGTAAAAAAGAATATAACAAAAACCCCAATCGTAGGATCGTAAAACTACGGTTGGGGTTATTATAACGTATAAAAGAACGTTAAACACATATCGGATTGAATGTAGCAAACGTTACATGGAGCATTGCCCGTCTGTTTCCATCAGCTTCTCTTTGTTAAATATCAAGGGCCGCATAATATCCCTGATATACAGCATTCGTAATGGTGGCTGCATATACCGCGTCTCCGATCACGGCTACATAGGGCGCGCAATCCAACAGTGCGTCTACATCCTTTCTTCTGGAACTCTGTCCCAAGGCGCAGATGACGCAGGTACCTTCAATCATGTATTCCTTTCCGTTTTTGTCGGCGCAAAGCACACCTTTCGGTGTCACCCGCAGGCCCTTGAAGCCCGTATGGACGGTCACATATTTTGCGATTTCCTCCAGCAGCAGCGGGCGCTGGCGAATGTTGGCGTCCGGTGCAAGTTCCTCCCGCATTTCAATCAGATGAACACGTTTGCCCTCTTGTCCAAAATGAATTGCTGCCTCACAGCCTGCAAGCCCGCCGCCCAGCACGACAACATCGTCGGTTACTTTTTCCTTCTCCAGATAGTAATTATTTACAATGACAACCTGATCACCGTCCAAACCCGGAATCGGAGGAACAATTGGAACAGAGCCTACGGCAATGATGAGTGCGTCCGCATTTTCTTGGTCGGCGTATTCTTGGGTGACCTCAGTGTTCAAACGAATTTCCACACCTGCATCCTGTGCAAGCTTTGTGTAGGTGTTGCCTAGCTCGTACATTTCATATTTAAACGGAATGGCCTGCTCGCCCTTCAAAATTCCGCCGAGAGCTTCTTCCTTTTCACACAGAATTACATCATGTCCTCTTCGGGCCGCGGTATAGGCAGCAAACAGGCCGCCAGGCCCTCCTCCCGCAACCAGAACCTTTTTCTGCTCAGGCGCTTTTATCACTTCGCTTCCGCAAAGCTCGCGGCCGATTAACGGGTTTACCGTACATCTTCTGGTTGCCGTCATAGCGCGCTCTGCCATGCAGGTGAAACACCGCAGGCATTTTACGATATACTCGTCCTGATTGCTGACGACCTTTCTGGGCAGCTCATGATCCGCCAAAAGCGCACGGGCCATTTCCACCACATCCGCTTTTCCGGATGCAATAATCTCTTCCATCTGGGCCGGATCATTGAGTCCGCCGATGGTTGCCACCGGCACACCGACATGTTTTTTGATTTCTTCGGCTAAATACACGTTACATCCATGATCTTCAAACATAGAGGGATGCGTTGTGCCAAATCCTCTTTGATAAGTACCGGCAGAGACATGGATCAGATCGACATATGGTTCAATTGCCTGAGCAATGCGAATGCCTTCGGAGAGGTCATAGCCGCCTTCAAACAGCTCCGATCCGCTCATTCGGAATTCGATGGGAAACCCGGGCCCGACGGCAGTTCGCACGCTTTGCAGCACTTCGACGGCAAAGCGGACTCTGTTCTCCAGGGAACCGCCATATAAATCGGTACGTTTGTTAAAGTACGGGGAGAAGAACTGGTTGATCAGCCAGCCGTGTCCGCCGTGTACCATCAGCATTCCAAATCCTGCGCGTTTGGCGTTCCCGGCCACTTCGCCATATGCAGCAACAATTTCCTCAATGAGTTCTATGGTGAGCTCCTGTATTTGCAGCCCATCCGCACGTACCGACGGGCTGACTCCATACTGAATCAAGCTATCTTTCTTGTCCTTATCGGTCATGTAAGTGCCGGCATATTGCCCAGAGTGAGACAATTCGAGACTCGGAATTGCGCCATGCTTGCGGATCGCATCCGCAGTATAAGTGAAACTAGCCAGGGAACCAGGGATCTTTAAGTCCAAATGATAGGCGTGGGATCCGTCTGTTTCCGGATGCACCATACATTCGCTGACGGTAACGGCACCGGCGCCACCCTTGGCGCGCAGTTCATAGAATGCGGTGGATGCAGGGCCAATGCAGCCGTCCTTGGTAATATCTGTTCCTCCCATCGGGGCAGAAAACATGCGATTTTTAAATGTTACGTGGCCTAGGGTGATTGGCTTTGACAGGTTTGGATATTTACGGGTCATGGGAATCTCCTTTAGTGTTCGGCTAACACTTTTTGTGAAATATATAACAAAGTTCTTATTTTGTTAAAATATTAACATAGCTGTACAAGCATGTCAATTATGATATGTATCCAAATAAGCACTTGTATCCGTAACAGTATAACTATAGATTAACTAAATTTATGATCCCTGCTGACCACTTTTACAGAGGTTTTACGACTGAAGCGGTCAGGAAATTGACGCAGATTACCACTTTCATTTTTAATAGATGATATCTATTTGTACGCATCCGCATATTACGATACCATAAAGACTTCCCCAAAGTAAAATATAGAAAAATCGGAGTACATTTCTGATTTGGAATAGACAGCTCTCTGTTTTTACATTTTGACTCGCTCCCTTTCTATGCTATACTGGTTCTTGACTATATAGCAGCATGCAGCTTGAATGGGAAATCAAGAAATCTGCCGTATGAGAACAATACTGGCTTATGAGGTGTTTCATTGAATCATTGTTTTCCATTTTTTCGTTATATCAAATCATAAAACTGAAGATACTATATTTGCGGTGGAGGGGTGTGTCATGGAGCTGTCTCAATTACAGTATTTTCAGGTGCTGGCGCGGGTAGAGCACTTTACGCGCGCGGCGGAAGAACTGAACATTACACAACCCACGTTGAGTAAGGCCATCTCTAATCTGGAAGCAGAACTGGGCACCCGCCTTTTTGATCGGGATGGTAAACAGATTCGACTCAACCCTTTTGGGCGGGCACTGTGGGAACGAACCGAGGTAATCTTGACTCAGGCGGAAGAAGCCAAGGCCATGATCCACGATATGGTACAGGGAATCCACGGCGAACTGCGCCTGGGCGCTTCATTTCCTGTTACACCGCCTAACCCGGTTTATACCTATTTATATGAATTTTTCGGTATGTTCCCAGAAATATCCCAGCATTTATTTCTTTGGGATATGCTGGATATTGAAAAAAAACTGATTGAGCGCAAGTTGGATTTTGGATTTTCGTTGACGGCGTCCTCGGCACTTGGCATTTCCTGTGCTCCCCTTTTTTCCGACAAGCTTGGGATCATTGTTGGACCCAATCATCGGCTGGCAGGAAGAAAAGCTGCTCGACTGGAAGAGTTGCAGGAGGAATACTTCTTCTGCAACAGCTCCGCTCTTGACCCGCGGGATTCGGCGCGCTATCTGTGCCGACTAGCCGGATATGAGCCAAAAATCCGATACGAGGGTGAGTCCAGTGAGCTTATTGGAGAAGCGGTGGTTTATGGCAGAGGAGTATCCTTCGTTTCCGAGCGGCGATACAACGCTTATCGGCGGCAGGAAGGACGTCCTGAATGGGAAAATTCCCTGCAGCTTCTATCCATTGAAAATGAATTTTGCCGCCGCACGATTTACCTGTTGATGCTGGCCGGGCGATACCGCACCGCCGCAGCTCAAAAATTTCACGATGGATTATTAGAATTCTGCAATGACCTTAAAAACTTAAAATAGAAAGCTGCCAAATCGATGACGAGCCGATCAAAGGCTTTGGAACGCCATTACAGTTGAATTGAAAGACAGCCCCCTTAAAAAAGGGGGGCTGTCTTTTTCGATCTTTTGATGGGCAGTGCCGAGCCTTGCGGCAGGCCAAAGTAGCGACACCTAGTAAGCTGTATCAGGAAGCAGCGTATTTTACTGAGTCATCTGGCGCAGTAAGTAATTGACTGCTTCAAATATCTGCTCCAATTGCCGCTTGCTGATGTTGTCCAGATGAATGCCGCCTGTACAAACCACAGTGGCCTTAAAATGTATGCATAAGGTTTCAGCTACCAGGCGGCATACCTCCTCGTCCTTATGTCCGGTGCAGTTGAGGACAGAGGATGTGCAGCTGATCCGGCTTGAGTCAAGCAGTGAAGGGCGTGGCACGGATAGAACCACGCACCCTACATGGGCCGCGCCACCGCTGATGGTCACAGCGTAATCCGTTCCAAGCTGCCTGACCTCCAGTTCAATTGTCATATCCGGGGTGCTCTGCTGTAAGATCATGGTTGCTCCCATCGTTTAAATCCGCCGACCTCTAAACCGAACCGGCCGAGTATTTTTGCGACCAAATGATGAATGACATCATCAATGCTTTTGGGCTGCTGGTAGAAGGTCAGCACAGGCGGCATAATAGTCACGCCGGGAATCATGGACAGCTCACTCATATTTCGCAGATGAATGGGTGAAAGAGGCGTTTCCCGGGCAACGAGAACAAGCTTTCGCTGTTCCTTTATGGTAACGTCGGCGGCACGGAGCAAAAGGTTGTCTCCATACCCGGAGTGTATCCCCGCCAATGTCTTCATGCTGCAGGGGACAATGACCATCCCTGCGGTTTCAAAACTGCCGCTGGCAGGGCTTGCTCCCAGCTGATGGAGCGGATAAACATGATCGGCCAGTTTGGTAAACTGGTCCACGGTATATTCCGTCTCGTGCTCGATGGTTTCGGCAGCGCCTTCGCCCAGAATCAAGTGAGCCTCCCAGTCGTGGAACTGCTTCAGCTCCTTGAGGCAGGCTACCGCCAAAGGCGCCCCACTGGCCCCGCTGACGCCAACCATGATGCGTTTTTTTATGGCACTCATTCAAACAGCTCCGGGAACCAATGGGCGGGGTCAACATCCTTGAATTTGCAGCGCTGAAAGCTCTCCTTTTGATGGAAGGGAACGGTGCAGTCAAAGATGGCCTTGCAGGCGATGCCGTGATCGCGGATAGAGGGAGAGAAGGCGGGGTCATTGGAGGGGTCGAGGGGGTGACAGCGCACGCCCGGAACGGGAATCATGTCTACATCAGCCTGGAAGCGGGTAGTCATGGCCCACATAACGTCGGACAGATCAAAGCAATCTACGTCTTCATCCACTAAAAAAACATGTTTAAGCTCACTGAAGGCGGAAAACGCCAGCAAAGCCGCCTGACGCTGACGTCCCTCATCGGAAGCCACGGTTTTCTGAAACTGAAGAATCGCCACATACTTTCCGCCGCCGCAGGAGGCACAATAAACGTTTTGCAGCTTGCCTGGCATGGCTTTGTTCACCATGGACAGGATGCTGGCCTCAGTGGGAATGCCGGCCATGGAGACATGCTCCTCGCTGGGACCGATACAGGTCTGCATAATGGGATGTTTGCGGGTGGTAACGGCTTTGACCTTGATGACGGGCAGAGACGGGTTGGCAGGACCGGTATAGCCCGGAAATTCAGGCATAGCTTTTCCGGTATTTGTGTTTTGATCCTCGCGGCAGCGTACGCCTGGAATCAGTTCTCCCTCGATCACATACTCGGCGTTGGCGATGCAATTCTCTTCAATCGTCAGGCAGCGGGTGAGCTTCACGCCCTCACCGCGGATGGCCCCGGCGGCACAGAGCTCGTTGTAGCCCAGCGGCGTCGTGGGCGGCTCAAAACAGGCGGCAATCTCGATGGCAGGGTCCACGCCGATGGACAGAGAAATGGGAAGCGGTTTGCCCTCGGCCTCTGCCTTCTGACGGAAGACTTCCAAATGGCGCGCGCCGGGGACAAAGTACATGGAGATTTCATCCTTGCTCTGGAGACAGAGGCGGTGAATGGTGACATCGGACTCCCCGGTTTCCGGATCTGAGGCATAGCACATCCCTAACGTGATGTAGGGGCCCGCGTCCTCCTCGGTATTGGTGGGTGCGGGGACAAGCTTACGAATATCAAAATCAGGATCGGTGGCCAGATGGACTACCTCCTGGCAGGATGCCTCGCTGTTGGGAACTATGATGGGAGGAATGGGGTTTTCTACCGCTTGATTGAGCAGAAAACCGAGCCGCTCCGGCTTCTCGTTTAACAGATAGCCAACACGCTCGCGGCTGGAGAGCAGACCGATGAGCACACGGGCGTCCGGGTGCCCACTTACGTTGTGAAAGATCACAGCGGGACCTTCCCGGGTTGGGCGCATCACGGTGCCGCCCGCGCCCACATGGCGATAAACGCCCGCCAGTTCCGCGTGCGGGTCAACGGCAACATGGGTCTCTGCCAGCTGTCCCTTAATTTTCTGCAGCATCTCAATGGCGGAGCGCAGGTCGGTTACTTGTTTTGACATATAAATCCTCCTCAATTCAGACGCAGTCCCATCTTTTCGACACGGAAGATGCGCTCGTCCATGGTCTTCAGCTCTTTTGCGATCAGTGGTTTAAATTCCATTTTGTCCAAAATATCTTTCTGCAAATCAATACCCGGAGCGATCTCGGTGAGCATGATGCCACCTTCCACCAGCCGGAACACCGCACGCTCGGTGATGTACATAATGTCCTGTGACGTCTTACGGGCGTAATCGGCCGAGAATGTGATCTGCTGCACTTTTTTGATGAATTTGATGCCCGTTCCGTCGGCCTTGATGTTCATACTGCCGTCCTTAATTTCTACATCACACTTACCGGCGGTAAACGCACCCAAAAAGCACACTTTGGGGGTAGTCTGCGAGATGTTGATAAACCCTCCGGGACCTGTGCATCGGATGCCGAAGCGTGAGACATTGACATTGCCGTTTTCATCAATCTCGGCGGAACCGAGGCAGGTCATGCTCAGCAAACCGCCGTCATAGCAGTCAAGCATGTCGCAAATGTTGCAAATGGACTCTGGATTAACCGCAGCGGCAAAACCAACGCCTTCAACGGGGACTCCGCCGATGGGGCCTGATTCCAGCGAGAGTGTCAGTTGTCCCGCGATATTTTCTTCGTTTGCCACGCTGCCCACGCCGGAGGGAATGCCAATGCCCAAATTGATTACCATATCAGGCCGCAGTTCCATGGCGGCACGGCGGGCAATGACCTTGCGGATGCTCAATTCCATCGGCTTGATCGCGTTTGCCGGACAGCGCAGTTCTCCGGACAGCTCTGGTCTGTAAGCGTCTGTGGCATATCCCTGGCGGTGCAGCTGCGGTGTGGCTTTCACCACATAATCCACCAGAGAATTGTGGATTCGCACACGCTTGGGGTGGATGGTACCTCGCAGGACAATCTCTTCCACCTGGCAGATGACGATGCCTCCGCAGTTATGGACAGCGGCTGCCAGCTCCAGTTCGGGACCCATCAGTGCCTCGTGATCCATGGAGATGTTTCCGTCTTCATCGGCATATGTACCCCGGATCAGGCAAACATCCATGTTGAAGCTGGGGTAAAACAGACACTCCTTGCCGCCTATATTGACCAGCTCAACCACCTCGCGGTTTTGTGCGCGGGCCAGGTCATTGGCCTTGCAGCCCTCAACACGCGGGTCGGCAAACGTGTTCAGACCTACATGGGTGAGCACGCCTGGTTTTTTGCCGGCAATGGCGCGAAACAGATGAAGAATAACACCAAGAGGCAGAGTATAGCCGGGGACGCGGTTTCCGCCCACCATCTCCGAGATCAGAGGGGGATTTGCCAGGTGCGCCGCAAAAACCGTTCCGATTAGTCCGGGCTCCGCCAGCCGGTTGAGGCCGCGGGGCTCTCTGCTGTTGTCTCCGGTGCAGATACCCGCGACTATCGTAATGTTTGCGGGATGACGGGTTTCTTTAAAGCGTTCTGCCAATGCTACAAACAATTCATCGGCACCGCAATAAGCGCCGAAACCACCGACACCCACCGTTGCATTGTCGCGGATCAGACCGACGGCCTCCTGCGCAGGGATGAATTTTACCATAGTGAACGTCCTTTCTTGTTTCAAGTATTCAGTCGCGTCATTACCTATTTGCAACCGATGTGCCAAATTTGTACGGCCTGTATCAGACGGCAACTTGGCACTGGTTTTGCAATGATGACTGTGCGTATTGCGGCTCACTACAAATTCACTTGAAAGGATGTTTCATCATGGCAAAAAGAAAGATTATCATAACGGTCGCCCAGACCGGAAATTTCCAAGGCAAGGACGCAAATCCCGCTCTGCCCGAGCAGCCTCACGAGATCATCGCCTCAGCCTATGAATGTTACAACGCAGGAGCTTCCATCGTCCACATTCATGCCCGTGACAAGGAAGGCAAATCCTCCAATGACCCCAGCATCTTCGCCGAAATTAACGCCGGAGTCCGCGCCAAATGCGGCAATATGATTGTGCAGAATTCCACCGCACCCGCTACCCGCCCCGGTTCCAAGGCCGATGACGGCCTGGCGCTCCTGGATCTGCCCAAGGCCGATCTGCCAGACATGTGTTCTCTGGATTGCTCCCTGATCACCACTACCTGGGGCGAGCTGAGCTTCATCTACGAATGGACCCGTCCCTGGCTGATCAAAGCCGCACAGCGTATGCTGGATCTGGGGATTAAACCCGAACTGGAGGCCTTTAATCCCGTGACGCTGGAGGATATTTTCGGTTCTGTTTATCCCACGGGAGTCCTGCAGGACCCTGTTTCCATCACCTTTGTGATGGGTATGAACAAGGTCAGCCAGGGAGCCATCAGCTACAGCCAGGAGAATCTTGATTTTATGGTCAATAAGCTGCCGCAGGGCACCAATTTCACCACTATGGCCATTGGAGCCAATCAATTGCCCGGCGTTACTTATGGCATGCTCAAGGGCGGTAACGTCCGTGTGGGTATGGAGGATAACGTTTATTACGGTCGGGGCGAGCTGGCCAAGAGCAATGCCCAGCTGGTGGAGCGCATGGTGCGCATCATCCGCGAAATGGATATGGAGGTTGCCACGCCCACCGAAGCTCGCGAAATTCTCAAACTAATTAAAAAATAAAAAAATTTAGAAAGACCCTTCGGCTGTCTGCGAAGGGTCTTTCTTCTTGCAATATGCAGGAAAAATCCTATATCAAAAAATAAAAGTGTCGGTGATATCCTACAAAGCAATTGACAAACAGGGAGGGTATGATACCATGGAAATAAACAGAAAAAATATTGTGAAAAGGACATGGTATTATATGGAGCAGAGAAAAGGTTATATTGTTGACTCTCACCGTGATCCCGTACTCATACAGCGAATGATGGAGCAGGCGCTGGTGGCGCTGGGAGAGATTTGCATTGTGGATGATGCGGGGCGCTATCTCTACGTCAGTGATGAATACGCCAAAAGTATGGATGTTTCCATTGAGGATGCCATGGGCAAGCCAATTTCTGAGTTTATTGATAATACCGATATTCCCAACGTATTGAAAACCGGGCGGCCCACAAAGGGCGTGATTTATCGGCGCAATGGACGCAGCTTCTGGCTCAATCGGTTTCCAATTAAAGAGGATGGAAAGATTATCGGTGCTGTGGGTCAGGCCATGATGACCGACGATCAGGAACTGGATCGCCTTCGCAGTCAGTTAGGCAGCTTAGTCAAGGAGCTCAATTATTACAAAGAAAAATACCGCCAGTCCGCAGGAAAACGGCATTCTGTCTCCTCCGTGATAACCAGAAGCGAGGGAATGCTGGCGCTCAAGGAAACCCTTTTCACAGTGGCCCGCACCCGTTCCACTGTCTTGCTCACCGGTGAGAGCGGTACCGGCAAGGAGGTCTTTGCCAACGCCATTCACGACCTCAGCCCCCGTAAGGATAAGCCTTTTGTCAAGCTCAATTGCGCCGCTATCCCCGATCATCTGCTGGAGGCCGAGTTGTTTGGTTATGAAGAAGGCTCCTTTACCGGCGCGCTCAAAGGCGGCAAAATCGGTGATTTTGAAGCCGCCGACGGCGGTACGATCCTTTTGGACGAGGTGGATTCCCTCACGCCCGGCATGCAGTCCAAGCTGCTGCGCGTCATTCAGGAGCGGGAGGTGAAAAAGGTCGGCAGTACAAAGCCTACCCCTGTTGATGTGCGGTTTATTTTTGCTACCAATAAAAACCTTTTTAAACTTGTGAAGGATGGGCAGTTTCGTGAGGATTTTTACTATCGAATCAATGTGATCAGCCTGGAACTTCCTCCCCTTCGGGAACGGCTGGAGGATATCCCCCTGCTGGCGGAGCACTTCATCCGCAAGCTGAACGCCGAGTTGGATATGGAGATCAAAGGGATGACCCCGGAGGCCCTCTCCTTACTTGAGAGCTACCAGTGGCCCGGCAACATTCGGGAGCTGGAAAACTATATGGAGCGCGCATTTAACTTTGCCCAGGGAGATCTGCTGAAGGCAGAGTACTTTCATTTGCCGGTTGCGGATGGCACGCAAAAATTGGTGTCTATGACCTTGAAAAACATTAGGCAACGCGCGGAGGAAACAGCCATCAAACGAGCGCTGAAAATTACAAATGGGAACAAAAAAGAAGCCGCCGAGCTGCTTGAGATCGACCGGAGCCTGCTCTACGACAAAATTAAGCTGTATGGTATTTGATTTGACCCTTGTAGGCTTTGGCGGGATCAATGAAACCACAATACAGATTGGCTGCGTGTAGGAAAACAGCGACAAGCTATGCCACCAAAACCGGAAATACCTACATTCAAAGCGATCTGTCGTGACAGAACTGTAGGGATTGAGGCCGATTGCAACATGGCATGTTCTTTGCAAACTAAGATAATATGGAAAGAACAATTAAGCGGCGGGTCTGTTTGCCGATTTCCGCATGGGTGATGTTGACTGTGGCAAAAGACGCCTGCTTGATGTATTTCAATTATTGTTTGGGAGGAATTTCTGATGAAAGTGAATCGTGTCAAGCACATTGGAATCATCGGAACCGGCATGATCGCAACCAGTATGGCGGTGCTCACCACGGGTCATGGCTATAAGACAACCATGTTTGCTGTGAATGATGACCTGGCCGCAGCCAGCAAGAAGACCTTCGAGGATTTCTATGCGCAGTTGGTGGAAAAAAAGCTGATGACGGCCGGGCAGTCTGAAATTTGCGGCAAGTATCTAAACTACACGCAGGACTATAAGGGCATGGCTGACGCTGACATCATTTTTGAGTGCGTGGTCGAGGTTCTGGATGTCAAGCATGCTGTTTACAGCGAGATCGAAACCAACTGCCCGAATGTCAAAGCCATCTGTTCCGTCAGCTCCGCTCTTGTGGCGGACAAGCTGGCCGAAGGTATGGGCAAGTACAAGGATCGCATCATTGTGACCCATCCCTTTAACCCGCCTCATATGGTTCCTTATTTTGAGCTGGCTGCCGGTGCGGAAACCGCAGACGGCGTTGTTGAGTTTGCGAAATCCGTGCTGGAGGCTCTTGACCGCAAACCTGTGGTACTCAAAAAGAGTGCTCCCGGTTTCATTGGAAACCGGCTGCAATTTGCCCTCTGGCGTGAAGCCCTGTATATTGTAGAAAACGGTATTGCCGACCCCAAGGATATTGATACCTGCCTGATGTACAGCTTCTGCCCCCGCTATACCTCCATCGGGATGTTCGACCATTTTGACAATGGCGGACTTGACCTGAATATCAACGTCTGCAAGACCCTGTTCCCCGACCTCTCCGATACCAAGGAAGTACCAAAGGCCATCACTGACCGTATCTCGCGGGGAGATCTTGGACAAAAAACCGGCGTTGGGTTCTACGACTGGCGCAATGTCGATATGGACGCCTACCGCGAGAAGGTCAGCGCACCCTACTGGAACTTTTTCAACTGGGAACTCCCGACGGAATGAATGCAACTTAGAAAGGAATTTAATTATGAAAACGGATCAATATGTCGTGCAGTCTCTTCAGGAGCCCGCTAATCTCAGCACCCCCGAATTTGCCGCAATGTACAAAAAGTTTGCCAAACGTGTCCTGTGGATGGATTCCAATGTGGTGGAAGGTGCGTTTCAGATGAACACCGCCTGGTACTTCGGTGTACCTGAGCTTGACCCTGTGTTCACTGAGCACGTCCATAATTATGACGAACTCATTGGATTTTACGGCTCCAATCCAGACGATCCTCATGATCTGGGCGCTGAGATGGTAGTCACCATTGATGGAGAGGAGCACACCCTGACCAAGACCACCATGCTCTTCCTGCCTGCAGGCGTGCCTCATATGCCCTTGTCCATCAAACGCGTGGATCGTCCCGTATTCCACTTCTCTATCATCATTAGTCCTGAGTATGGCAACGGCGGCGCATATAAATAACCCGATACATCAAAAGCAGCACGCGCAGGGAGTCCCCTGCGCGTGCTGCTTTTTTGCCCATGCTGACGATTTTATATATTTTTAATGACGACGCCGCGGTTTAAAACAAACTCCACGTGAGTCAGCGCGTCAAAGGACTCATCCAGCGGTGACCGAACGGCAATCAGATTGGCCTGCTTGCCGACTTCCACGGAACCGAGCCGGGCATCCACCTTGCATACTCTGGCGGAGTTGAGCGTGGCGGCGGCTAACACCTCCTGAACGGATAATCCCGCGCTATGCAGCAGGCGGAGCTCGTTGACCGGCACACCTACCGGCCGCGGGAGAGATTCCATGCGCATGGTGTCTGTGCCCACAGCCACAACGCCGCCCTTGGCATGGAACCGGCGGACGTTGTCAATGGCGATGCGCTCCTGCTCCGCAGTATCGATGGATTCCATCCGTTCCATCACGCGTCTCATCTCCGGGGGGACATCGCCGGCGGGGATGGGAGGACGTGGCGCATTGATGGAACAAAGCGTGGGCGTGACGGCCACTCCTTTTGCCACCATTTCCTCCAACAATTCGTCAGACAGCAGTTCCAGCGGCATGTGCGCCAGCTCCGGGATGCCGTTTTCCACCAGGATAGGCACAAATCGTGCCATCAGCACATGAGCCGCGCACCACAGCTGATGTTCGGCGGCCTTTTCCGCGATGGTGCGGATGGTTTCAGGGCTGTGCTGAGGAGTGTCCTCACGAAACATATCAAGATCCATAGCGGTCTTGATCCCATCCACTCCGGCGGCATAGAGCTTATCCACCGCAGCTGCGGCCTGCGCGGGGGTTTTGACCCCAATGCCGTTTTCATCGCCGTGACCCATGATGTGCATGTAGCCGTGGTCGGCGGCGACACACCGGCCACAGGTGAGAATCTGTGCGCATTCCGGGACTTCTACGGTGTTTCGCCACGCCAGATAGTCCTCCAGCGGGCGGGCATTGCCGAGACCCATATCGCGCACCGTGGTAACACCGGACATTGCCCAGTTTTTAAGGGAGATGTCATTGTATTCAATCGGACCGGTTACGATGTGTACATGGGCGTCGAACAAGCCGGGCAACAAGGTATAGTCCGTCAGATCATAGATTTCATCCACGGCTCCGGCGATGGCGCCGATCTCCGCGATTTGGCCATCCCGCACCAGTACATCTCCACGCTTGTACCATTGTGTGGCATCGCAGATTGCAGCATTTTGCAGCAAAATGGTGTGCATATGAATACCTCCTACAATAATAATTACGGCACAGGCACGGCAGCCAGCCGTGTCTGTTTCGCTTTTGTTGCCAAGGCTCCTGTCATGTTCCAAGATGTGAGGCATTATATGATATTCTCCCGACAATTGCAAACATGCAAAAGATATGACAGCTTTGCGGAAGAAAATAAAGGACGTGATTTATATAGTAACTTTTTAAATGCATTTTAAAGAATTTCGCTATGGTTGATCAAAAAATAGTATTTTTATTGATCAAATCAGAATGGAAACAGGTGGAAAAAACAGAATACTATTTCTTTTTGGAATAGCCGCCTGTGGTTTTCTATATTTCACAGCCTGACTTCACTCGGCTATAGTCTAAGCAAGGAATTGTGTGTTATCTCTAAAAACATTGGGGGTATGCGATTGATATATGTCAATCTTGGTCTATGTGTTCCGGTGGAATCATAAAACCGGAACCAAAAAATTACAGGTGAAGGAGACATGCAAAATGAAATTGAAACTGAAAAAGCTGGCATCTCTTGGATTGGTTTTAGCAATGATACTTACCGTATGCGGCGCTTGCGGCGGTTCCAGCGGGTCATCCGGTTCCTCCTCAGGCACCGGGGACACCGCGGAAGCTTCTGTCCTGAAGGTGGGATTGGACGCGGAACCCAATTCCCTCGATCCCAATGTTTCGAGCGGCGAAGGCAGCATGTTTGTGTTAATGTCCATCTATGACCGTCTTTGGACCTTTAACGCCGACGGAGAGCAGCAAATGTGCCTGGCGGAGAGCTATGAGTACACCGGAGATCTGGAACTCACGGTAAAGCTGCGCTCCGATGCCAAATTTTCAGACGGCACTCAGATCACAGCGGATGATGTGCTTTTCACCATGCAGTATGGCAACACTCAAGCCAGCGCGGTCCGAGTGCTGGGCTCCATTGATGTAGCCAACTGCCGGGCGGACGACGCAACCACCCTGGTCATCGCCCTGAACAACACAGATCCCTGTCTCCTGGAGAATCTGGCGCTTCTCGATGTGCTGGAAAAAGCGGCCTGCTCCGACGGCAACGGCGGCTATAACAGCGATGCCATTAACGTCAATGTAGTGGCCAGCGGCGCATATATGGTACAGACCTGGTCCTCCGGCGTTGGCATTACGCTGGTGAAAAACCCCAACTATTATAATGCGGACAAGCTCAAATACGATACCATAGAGGTCAGCTTCATCGGGGAGGAAAACACCCGTCTGCTGGATTTCGAGAGCGGCAATTACGACATCATCTATCTCTCTAACAGCGACAATATTGACAGCATCTCCAACGGTGAGGTATCAAACGCCTCCCTTTACACCGTCAATATTCAGAGCATCGGCGGTTTTGTCATGAATACCATTGATTTTGATACATTCCAGGATGCTAACGTCAGGCTGGCAATCGCACATGCGCTGAACATTCCAGAGATGGTAAACACCATTTGCGGCTCCGCGTACCGTGTGGCCACCTCCACGCTGCTGCCCGCAGCCAACTGGGCCTACGAGCAGATCGGCGATGAATCAACCGGCGTTTATTCCTACGACCCTGATCTGGCCCGTGAGTATCTGGCCAAGGCAGGCTATGGCGAGGGCGAGCTGACCTTTACATGCCGCATTATGGATCAGGACTATAACAAGGCGCTGGCCGAGGCCGCCCAGGCTTATCTGGCAGATGTGGGAATTGACATGAAGGTCGATGTTGGTGACGCGGCAACCGTCATGAGTGAAATGATCGGCAACCAGATCTCCTTTGGCTGGTCTAACTACATGGGTTCCTACGATCCCGCCGGTCTGATCAACTCTCGTCTGGACTCTGCCCCCGCAAACCTCTCCAAAATCGGAACTCCCGATTTGGGAACTCAGGCTCTTCTGGTGGCCGCCTGCACCAGCACCGAGGATCAGTCTGTCCGGAAGCCCATGTTTGAGCAGGTTCAGGAAGAAATGTACGATCTGGCCACATGGATTCCCGTATATGAGAGTACGGTGAACTACGCCGTGTATAACGGTGTGTCCGACGATTTAAAGAGCACCACACAGGCAGACGGCTACCTGTACGCCAGTAATCTGTATCAGTAATCCAGATTGAGTTGAGATAAATTCATATAGCAACCATTAATCTTGGGAGTGGCAGGTCTCTGTTACGGCCTGTCACCCCCAACATTTTCCCGATTGTTGGGAGGAGAGCTTCATGACAAAGTATATATTTCGTCGGATTCTAATGTTGATTCCGGTTTTGATCGGCGTTGTAGTGATTATTTTCACCATCAACTTTTTCTCTAAGGTCAGCCCGGCTGTTCTGCTGGTGGGAGCCAATGCCACGCCGGAGCTGCTGGCGGCAAAGGAAGCCGAGCTGGGGATTGACAGGCCGTACCTTGTGCAGCTGGCAAGCTACTTTTGGAATATTATCGCCCATGGAACGCTGGGTACATCCTATGTTTACCGTCAGCCTGTATGGGATCTCATTTCGGTCCGTCTGCTGGTGACCATTAAAATCGGTTTTTGTGCCGCCATGTTTTCTGCAATCATCGGGATTCCTCTGGGAATTCTGGCGGCTGTGAAACAAAACAGTATTTTTGACTATGCATCCACCATAGTCGCCATCGTAATGGCCGCGCTTCCGTCCTTCTGGGTCTGTCTGATGCTGATGCTGTTTTTTGGCATGCAGCTGAAGGTGGTTCCAATTTCCGGCCTTCCCAATTGGAAGGGGTATCTCATGCCCATCATAGCAACCGGGATGATGCCGGTTGCCATGACCATGCGTATGACCCGTTCTTCGATGCTGGAAGTCATCCGTCAGGACTATATCCGCACCGCGCGGGCCAAGGGGCTAAAGGAAAGTACGGTCATTTTTAAGCACGCGCTGAAAAATGCCCTGATTCCCGTTCTCACTGTTGTAGGTATGAATTTAGGCCTTTCCATGACCGGATCGGTCATTTCCGAGACAATTTTTAATATTCCCGGCCTCGGCCTTCTGATGAACAACTCCATTGCTCAGAAGGACTTTATTACCACGCAGGGCTGCGTTTTGGTTGCCGCCATCATCGTCTGTGTCATGAATCTGGTAACTGACCTTGCTTACGCCTTTGTAGACCCCCGTATCAAGGCGCAGTATTCCTCGGGACGAAGGCCGCCTAAAAAGAGCGGAAAGGAGGCGGCGGCATGATCAATCGTCGCGCAATCATTGTGGAAACGCCCCGTACGCCTCTGTCGGGCATGGAGGACGGTCAGCGTCACGGCCAGTTTTATCTGATGACCCGCCGTTTTACAAGGAACAAGATGGCGGTCGTTGCCCTGGTCTTCCTCGTTGCATTGATTCTGAGCGCTATTTTTTCCGATTACCTCACGCCCTACGACTCCAGCAAACAGGATTTGAGCGCCCGTTTTTTATATCCCAGTCTTGCTCACCTGATGGGTACGGATGACTTTGGCCGCGACATCTTCACCCGTGTGCTGGAGGGCGGACGGATCTCTCTGCTGGTTTCGGTCATCTCCGTGGGGATATCCACGGTGCTGGCCGTCGTTCTTGGGTCCATTGCCGGTTACTTCGGCGGGACGGTGGATAATGTGATTATGCGTGTGATGGATATTTTCATCGCCATTCCCGGATTGCTGATGGCAATGGCCATTTCCGCGGCGCTTGGAACCGGCCTGGTCAATACGGCGATCGCACTCGCGGTCAGCGCGGTGGCCCCTCTGGTACGGCAGATTCGCTCCTCTATTTTGCTGCTGAAAAATCAGGAATTTATAGAGGCGTCCAAAGCGTTCGGCGCGGGAGACGCACGAATTATCATCACTCATGTTCTCCATAACATCATGGCACCGCTCATTGTGCAGATTTCGCTGCGTCTGGGAGACACCATTATGGCCATTGCCGGTCTGAGCTTTCTGGGGCTGGGGGTTCAGCCTCCCACTCCGGAATGGGGTAACATGGTGGCAGCCGGCCGTGATTACATCCGTCAATTCTGGCCCATCGTCACCTTCCCGGGAGTGGCAGTAGCTGTTACCATGCTGGCGTTCAATCTGTTGGGCGACGGCCTGCGGGATGCCATGGATCCCCGTATGAAGCGTTAAGGAGGGCATCATTGTGAATGTATTGGAAATCAAAGACTTGTCCATCCGCTTTCATACGGATACCGGCGTTGTTCAGGCAGTCAATCATATTGATCTGAACCTGAAGCAGGGAGAGACCCTGGGCCTGGTGGGTGAGACCGGCGCGGGCAAAACAACTACCGCATTGGGCGTTCTCAACCTGGTGCAAAGCCCGCCCGGCGAAATTACCAGCGGCGAGATCGTTTATAAAGGAAAAGACATGCTGAAACTAAAGAAGCATGAGATGCATGCCATCCGGGGCGGGGAGATCTCTATGATCTTTCAGGATCCGATGACGGCGCTCAATCCGGTGCTGACGGTGGGAGAGCAGATCACAGAGGTAATCAGCCTGCATCAAACGTGTTCCAAAGCAGAGGCAACCCGGCACATGGTGGACATGCTGGAGAAGGTACGCATTCCGGCCCAGCGGGCGGATGATTATCCTCATCAGTTTTCCGGCGGCATGAAACAGAGAGTCGTGATCGCTATGGCTCTGGCCTGTCACCCAAAGCTGATTATTGCGGACGAGCCTACAACGGCTCTGGATGTTACCATTCAGGCGCAGGTGTTGGATATGATCAATCAACTAAAAAAAGAGAGCGATACGTCCCTGCTTCTTATTACGCACGACCTGGGCGTGGTAGCCGAGTCCTGTGAGCGTGCCGCCATTATGTACGCCGGTGAGATTGTGGAGATGGGCAGTGTGGAGGACATCTTTGACCACACTGCGCACCCCTACACCAAGGGACTGTTCAACTCCATTCCCTCCCTCGACAAAGAGATAGAGCGGCTGAAACCCATCGAGGGCCTGATGCCCGATCCCACCAATCTGCCTAAAGGGTGCAAATTTCATCCCCGCTGTCCCTTTGCGCTGGAGTTACCCGTCTGCAGTCAGGAAGAACCCCGCAACTTTGAAGTAACGCCGGGTCATTTTGTGAAATGCCACCGCTGCAGCAATTGGGCCGAAACACTGACGATGGAGGAGAAAGAAGGGGAAGACAATGGCTAATATTCTGGAAGTCAAACATCTGTCCAAGTATTTCAAAACTCCCAATGGTCAGCTTCATGCGGTGGAGGATGTATCCTTTTCCATTGAAAAGGGCGTTACCCTTGGCGTTGTGGGTGAGTCCGGATGCGGCAAGTCCACTCTGGGCCGTGCCATTCTGGGCTTAAACGAGGTCACGGACGGCCAAGTGATTTTTGAGGGGAAGGATATCACCTGTGCCAAGGGCAAAAGCCGAAAGGACGTCCGCAAGGAGATGCAGATCATTTTTCAGGATCCGTTTTCATCTCTGGATTCCCGTATGAGCGTTTCGCAGCTTATTGCCGAACCCCTGAAAATTACCGGTCTGGTCAAGGGAAAAGAAGCAATTGACCGCCGTGTGTCTGAACTGATGGACACCGTGGGGCTGGCGGGACGATACAAGCTCTCCTACCCTCATGAGCTGGACGGAGGGCGGCGTCAGCGCATCGGCATTGCCCGTGCCCTGGCGGTTGAACCTAAATTTATTGTCTGTGACGAGCCGGTCTCCGCGCTGGACGTCTCCATCCAGGCTCAGATTCTGAATTTGATGGACGATCTGAAAAAAGAGAGAGGCCTGACGTATATCTTTATTACCCATAATCTCTCGGTGGTAAAGCATATTTCCAACGAAATTATGGTGATGTACTGCGGCTGCATGGTGGAAAAATGCGCCGCCAGAGAATTATTCCGCCGTCCGCTCCATCCTTATACGAAGGGTCTGCTTTCCGCCATTCCCGTGCCTTCGCTCCATGTGGAGCATAAACGCATCCTTTTGGAGGGGGAGATCACATCTCCCATCAACCCGGCGCCCGGATGCCGCTTCTGCTCACGCTGCGCGTATGCCCAGGAGATGTGCAGATCGTCGGCGCCGGAACCGCTGGAGGTGGAACCCGGCCACTTTGTGGCCTGTCACTGTATAAGCGAAATCAACGGAATTTAAAGCATTCGTCATTGGGAGGCAGACAGGATGGGGAAAGCGCAAAATTGGTATCTGCAAGGCTGGGAATACGAGGACCGGTTGGGTGAAAAGCGGACAAATCCCCGGCGTGTACTGGTTTATAAAGGAGACTATTATTCCTTTCGGCTGTCGTCGGCGGGACTGAAAAGGCTGAAGGTGTGCTTTCTTTGTTTGACACTTGTTCTTCTGACTGTCTATATCGCGGGATTTTTCCTGAACGCGCGGAGGTTTCTGTTTGCACCGGCAGGCATTCCCTACTCGCTGGCAATAATTCCGCTCATTTACCTCGTCATTGGAGTGTGCAGCCTGTTGACAGCAAAGGAACCGCTGACCTATCGGGCTTATTTCGGCGCGGTCAAACGAACCCGCTGGGCAGCCGATTTTGGAGCCGCCTTGCTGGCGGTTGCGGTTGTTGGACAGATCATATATCTGTTTCAATACGGCGCGGGATGGGCGGCGGATGATTGGTTTCTCGCGGGCAACATTTTGTGTACGGTGCTATTGACCATTATGCTTCTGCTGTTCAGACGGTTTCCGGCAAAATTACTGCCACAAAAAAACGAAAAAAGAATTTAAAGGATAAAACTCAGCTAACGTGAGCAGCTGATATAGAGTAGGTTAAAACCGCAGAGCCTGACGCCGATTGAAAACCGGCGTCAGGCTCTTTAGCTGGTAGGTGCGAAAGTGCCTGCCGGCTTTTTATGATTTCACCGAACATAGGGCGCGGCATTTTTGCATTCTCAGAAAAAATTTTAAATTAATAAAATTCAAACAGTGTTTCAGCAAAACAGAAACAGAAGCCTTATAGAATGATGCCATCAACCAAGCAAACCAATACAAAAAGGAGTGGTTCCTATGAGCGAATCTGCAAAAAATGAAAACAGCTTTGTCGGCTATGAATACAAGGAGCTGACGGTCAAGCACAGCATGGAGCCTGTCTACACAGACAGCTATCCCAGCTTTGGCTGGCAATTGGAGGGTGTCTCCGGGTCGCCGCAGGGTATTCGATTTGTATCACTGAAATTCAAGCGTAACCGCAAGCTTCGCAACAAAGCGGAAATCTCCAGACTTCAGCGTCAGTTTGAAGCCGGTGTTTCCGAAATTGAGTCTCTGGAATTCTCCAAGGTGATGAAAGCCTCCGGCATCGCTTATGGCATCGGGCTTGTCGGCACCGCCTTTATGGCAGGCTCGGTATTTGCAATCACAGCAGGAAATACCCCTCTGTGTATCATTCTCGCCGTCCCTGCCTTTATCGGCTGGATTGTCCCCTACCTGCTCTTCCGTAGAGTCAGCGGCCGCAAGTCGGCAGAAGTTACCCCCCTCATCGACAAGAAATACGATGAGATTTATGAGATCTGCGAAAAGGCCGGCAGCCTGCTTAAGGAGTAACGTGCTATGACAGGAAAGTGTTTTATAGAGAACATTGATCAAATCAGCAAAAGAAAGGAGGTCAAAGCCATGGTAGGTCCCGTTGTAGCCATTGGGCTGATCGTTGTTGCGGCTGTTGCCGTTGCGGCGGTTGTGAAAAGCAAACAGAAATAACATTATAAAAAGGCGTGTTTTGCTCCATCCAATTTCAAATGCCACTTTCCGCTGTACGCTGGCATCGGCATAGACAACTTTAAACATATTATTCGAGGAGAAATTCAATGAGCAAATTCATGAATCATATACAGGCAGGCGCTCTTGACCTTGCGCTGGATTACGCCCTCAAATCCCCGGCAAAGAATTTTCAAACATTGGTGGATTGGGCGGAACGTTTTGACATCGCAGGCGAATATACAAACGCAATCAAGGTAATACGCCCCATCGCTTCCGACCCTCAAAACACATGGAACAAGTTCGTGGTCAATTTGTGTGACGAGGTCGATCATGAAGTGCTGAAAGCGACGGTGCGCAACTTCTTCGTAAATGCCAGCCTCGCCGGAACAAGAAAACAGAAGGAAAGCCGACGGACGTATGACTGCAACGTTCCCTGGGCAATTTTAATGGACCCCACCTCCGCGTGCAACCTCCACTGTACCGGCTGCTGGGCGGCGGAGTACGGCAATCAGCTGAATATGAGCTATGAGCAACTGGATTCCATCATTACACAGGGCAATGAGCTGGGTACATATATGTTCCTTTATTCCGGCGGCGAACCGCTGGTGCGCAAACAAGACATCATCCGGCTGTGCGAGGCACACCCGGACTGCCAGTTCACTGCGTTTACCAATGGTACTCTCATTGACGAAGCGTTTGCCGAGGATATGCTCCGGGTCAAAAACTTCATTCCGGCTATCAGCGTGGAGGGCTTTGAAGCAGATACGGATTTCCGCCGCGGTGAAGGCACGTTCGCCAAGGTGGAGCGGGCGATGGCAATCCTGCGGAAACGAAAGCTGCCCTTTGGCATCTCCTGCTGCTACACCAGCAAAAACACGCAGATGATCGGCAGCGAGGCATATTTTGACCAGATGATCGCCTGGGGCGCCCGGTTCTGCTGGTTCTTCACGTATATGCCCGTAGGCAAGGAGGCGGTGCCGCAGTTGATGGTTTCACCGGAACAGCGGAAGTTCATGTATGAGCAAATTCGCAAATTCCGGGAGACAAAGCCCATTTTTACACTAGATTTCTGGAATGACGGTGAATATTCGCAGGGCTGTCTGGCAGGCGGAAAGGTATATCTGCACATCAATGCCAACGGTGATTACGAACCTTGCGCCTTCATCCACTATTCCGATTCCAACATCCGGGAAAAAACCCTGCTAGACGCCCTGCGGTCTCCGCTTTTCAAGGCCTATCAGGCCGGACAGCCCTGGAGCGAAAACCACCTGCGGCCATGCCCCCTGCTGGATCGCCCGGACGCGCTGATCCGTGCGGTGGAGTCCTCGGGCGCCCATTCCACCGACCTGCAAAATCCAGAGGAGGTACGAGATTTGGCTGCCAAGTGCGAAATACCCGCCGCACGCTGGGCTCCTGTGGCCAATGAACTTTGGGCCTGTTCTCACGGCGATGAACCGTGCAAGGGCTGCGATGCGAAACGAGTCATGAGGCGTTGATATTGGCATAGCCAATTTTAAGCGATGAATGCTGTTGGCGAAAAATGCGGCTTAAGCAAAACAGATTCAATCAGAACTATTTATAAAAAACAAATCACGATATCATAAAGGAGATTTTTATGAAACAGACCATGAAAGCGTTGATTTACAAAGGAATCGAGGATATAGAGCTCGTAGAGAAAGACAGGCCTCTTTGCGGACCGGATGATGTCATCGTCAGAAACATCCGCTCCGGTATCTGCGGAACGGATATTACCGGCTACAAATATGGCGGAGAAAAGGTCTACATTTTCCCCGGACGGGAATTCGGACATGAAATGGTAGGCGAGGTCTGCGAAAAGGGGGAACATGTCCAGGGGCTAGAAATCGGCTCGAGAGTATTTGTAGACCCCAACTACAGTACGCCGGATCCCTATGAGTCTGATATGGCCGGAGCGTTTTCGCAGTATGTACGCGTTTGGAACGCAGCATTAGGCCACAACCTTTACCTTTTACCGGAGGAGCTTTCCTATGAGGATGCTGTTTTGATTGAGCCTTTTTCCGTCGCCACTCATGGAAAAAACACCGCCCAGGTAAAGCCCGATGAAAACGTTCTCATCATCGGTGCGGGAACCATTGGACTATGTGCCTTGAGCAGCTTGATTGCACAAGGCAATCAAAAGGTGGTTGTTCTGGATATTGATGATGACAGGCTGGCTCTAGCAGAAAAAATGGGTGGCACAGGGTTTAACTCCAACAAAGGAAACGACGCGGTATTCCAATTTCTCAGCAAAACGTTCGGTTTGATGGAAAACACAAACCATCGCCTTGACATCGCAGAGGACGGCTCCATGGAGATTACCAGCAATGCGGTATGGAACATTGACGCCGTTATTGACTGCGCAGGGGCCAACGACATTGTAGATGAATATATGAAGCACGCAAAGCAGCGCTCAAGATTTTGCTGCATCGCGCTGCATAAGGGCAGCGTTCCGATCCGGTTCCATGAGATTATGAGTACGCAGTGTGCCATCATGGGCTCCCGCGGGTATGACCGAATTGACATTGAAGAGGTCATTTCAAATCTTACCAGGAAAAACTCCAAAGTAACGGAAATGATCACTCACAAATTTCCGCTCAGCGATGCCGTACAAGCGTTTAAAACTGCCGCTGACCCCTCTGTCGCGGTCAAGGTTGTTTTAGATATGGAGAACTAGTTCCTGACCAATGGGAACAATGGCGCCGCAGTTACGTCTAAGCAAACAATTGGCTGCCATGATCCCAATTTGGAAAGGAGTATCATTCATGTTACACCGAATTCTTGCGGGACTGCTCTGCCTTGTGCTGGTAGCTGCGCCGCTGCCGCTCTCCGCTTGCGGAACAACCATACAGTCGGAAAATCTGATGGAAGGTGTGCAGCAGCAGAATGCATTGCTGCTCAGTACAGCCAGAACCCAGGAGGAAACCGAGGCCATTGCCGATTTTGATGTGAGACTGTTTCAGTCTGGCTCCGCCTCAGGTGAAAGCGCGCTGATTTCACCGCTCTCCGTCCTGTGCGCACTGGCGATGACCGCCAACGGCGCCAACGGTGAGACGCTCTCCCAGATGGAGCAGGTCTTTGGCCTGTCAGATGAGGAACTGAACAATTTTCTGGGCGCTTATCTTTCCAATCTTCCCTCTAGCGACAAATATAAGGTCAGTGTGGCAAACTCCATCTGGCTCAAGGATGATGATACGCTGACGGTCAATCCATCCTTCTTACAGCAAAACGCGAATTATTACGGAGCTTCCGTCTATCGGGCGGCGTTCGACAACACGACGCCGAAGGATATCAACGCATGGGTGAGCGACTACACCAATGGAATGGTGGATCATATCCTGGACAATATTCCAAAGGATGCAGTCATATACCTGATTAACGCGCTGTCCTTTGACGCGCAGTGGGAGGAGGTCTACAACGAAAGCCAGGTGGAGGATGGTATCTTTACTATGGAGTCAGGAGAAACACAAACCGCCTCCATGATGTATGGCACGGAATACCGCTATCTGGACGACGGCAGCGCCACGGGCTTTATCAAATACTACGCCGACCGGAGCTACGCCTTCGTGGCCCTGCTGCCCAATGAGGGAATTTCCGTCAGTGACTATGTTGCGTCTCTCACCGGTGAGGGAATGATGAATATGCTCAGTCAGGCGGAGGATACCACGGTACGAACCGCGATTCCGAAATTTCAGTGCGAATACTCTGTAGAGATGAGTGATATCCTAAAAAATATGGGCATAACTGATGCCTTTGACGCCGGTAAAGCCGATTTTTCCGGTCTTGGACAATCGGAAAATGGAGCTCTTTTCATTAGTCATATTCTTCACAAGGCGTATATCGCCGTGGAGGAAAACGGAACCAGGGCAGGCGCGGCGACAGCAATAGAGATCGATGCCACGAGCGCTCCCAATGAGAACCCAAAAACCGTCTATCTCAACCGGCCCTTTGTTTACATGCTCATCGACTGTGAGACAAATCTGCCCCTCTTTATCGGCACCGAAATGACTGTCAGTCAGTGACGGCTTTTTATCGTCCAAATTTCGGATGCTTTACAGCTGAAAATGACTTTGAAACCGCCTAGCGGCAGTACCCTTCATAGATTCTGCCGCCGTTGCTGACCCTTCATTTTTTCATCAGAACCTTGCAGGTCATATTCTGAACCTCCAGCTTCATGAAGGTGGTTCTGGCAAAGACCGCTTGGTTAAACGGGAAATTCTCCTGATGATATTGCCCCATCAGGACAGTGAGTGCGTGTGCTTTTCCGGAGTCCTCCACAAATTCGATATAGCCGTCGCCGATCACACTCTCATATTCCATGGTGCAGTTCCCGGTTTCGGGAGTTGTGACCAGTCTGTGGGAACAATCCATCTCAAAACTGACCCTGTTGTTTTGTTTGAGCAATTCATACTTTGTTCCCTCGCTCGCACCATGAAAATACAATATGATGTTGCCGTCAACCGTCTCCATTCCGAAATTCAGCGGCAGGATGTACGGAACGGGGCTGTGATTAATTGCGATCCGGCATACGTCGCACCGTTGGATAATTTCTGTGATTGTTTGAATATCCTTTACTTCTCTGTCACTTCTGCGCATTGTCCTTCTCCTCATCTAAATAATCAGGAACATCCACTGATTTGCAGTGTTTGCATGATCTTAGCCGCAGTTACTATACAGCCGTATCATATCAATGTCAAGCATAATTCAAAACCGGCATAGGCAAAAAAACAGAACTGTTTTGACCCATTCTATTGTAAAAAACCAGGAGGCCAGCCGCAAACTACGGCTGGCCTCCTGGTTTTGATTTGCCCATACCAAAGTCATTGGTCCCCGGGATACTCGGGTACATAGGAATGCTTCTGATCCCCCTCGCATTGATTGCCGCGCTCCGTGTCACGGCATGCTTTTGTATGTATCTCACCTAAAGTGTCCAGCTTTGCGTACAGAATCTGCTCCAGCTGGGTGACGTTCATGATGGTCTTGTTCACAGCCCTGTTGACCTCCAGCAGCTGGCAGACATCCTCGGACAGTTCCACTGCTTTTTGCAGCTTCTCCCCCTCCGCGTTTAAAATATGGGACAGCGCGGTTTCTACCAGCGCGATGGATTCGATCAGGTCGCATACGCATTGCCCCTTCCTCTCCGCCCCGCCGCAGTCTCCGCAGCAAAGCTCCATACCACAGGCATCGATTTCATAGCACAGGAGCCTTGGATAATAGCAATGCTTGGTGGCGAGAAAGATCAGCTTCAGGCTCGATTTTTCTTTCTCTGCACAAGGATTAAATAAACCGTCCTCCACGGCATATACGGCGGGGATACAGAAGCTTTTGACCGAACGCCCATCAGCCGAAAAAATAACAACTTCCTGTACTTGCCCGCATTGACGGATTACAGCATAATATGGCGCCATCGATAATGCGCCTATATAACGTCCCGCGCAAGCGTCCTGAAGAATGCATATGCAGCTGCCATCCTTCGGCACCTCCGCGACAAAATCTGTAAAGGCGACCAGCAGTGTATTGTTCTCGCAGTGATACGATAGGCCGGCAATGGATGAGCATACTTTGCCGCAGCCCTTGATCTGCAGACGATCAATCTCTTTCAGGTCCTGGTCGAGCTTATAAATAACAACGCTGAGTTCCTCCACTGAGGTCCAAAAGCAGCCTTCCGTATGATCATAGCAAATGCCTGAAAACGGCTTGCAGACATCGACGCATTCAATGGGCGCAAAATCCCTGTTAAATTTATATATTTTGCACTCCTGCGGCATAGTCAAATAGTAAGCGCAGCCGTCAAACGCAATTCCGCGATACCGTTTGTAGCAGTCGGTCGGCAGCGCGATCATCTTAGACGGGTCTAAAGTTTCCAAGGCTATCCCTCCAATAGGCCGTAAGTCCGTGACCCTTACCACAGCATATGCATGGCAAAAAGCTTTGGAAACAATCTACTGCCTGCACACGGCACAAAAAAAGAATATGGCATATACTGTAGCAGTAGCCAAAAATCGATTTAAAATCGTATGAAATATTGAGGTGCTTTTGATGAGTATGCCCGTTATCACTCCGGGAGATGGCACACGAGAGCAGGCCATCACGGATTTAATAGAGTCTATCGCCCTGCAGGAGACCGCTCTTTCTCACATTCTGAATGCCGAGGGTGAGAAAATGCAGGCTGTTATCGCCATGGAGGATGTGACGCCCGAGCAGCTGCTTGAGCTGAATCAATCAGTGGAACAACTGGTCGGCTCCATTACCCGCCTTGAAATGATGCTTCAGTCAAAGCTGGAATTATTTTCAGCCGAGCTGTCGTAACGTTTGGTGGGATGAACAGTCATGAGCTATTTAAACGGCGGCACAGAACATCCTGAAACTGAATCAGCAACCACAACGGTAAACGAAGAGGCGACCGTAACGGCATCGGCCTCGGACACACTCACGCTGTCCGTTCAGGCGGACGCTCAGCTCACAAGGTGTCGGGCGGCGATAGACCTTGTGGAATCCGTTGCGCTTCAGGAAACCGCTCTTGCACATATTCTCAACGCAGAGGGCGAAAAAATGCAGGCGTTTATTGCCAAAGAGGGAGTGTCCTTCAATGACCTTCTTGCGCTCAATCAATCCGCGACACGCCTGATCGGAGCCATTACACGGTTGGAGACCATCAAGCAGGCAAAGCTCCAACTGATATCGGGGCCATTTTCCGTCAGTGTACCCGCTCCAACCATCCTCTCGCCAGCGCAGGGGGCTTTGATCTACGATACACAGCCCATCATCAGCGGTCTTGGACTGCCGGGCTATACAGTGGAAATTTGCCTGACCGGTCAGGGGTGTCTCGAGACCGTTGTCGGTGACGATGGACAATTTTCCATACAATTTCCCGAACCCCTCCCAGATGGCAGCTATACCATCAGCGCCACGCAGTTCAAGGATGAATGCAGCGTCAGTCCGACAGTCACCAGTAATTTCACGGTTTTTGCAGCCGGCTTTACCTTTGAGCTGCTGAACGCGCAGCGGGGGCAGACCTTCAGGACGATCGACCTTCAGCTTGAAATCGGCGGGGCCGAGGGTCCTGTTACAGTCTATTATCTGTTGCTTCCACCCGGCTCCCCAGCGCCGACCGCGCAGGAAATTATAAATTATTCCGACCCCGTCACCCTGACAGACGGAACGGCGGCGCGGGGAAATCTTACACTAAACGCATCACTGCCCTCGTCCACGTTTGACGTCACGATTACAGGGAAAGAAAACATCGTTCCGCTGCCGGAGGAAACCGGTATTGTTGATGGATATTTTTACGATGTATACGCCGTTGCTGTCCGTGAACCCGATGTCTCGGCAGTGGACAATTACCCCTCGCCGGTCATGGGTATGCCCTTTGACGGCGGCGACGGAACAGAGGCCAGCCCCTTTGTCATCCGCGAGCTGACGGAGGCTGAGCTGCAAAACTATCCTGACCTGTTGGCCGGCAACCCGATCAACCAGACCGGCGTGGACGAAACGGCCCGGATGCTGGAAAACATTGAACGGCTGGAGACGCTGTACGACGAGACGAGCGGCGTGTACGGCATGATTGATTCACTTTCTTTGGACTACACCCTTTCAAGCGATATCAACTTGGCCGGTTACGCCGGAGCATACAGCGGCCAAGGCTGGCGGCCCATCGGAAACGCGGACGCCCATGTCACTGATCCCGGCATAACCGGTGAACACCGCTTCACCGGCGTTTTTGACGGTGGAAACCACACCATCGCAAATCTCCCTATCAATCTTCAGGCTCAGTCGGAACTCCATGTGCAAAGCGTTGGCCTGTTCGGCTTGACAGACGGCGCGGAGCTGCGGAATCTCACGCTGAATTCACCCTCGGTGGCGGCGGTATGCAGTGCGTCCGACCAGGAGGGCGACAACGCCGGTGTGGGTTCGCTGGTTGGGCGGGCGAACGACACCAACATAACAGGAGTCTCCGTGAACGACGGGGCTGTATTAGGCTCACTGCCCGAAGGCGCAAATCTTGTCTGCGTTGGGACGCTTATCGGACTGCTTGAAGGCACTAGCCTGCTTTCGAACGATTCCGTGACAAACAGCTCCGCCGTCGACCCCGAACGGCGCAATTCCCGTGTGGGCGGAATGGTCGGCACGGTTCAGCAGCTTGACGGTCAGATTACCGCGCAGAATCTCACGGTCAGCGCCGTGATCCTTTCCGGCTTTGGACGCATCGGCGGCGTGATCGGCTGGGCGCAAAACGGCATTGCTGTGGCTCATGACAGTTCGGCCACTGACATTACCATCGATGCCACCGGTGACCGCATCGGCGGCTTCATCGGCGGTTTAGAAGGGCGGATGGCCAGCGATCTGTCACAGATCACTGTTTCGGACGTCAAAATAAACCTGAGCCAAGACCCGGCTGTTTCCGGGTTGTCAGGCGGGTTGATCGGCGAGGCCTTTCTGCGCGACGGAAGCCTGCAGATTGCCGACTGCCAGGTTTCCGGCACCACCATCAACTCCATTATGTATACCGGCGGTTTTTTCGGCAGCATGAATGCGTTTGGAGAAGGCGTGAGTATCGCGATCAGCCGCTGCACCTGCGATGTCCAACTTCTCGGCGGCGGTGACATCCGGGGGGGCTTCGGCGGCGGACTGACGAATACCGCAGGGAGCGTGGTCATAACCGACTGCGATTGCCAAACGGAGGATACCGTGGAAGGGGCACGGTCGATTGGAGGTTTCGTCGGCCGGGTCAACAGCACAACGGACGATCTCCCCGTCGAGTTCCTCCGCTGCGAAACGGTGACGCCGGTGGCAGCCACCAATTCAAACATCGGCGGCTTCGTCGGCCTGAGTTTTTCCGCCCGGTATTCCGAGTGCAGCTGCAGCGGAAGCGTTTCAGGTCTGGGAAATATAGGCGGATTTTTAGGCGGAGGTACCAGCAGTGCGACTTCCGAAGCGGATATCCCTCTTGTGATTGACAACTGCACGCCTACACCCGGGCCTATCACAGCTTCTACCACGGGTCTTGGCGGCATCGTAGGAAACGCGGGCAGCATTCTGATCCAAAACTGTCAGACACAAATCCACTCACTCCCGGCAAACGGCAACAATGTCGGAGGTATCATCGGGCAAACAAGCGGCATCAGCGTGGTGAGAAACTGCTCCGCTGAGGACATTGCCATCACGAAAAGCGACACAATCGGAAGATCTGCCGGCGGGATCGCGGGCATCGCCACGGCTGACTCCCTGCGGATTGAACATTGCAAGGCATCAGGCAGCATTACCAATTTTCAGTTCGCAGGCGGTATACTGGGCTCGGCTTCCGTCAGCGCCAACATCACGATATCCGCCTGCGAAGCGGACATCAGCATCGACAGTGATGGTACCGGCAACGGCGGCATTATGGGAATTGGCTATTACACTGCCCCAGAAAATGAATCCACCGTTCTGATCACCGACTGCCAGACCTTCGGGAACGTTACAGGTACCACAAACATCGGGGGTGTCATGGGCAACGGCATGCGCAATACTACCATCCAAAACACCATTGCAAAGGACGTTACCGTAACCGGCACCGTAAACATCGGCGGTATTCTCGGGCGCGGCGACAACAATTGCACGGTATCGAGCTGCGCGGCCTACGCCTCCATCAGCGGCACTACCTCCGTAGGCGGCATCGCGGGCACCGCCGGCACCACCGCCATAGGCGATTCCGCCACATTGATCATAAACTGCTACAGCGTCGGCTCGGTGACAGCGACGACAAATAGCGCAGGCGGTATCTGCGGGACAGTAAGCAACAGTTCAAGTGTGGAAAAATGTTACGCGAACGCTTCTGTGACAACCACAGCCAACGCGGCGGCCACCGGCGGTGTGGTAGGCAGCTTGTCTTCGGCGGCCGCCGCCGTGACCGACAGCTATGCTATTAATACCGCGATTACCGTCAACACCGGAAATGCTCAGGCCGGCAGGATTGCCGGACGTCTCACCGGCAGTCCGACGCTGAGCAACAACTACGCCTGGGCAGACATTACGATTACAGGCTTCACACCGGTAAGCAATCTGGACGGCCGGGACGGTCTCACAGTGGCAACGGCGACACTTGTGAAATCAAGCACCGCCTATGTTACCCAGACCGGCTGGTCATTTGACGACATCTGGACCTATTCTGCCGACGCGGCCGTCAATCTCCCTATCCTGACGTCAATTTCGTCGGCGTTGCAGAATCCCTCCATCGCGTGACACCCGGAAGCTGCACACTCAAAACGGCTCATCCCAACAGGATAGCAGTGACCCCCTGCTTTGGGTGTGGAAAAAGACACCGCGTCACGTTTATGATATTCACCATCATAAAAGGCTGCATGATGCTCTCAAACAAAAAACCCGCATGGAACGCTGAGCAGTCAACGCTGCTTCACCATGCGGGTTTCCGTTCTCGTTCGATTTTAAATGAGGCTCTTTTTGATGATTCTGTTCTTACTGCTCCGCTTCCACCGGCCGGTAAAGATTGATCTCTCCGGGTTTTTCACAGAACTCACCCAGCTTCGGCACCATTTCTTTGAAATGGGCTGCTGCCATGTGCTGATCAAGCGCGTCCTGACTTTCCCACTGCTCAATAATCGTAAGGATACTGCTGTCTTTTAGATCCTGAAAGAGCGCGTACTGGATGCAGCCGGCATCCAATTGCCTTGTTTTGGCGACTAGTTTGCCCGCCAGCTTGAGATAGCTCTCGACGTGTTCGGGCTTCACAAAGTGTTTTGCTACAATTTGAATCATTATCACATTTCACTTCTTTCTGTTTGTTCTGCATCAACCATTTTACCTACTGTTTCTATTATCGATGATACGAAACAAATAGTCAAGCTTGTCCGATCATGCGGCCTTGAAATACAAACAAAAGGACGCCGATATTCCTTCGGCGCCCTCACATTCTGATACCTGACTTGATCACAACACAAACGACCGGCTTCGTGCGTAAATGAAGCTTGCTATTTCCCCAGCAAGGTCAACAACCTGGATAACATAACTGCCATAGCCTCACGGGTCAGGAAGCTTTTATATTTCTTATTGCCATTGGTATCTCCCTTAATGAGCCCCAGTGATTCCACCTTTTCGCGCTCCTCAGCGCTCCAGTCAGAGGCCTCTTCCTCACCCAACTGCGTCAGGTATGCCTCCACCATCTCATTGAACTCATCTTGCGTGAGATTGTCATCATCCGTGGCAGCAGCAGTTGTGTCATCCGCATATTGAGGCCTCACGGCAGCGACCACATAGGAAAGCTGCCGTGTCCTGCGCATCACCGCGCCGCCGTTTGACTCGCTGCTGGTACCTGTATTCCCGTCAATGGTGATAATCGTCGTTGAGGTTACCGATTCACAGATGCCCACATGCTGCGTTGAAGTGCCGCCGGAGAAATTAAATAGAATCAGGTCACCCGGCTGATAGTCCGAGGTAATGCAGGATCCATTTTTCTTCGCCCATGTGAGGAGCGAGGAACAGGAAGCCGTTTTCCCTCCATTATAAAACAGATCAGACAAGTCGCAGTGATAAAAGAGCCACCATTGGAATACCATACACCACTGATAGGCCGATCCGCTTACCTCACTGCCATAGTACTCGGTATTATACTTCACATGATTGGAATCGGCGGGAGATTCCTCGGTTCCGATTTGTGTGGCGGCCAAGGCTAATAGTTTTGTTATCTGACTCATCGTGCTGTCACTCCATTCGTTGTAATTTTTATCTTTACCATCATAATATGCCAGTCTGCTTTTCTTGACTATCACGCACCCTAACAGCAAAAACCACCGGAAGCCTGCCCTACGGCAAGCCTCCGGTGTCCCCATCCATGCGGTAAATGCTGAAAAATGAAACCTGCATACTGATCATCATAGTTTCATCAGTATATTATTTCTTTCATTTACAATTGCATCCTTTTATAATATAATCTTAGCAGTCCATAACAACATTGACTAAATATTGTTATCATGGTGAGTCTGATGAATCAATTTATAAAAATCAATATTTTCAGTGTTTTTTATGCTACTATTTTTACCATTCAAACGGAATTGATGGTTAATGTTAACCGCTTGGAACGACTGGCAGGCTGGGTGAATCAGTCCATCGTAGCGGCAACTGTCATAATGATTTTTCTTCTAGCAACAGGACTATCTTTTGTTTTTACCCGAAAATACTTTCGTGGGGAAAAAATAAAATATATTTTATCGGTTCTCTGGCTCCCATACTTCATCATTTTGATCCGAATTTTTTCCTGGTTAGTCCCATTCAATAACCCTCAGGATGATCCGGGTAACGCGCTTGGACTCATACTGATGGCACTATTGATTGCTTATCCCTTTTATATTCTTATAATGAACTTCATTGCAAGCTCTTTTGATTCTACCGATAACGCATCACCATCCAAGCACCGGGATCATCCCGAAATTCATTGAAGAGATCGTGCTGTAGGCATCCGGATCGATCGCAATGATCGATCCTCTCCGGTGCGTCACAGCTTTGCCTCCCATTCGGCCTCGCCAAACCCCACCAGAGCGAAATCGTCGGAGACCAAAATCGGGCGCTTCACCAGCATTCCATCGGCGGCAAGCAGGGCAAACTGCTCATCCTCATCCATAGATGACAGCCTGGCGGAGAGCCCCTGCGCCTTGTACTGAAGCCCGCTGGTATTGAAGAAACGCTTCAGCGGAAGGCCGCTCCTCTCATGCCACGCCCGCAGTTCGGACTCTGTTGGGTGATCCAGCTTGATGTCCCTGAGCTCGTATTTCGCACCCCGCGCATCGAGAAATGCCCGTGCCTTCCGACAGGTGGTACATTTGGGATAGCAGACAAACAGCATGTTAATCGCTCCATTTCATTCGATTTTGTCTTCAGAATAGCCTTAAAAGAAAATATGAGAATGCGGCGATGCAGAACCTCTCACCGCGCCGCCTTTTTATTTTTGGTCCAAACGCCCGAGAATGTAGTCCACGCTGACCTTGTAAAAATCGGCAAGCTTAATAAGCGAACCGCTTGGAATATCCAGAACTCCGCTTTCGTAGCGCGAATATGTAGTCTGACTGATGTTCAGCAGCGCTGCAACGTCAAGCTGTGTTAAATCACTGTCTTCACGCAAATCTCTCAGCCTTTGGTACATGGTCATCACCTCATAAATATTGTATATTATGCGGTTATTGCATATTAATTTTTATGCGATTATCGCATAAACTATATAAATCAGGAAACGCTTGATCTGATGGGAAAGAATTATATTTAATAATGACGCGCTACGGAAACAGCTCTGAATTTATTTTCCCTTTTTCCGTAGATTGTGGTATCATTTTTTCAATGAAATTGGCATACTCGAAAGGGGCGACATCTCATGGGGGAATTATCAAAACTTCCAAATATCGGAACTGAGGTGGAGCGGCAGCTGAATGCCGTCGGCATCACAACCTGTGATGAGCTGAAAGACGCCGGGTGTTATCATGCCTGGCTGTGTATTCAAAGTATAGACCCATCCGCCTGCATTCACCGCCTGATGGCACTGGAGGGCGCGATCCGCGGTGTCAAAAAATCCGAGCTTCCGCCAGAGATAAAAACGGAGCTGAAAACGTTTTATACAGCGCACAAGCTTTAACCAGGCTGGAGCGCCGGGAGGCGGAGATGAAACACTTCATTCCATTGTTAGAAAATGAGGAGATACCATGACATATGACATTTTAGGAACCAGCGCAAAGATTGCGCTGGTGAAAGCAGATTCGATCATTGCCGACGCGCAGTCGGCGATTGATCTCATCATGTCAGCCAGATACGAGACGGGTTGTGAGCGGCTTATTTTAGACAAGTCTGTCTTTGCCGAGGAATTTTTTATCCTCAGCACCGGCCTCGCGGGTGAGATTTTACAGAAATTTGTAAACTATCACATGAAGGCCGCCATTGTCGGTGACTATTCTCACTACACCAGTAAACCCCTGAGAGATTTTATCTACGAGAGCAACAACGGCAACAGTGTGTTCTTTGTCGCTACTGTGGATGAAGCTATCCATAAGCTGGAACACGCGGCGTGATTGAACTGCAAAAAAGAAAAATCCAAACGGTGCCAAACCGTCCAATTGGAGCGGATGTTCGGGGCGGCAGCCATTATACTTTTGATCGGGCGCTGTCAGGCGTCCAATCAAAAGCCTTTCGGTTAGATCGAGCTAACCAAGTGGCCGACAGGAGGAAATCGCAAATGTCTTCAAACCGCTTAAGCAGAGGTCTGAACGGAAAGGATTTAATTACCGTTGGCATCTTCTCAGCTGTCTACTTCGTGATTAATTTTGCCTTCATGCTGCTCAGCGCGCTGCATCCAATCCTGTGGATTCTGATGCCCGGATTCATCGCCGTGTTTTCAGGAATCCCCTTCCTGCTGATGTGTACCAAGGTGCAAAAGCCCGGCGGCGTACTGCTGATGGGCGTGATCACCGGGCTGATTTATTTTGTAACCGGGATGTTCACGGTCATCATCCTTGTGACCTTTGTCATTGCCTGCGCGTTGGCGGAGCTTTCCCGCGCCATGATGAAATATGCCAGCTTCAAAGGAAATCTGGCGGCCTTCGTGATGTTTTCACTTGGCATGACGGGTTCCCCGCTTCCCATCTGGCTCACCCGCGACAGCTTTTTTGCCCAAATTTCTTCGCAGGGAATGCCGGAGAGCTATATTGAAACCCTGAAAGCCATTTCTTCGCCAACCATGCTGATTGTCCTGTTCGCGGCTCCCGTAATCGGTGCATTCATCGGCGCTTACATTGCCAAAGGGATGTTTAAAAAACACTTTATCAAGGCAGGCATTGTGTGAACAAACCAAGCTGTCTGCACATCGACCCCCGCACGGGACTTCTTCTCCTGGTCATGTCCAATATTCTCGCTTTTATTCAGCCCTCCTTTCCCCTTGAACTTGGCTGGATTATCTTTCTGTGTCTGCTGACAGCCTTATGCGGCTGTGGAAAAGCGGCCGTCAAGTGGCTGCTTGTGTTTGGGCTGATTCTATGCCTTCAATTTTACATACTCCCGGCATCCCCGAAACTGATCGCCACCGGCTGTTCCATCTTTGCCAATTATACGAGAAGAATGCTCTCCTGTGCCATTGTCGGCATGCTGATGGTCAAAAGGACGCCGCTTCGGGAACTGATTGTGGGTCTTCGGACATGGCATTTCCCTCAGAAGCTGATCGTGGCGGTTTCAGTGACCCTGCGCTATTTTCCCGCCATCCGGGAAGAAACAGGATATATCCGTGACGCTATGAAGCTTCGGAATATCCACGGGCTTCAAAAAGTGGAAGCGCTTGTGGTTCCGCTGATGATTTCCGCAACCTCCACCGCGGAGGAGCTTTCGGCGGCGGCTGTGACTCGCGGCATTGAGAATCCCGCCCCAAAAACAAGCGTGGTGGAGCTGCGCCTGAACGCGGCGGACTGGACATGCATTGTAACGGGCGTTCTCTTCACCGCCGCATCCTATTTGACAAGCTGAAAGGAGATGCGTTATGATTTCAATTGAAAACGTATCGTTCGGCTACTCCGGAGAGAAAGGCACGCTTCGTGATATCACCCTGCGGATTAAGGACGGCGAGTGCGTCCTGCTCTGCGGGGAATCCGGATGCGGAAAGACGACGGTGACCAAGCTGATCAACGGGCTGATCCCTCATTTTACGGACGGCTGCTCGCTTGCGGGCAAAGTATCCGCCGAAGGGCTCCCGGTGGACGAAACAGAGCTGTATGAACTTGCCAAGCGGGTGGGTTCTGTGTTTCAGAACCCCAAAAGCCAGTTTTTTAACCTCGATTCCGACAGCGAGCTGGCGTTTGGTTTGGAAAATCAGGGCGCCGATCCGGCTTTCATACGAACCAGGCTCAAGGAGACTATTCAGAACCTGCAACTGACATCTCTTCAAGGCAGAAATATCTTCTCCATGTCGGGAGGCGAAAAGCAGCTGCTGGCTTTTGCTTCCGTATACACCATGAACCCCGCGGTATTCGTTCTGGATGAGCCCACCGCGAACCTTGACGAGGACGCCGTAACGCGCCTGGGGGAACAAATCCGGCTTCTGAAGCGGCAGGGCCATACCGTTATCATTGCCGAGCACCGCCTCTGGTTTCTGTCCGGCCTGATCGACCGGGCTGTTTTTCTGAAGGACGGAAAGATCGCACGGAGCTTCACAGGCGCACAATTCTTTTCTTTGCCGGAGCGTGAACGGATCGGAATGGGACTCAGAGCACTGACCCCCTCCTCCGGCAGCCTGCCCTCCGCCCTGCCCTGCGGCACGGCGGAAGGTCTGTCGGTGGAGGGCCTGACCTGCGGCTTTGGACGAGAAGAGCCGGTATTCCGTTCACTCTCCTTTTCTGCAGTAACCGGAGAGGTTCTGGCTGTATGCGGAAAAAACGGCGTCGGCAAAACCACGCTGACGCGATGTCTGTGCGGGCTGACGCGCGAGCGCGCGGGAGCCGTTCGGCTCAGCGGCAAGCTGTTCAACCGGAAGCAGCGGACAAGGGCCGCCTTTTGCGTCATGCAGGATGTCAATCACCAGCTTTTTTCCGACAGCGTGATGGGAGAATGCCTGTTGGCCGACCCGGACTGCACTAACGCGAGGGCGGAGGATGTCCTGAACCTGTTTGGCCTGCTGCTCTTCCGGGACAAGCACCCCATGGCGCTCTCCGGCGGGCAGAAGCAGCGGCTTGCCGTGGCCACCGCCGTGCTTTCCGGCAAGGAGCTTTTAATCTTCGACGAGCCTACCAGCGGGCTCGATTACGCGCACATGATGGAGGTGTCGTCCATAATCAGGAAATTGGCAAAGGAGGGGCGTATTGTGCTCATTGTGACCCATGACAGAGAGTTGATCCACTGCGCCTGTGACAGGGTGCTGGAGCTTTGAAAGGAGGCTGCGTGGCAGATGCTGGACAATATGATTCTGAAAAGCAGCCAGATGGTGCTGCTGGCCCAAAGCGACGGGTGCTGCGTCTATCAGATGAAAAATGAAACAGGAGACGGCACCATGACCGTTTACGATTTGTTCCCCGGCGTCATGCTGGCCTACAACGACTATCACATGGAACACTGCCTTTCGGAATTTGAGACGACGGAGGATTTGCTCTGCATTGATCACTGCCGGGAGGGGCGTCTGGAGTATTCCGCGAAGGACACCGCTTATTCCTATGTGGAGGCGGGCGACCTCAAGATTGACCGCAGGCTGAAGCATACCGGACATTTTTCCTTTCCACTCTCCCATTACCATGGAATCACCGTTTCTCTTCAGCTTTCCGAAGCCGCCCGCGCCCTGCCGGAGGAATTTCGCGATTTCCCGGTGGATTTGCACACAATCCGGCGCAAATTTTGCGACGGAGCCAGCCCGATGGTTCTGCACGGAGCGCCCTCCATTGACCATATTTTTAACGAGCTGTACGCCGTACCCGAAAAAATCAAGCGGGCTTATTTTAAAATCAAGGTTCTGGAGCTTCTGCTGTATCTGGACGCGCTCGAGCTTCCCAAAACCAGAGAAGACCGGCCCTATTTTTATAAATCTCAGGTGGAAAAAATCAAATCCATGCAGGCTTTGATGGTGGAGCATCTGGAGCGGCGCTACACCATGGAGGAGCTTTCCTCGCAATTTGGCATCCCGCTGACGCCGATGAAAAACTGCTTTAAAAGCGTTTACGGCAGCCCCATCAACACCTACATGAGAATTTTCCGCATGAACCGCGCCGCGGTTCTTCTAAGACAGCAAACAAGCATCGGCGTATCGGAAATCGCGGGTCGGGTCGGCTATGACAGCCCCAGCAAATTTGCATCCGCTTTTAAAGACGTGATGGGCAAAGCGCCGCTGGAGTATCGCAGGGACCTCCGCTGAACGCCGTTTACCCGGCGAAAAAATGTCGTCCATACGGGCCGGTATTGTCCTTACGGAGCGGAAAGCCAGATCAAACTTGTTTATAATATGGGCAGCCGGCAAAACCGGCCGCCCATATTATATTTGAGGAGGGATATGCTTGAAACAGAAAAGCTGGTTCTCCAGTCTGATGTCCTTTGCCGCATATTGCAAGGGAAAAATTATTGCTTCCGTCATATGTTCGGTCATCAGCGTAACGGCAGGACTGGTTCCCTACCTGAGCGTATTTCAAATTTTAAAGGCATTTATTCGCAATCAGACCGACACGGGTACCATTTTCGCATGGGCGGGCATCGCCGCGGCCGCCTATCTTGTCAAGACGCTGTTGTTCGGAATCTCCACCGCGCTGTCCCACGTCAGCGCGTATATCATCCTGGAAAAGCTGCGCCTTCGTGTCGCGAACCAGTTTCTGCGCGCGCCGCTGGGAGAGGTCACTTCCAAGCCCATCGGAGAGATTAAAAATATGCTTGTGGACAAAATTGAGAGCATCGAACCGCCGCTGGCACATGTCATTCCCGAGGTTTCCGGCAATTTGGTTCTTCCCCTGATCAGCCTGGGTATACTGGTTGTCATCGATTGGAGAATGGCGCTGGTGTCGCTGGTCACGATTCCGCTGACTATGCTCCCTTTTTCCATGCTGATGAAAAGCAGTGAAAACAACTATGAAACATACATGAAATCCAGCAATAGAGTCAGCAGCGTCATTGTGGAGTATATTGAGGGCATACAGGTCATTAAGACATTTGGGCAGGCAGGCACGTCCTATGAGAAATTTTCAAAGGCGATTACCGACTACCGGCAATTCATTCTCGACTGGATGTCCGCCACATGGGTCACTATGAAGCTCTGCGCCGCGCTGTTTCCATCGACGCTTTTGGGAGCGCTTCCCTTAGGTCTGCTGCTTTGTGTCCAAGGCGCGCTCACTCCGGCGGAGCTGTGCCTGTGCGTGATGCTCTCCATGTCCATGATCGGCTCACTCGCCCATATAGAAGTGTTTATGAACGAAATCAAGCAGATGAGCTTTGTCGTGGAGGAGGCACAGCGTTTTCTGGATATACCCGAACTTTCCGAACCGGCGGAGCCCGCCGCGCTGAACGGCACCGGCATCCGGCTTTCCGGCATTCGGTTCTCCTATACGGGAAATCCAATTGACGAGGTGCTGCATGGAATGGATCTGTATCTGCCTCAGGGCAGTTTTACCGCGTTGGTGGGCCCCTCCGGCGGCGGTAAATCCACCGTGGCAAAGCTGATTGCGCGCTTCTGGGACGTTACGGGCGGGAGTATTACAATCGGAGGCGCAAATATTCAGGACATGCCGCTTTCACAGCTTTCATCCCTGGTCAGCTTTGTAACACAGGATAATTATCTGTTCCGGTGCTCTCTGCTGGAAAACATCCGCATGGGAAAACCCGGTGCGACCGACGGGGAGGTTCGCGCGGCGGCAAAGGCGGCGCAGTGCGATGGATTTATTTCAAAGCTTGAGATGGGCTACGATACGCCGGCGGGAGAAGCGGGAAGCCGCCTTTCCGGAGGCGAAAAGCAGCGGATCGCCATCGCGCGGATGATTCTGAAGGACGCGCCCATCGTCATACTCGACGAGGCCACGGCCTTCACGGACCCGGAAAACGAGGATCAAATCCAGCGCTCGATTTCTGAGCTGACCCGCGGGAAAACACTGCTTGTCATTGCTCACAGGCTCTCTACGATTAAAAACGCGGATCACATCGTTGTGCTGGAACACGGCGGCATCCTCGCCCAGGGCAAACAGGAAGAGCTTCTGCGCGACTGCCCGCTTTACCGGGACATGTGGCAAGCGCATATCGGCTCCAAGTCCTGGAGCGTTTCGGGGAAAAAGGAGGCCGTCTCTCATGTTTAAAACCATCAAACGGATCATCGGCTGGTGCGGAGCACTGAAACACCGCTTATATGCCGGATTTGCCGTTTCCCTGTTTTCCACGTGGTTTACCGCCGCACCCATTATGATTGCGGCTTACACCATCGGCCTGCTGATTGACGAAGCGAGAGGCGGTCCGCAGTTCAATCAAAACTGGATCTGGCTGTCTCTGGTGCTGACCGCCGGATTTGTATTATTACGGTTTCTGTTCGATTATCTGCGCGCCAGATTCCAGGAGAGCATCAGCTACGAGCTTGCCGCAAGGGACCGCCTCGCTGTGGGAAACATCCTAAAGCGCGTCTCGTTGGGATACTTTCAGAAGGTCAATACGGGCGAAATTCTCAACGCGGTCACCACTGGACTGAACATTCTGGAAAATATGGGAATCCGCATGATTGACACCATGGTCGGCGGTTATCTCAACTGCCTGTGTATTTTCATCTGTCTTGCGTTTTTCAACCCGCTTGTCTCTGTGATCGCCATTGCCGGCGTCGCGCTGTCTTATTTATTTTTACTGGGCATTTCTCATTACAGCATGAAACATGCGCCCGCGGCCGCCGCGGCTGACCGGGATATGGCCAGCGCCACCGTGGAATATGCGAGAGGACTGGCCGTGGTAAAATCCTTTGGACAGGATGGCGCGGCTATGTCCAATATGAAAAAGGCCTGCGGCGACAGCAAGCGCATCCGGCTTAAAATCGAATGCGGATTCATTCCGAACAACTGCGGGCATTTACTGATGCTCAGGCTGGCATCGGTCTGCCTGGTGGGTTCCTCCGCTTATCTGGGCATGAGCGGACAGATGCCCTTTTCCGTCATGCTGATGTTCTGCCTGTTTTCCTTTACCATTTTCAGCAGCGTGGAGCCGATTGCCGACACGGCGCATGTCCTCGGTGTGATCGACGAGGCGATGGATCAGCTTGACCGGCTGAACACAGAAGATTACATCGACGAAGCGGGCAAGGATATCCGGCTGGATCGCTTTGATATCGCGTTCCAGAACGTGTCCTTCGGCTACGACAGCCGAACGATTCTCGATCAGGTATCTTTTGCGATTCCCCAGAATACCATGACCGCCATTGTGGGTCCCTCCGGCGGCGGCAAAACCACGATCTGCAATTTGCTGGCCCGGTTTTATGACGTGTGGGACGGCAATGTTACAGTAGGCAGCCACGATGTGCGCGAATTCACCTGCGACAGCCTGCTTTCCCATATGTCCATGGTATTTCAGAACGTCTATCTGTTTCACGACACCATACGAAATAACATCTGCTTCGGTAAACCCGACGCCACCGAGGAGGAAATGACGCTAGCGGCGAAAATGGCCTGCTGCCATGAGTTTATCTCGGCGCTGCCCGACGGGTATGACACCATGGTCGGCGAGGGCGGCTCCACCCTCTCCGGAGGGGAAAAGCAGCGTGTTTCCATTGCCAGGGCAATCTTAAAAAACGCGCCCATTGTCATTCTCGACGAGGCGACGGCCAGCGTGGATCCGGAGAACGAGCACCTGATTCAACAGGCCATCTCCTGCCTGACCCGTGGAAAAACCATCATCACGATTGCCCACCGGCTGGCAACCATTGAACATGCTGATCAAATTTTGGTGATTGACGGCGGCCGTGTGGCCCAGCGCGGAACCCATGACGAGCTGATGGCACAGGAGGGAATTTACCAAAATTTCGTTTCTATCCGGCAATCGGCCGAAGGCTGGAAGCTTGCCTGACGCTTCTCTTTCTCTATCTGCGACACCGGCTTGCATATCTAAATGACAATCACAGGAGCCTGCTTTCTATAAGCAGGCTCCTGTGTCACTTGTGTAATCATAATGCAAGCTTTTAAATCATAATGATGCGTTTTTTATAATCAGTCTCCTGAAGTGTGTGGATGTATTTTCCCGGAGTGGTATTCGCCAGCTCATAAAAATCCCGGATCATGTGGGACTGATCATAGTATCCCAGCTCCGCCGCCAGCTGCGCCAGATCCTGGTCAAACAGCTCAGGATTCTGCTCGTTGAGATTATTGATCAGATGCTGAAATCGCATGAGTTTGCAGAATCCCTTTGGCGACAGCCCGAATTCTTGCGAGAAAATTTTATTAATATACCGGACAGAGTATCCGGAGGATTCCGCCAGCTCTTTGACCCGGATTTGCCCTGCAGATTTCAGCACCTTGCTCATCAGAAAGGATTTCAGCTCTTTGTGCTGGTCCAGCGCCGCCATCTGCCGCTGCTGAGGCAGATAATGCTCCATAAAATGTTTGATCTGCTCGGAAAAATCCCGGCTGGAGGTAATTAGGTTAAACAGCTCCCGGTCGTCAATCACCTGAAGAAACGGAATTTCCTGCTCCACAAAATCGGACATGGTAAAATCGTTTGTCCGAAAGGTGTGCCCCGGCAGAAAGCGTACCCCGAAGTAATATTTCCCAGGCTCGTTCATGACAACCGTTGGCTGCAAAACGGTTCCGCAGATATGGGCGAAGGGCTCCGACTCATCACAGCAGAAAAGGATGTCAATACAGCCGTCGGGTACGGCGATGACAGGATGTTCCGTGGTCTTATCCTTCAAAAAACAGTAAAAGTGGGAGATGCCGTAGTTCATGACAACCGCCTTATAGTAGTGCTCCGTAGCCATGACAAAATAAGGCTGCTTGGGATAAATAATCAGGCCCTTTGATTCCATAATCATGGCAGTTCCCCCTCCATTCTGTTGGCTCCACTGTTACTATATCTCATTTTCCCGCCGTTGAACATAGAAACAATTTAAAAGAAATAGATATCTCTTCCTGTTTTCTTCAGCAGCTCAAGCTTCGCTTATCACCGCGTCCAGCTCCAGCTCCACCAGCTGGGATGGGCGGTTGAGCATGGAAATGCCGACATAGGTGCACAGGGGGCGGACGTCCCGGAAAAATTCAGAGTAGGCCCGGGACACCTCAGGGGCGAAGCTCATGTCGGTGAGATAGCCCTTGACGCGAACCACATGCTCTTTGGCAGCCCCCGCCTGCTCCAGCAGCGCGATGAACTTCTCAAAAATATACTTTGCCTGCGCATAGGGATCGCCCTCTCCGAACACTGTGCCGTCGGGCTGGACGGAGGTGGTGCCGCCGATGCAGACAAAAGGACCGACCTTGACCATGCGGGAGTATCCGGCCTTTTCCTCCAGAGGGGCGCCGGACGAGTAGTTGGTGCGGGTAAGTTCCATATCATGTTTCCTCCATTAAATTTTTGCTTTGAAGCGATCGTAACGCAGGGCGTCAATGCCGATAGTGGTGGATTCCTGCGCCGCCATTTCGGCAAGAGTGAGCCCCATGGCGGGAGAGATGCCGAACCCGTGACCGGAAAAACCGCAGGCGAGAATCAGTCCCGGAACCTCCTCCACAAAGCTCACCACCGGGACATGATCGGCACACTGGTCAATCCAGCCCGCCCAGGTACGGACAATTTTGGCATTTTCCAGAATGGGGAAGTATTTGATAATGCCCCGGCAGATACAAGAAGCGGTAATACTGGAGGCAGTGGGGGTGCCATTGTCCTTATTGGTGTCCTCAAAACCGGAAGAGCCGCCGAACACAAAGGAACCATGGGTGCTCTGGTGTCCATAAAAATCTGCCATGGCGGTGCCCAGCATCTGATAGAACATCGGGGGCTGCGCCTCGGTGACCAGCACCTCCAGCAGGGCCCGGGTCATGGGCACGTCAATACCGCAGGTGGCGGCGATGGCGCGGCTCTCGTAGCCCGCCGCCAGAATGATCCGCTCCCCCTCGTAGACCGCGCCGCTCTCGGTGATAACCTGGCGGGCGACCCCTCTGAGCTTGCGGATTCCAATGACGCCGTCGCCGGAAACAAAGCGTACCCCCAGCTGCCGGGCTCTCTTATAATAGGCCAGCGTGGTCAGCATGGGATTGGCGTGGCCGTCGGTGGGACACCAGCTGGCAACGGTCACCTCCTCGGAGAGGTAGGGACAGATTTGCCGCGCCTCCTCGCCGGATATCATGCTGACATCCAGGCCGCAGGCGCTGGCACTGTTGGTAAGACCGGTGAGAATGCGGGCATGATCCTCATTCTTGCCCAGCCGCAGGTTGCCCTTCTGATAATATTCCACATCCATTCCCAGCTCCTCGGAGAGGGTGGGCCAGATGTGCTTCACAGCATGCATGATAAAGGGCAGCTCCCGCTTGTCGCGGCCTGACTGGCGAACACCGCCGCCATTTCGGGAGGAGCCTCCGTTTCCGATGACCTCGTTTTTTTCCAGAACAATCACCGAACGGCCCTTTTGCGCCAGATAATAGGCGGCGGAGCTTCCAATGACGCCGCTTCCGATGATAATTACGTCTGCGCAGGCTGTCATATTAGTCAGCTCCCTTCGTCTCGTTCGCCAGAATTTTCATTTCCACGGGCCGCATAGGCGCCCGTGAGGCGGCGGCTTCCAGCTCCAGAGGCGATACTCCCAGCTCCCGCGCCACAATATCCCGCACCAGCCTGGCGCAGGTCTGCCCCTGGCACAAGCCCATCCCGGTCCTCAGATAACGGCGCACCTCCGTCAGGGTAAACATGCCGTCGTGAACGGCTCTGCGGATTTCGCCCTTGGTGATCTCTTCACAGCGGCAGATGATGCGGTCGTCGTCCGGCAGAGGAACGAATTGCCCAAGCGGTCTTGACCGGTCATTGATTCTGCTCATGCCCGCACCTCCTTCGGCAGCTTGAAAAAGCGTGCCCGCATGCCCATTTCCCGGGGCACCTTCATGGTCAGCAAATTGGTATGGTCAAAGGCCTGAGCCGATTTCACCGATACTACCTCCGCGGGGCACAGCTCCGCGCCGCTGCGGTCCAGGGCGATGCCGCGTTGTCCGGGCGCGGGCAGGGGAACAAATTCATAGGGAATGACAATGGAGGCACAGCCCTCCCCGGCATCCTCGTCCACCAGGAAAATGGACTGGCCGGAGCAGGCGGCCACGCACATGCCGCAGCCGATGCAGACGGAGTTTTCATCTACCGCAGGCAGCGCGGTAATATTGGCCCCAATTTTAATACACTGTTTCGGACAGGCATCCTGACACGGGTTGCAGGGAATGTTCTGGGTACACTCAATCACCGGGTGAATGCCCTTGACGGACTTTACCCCCGGATAAGCCGGCACCTCGTCGTCGGTCAGGTAACCCTTCTTCAGAAGGTTGGAGGAAATGGGGCAGCCCTCGTCGGTGTGGATAGGCGTTTTGCCTTTGTTTCTCGGGGCAAACATGCCCTGGCGCAGACTGGAGAGCGCGGTCTCCAGCTCCTCCAACCTAGCGCCCAGCTCCGTTTCTTCCATAAAACCAAGGCGGCGGGCCGCTGCCGCGCCCGCGACACGGCCTTCGATCATGGCAGAGCTGGCCTCCTCAATGCCGGAGACATCGCCCGCCACAAACAGACCGGGAACAGAGGTCTCGCCGAACTCGCCGCAGACGGGAACCAGTCCACCCTTTCCAGGGTTTTCTTCCATGGCGCAGCCCGCCATTTTCAGCAGCTGGGACATGGGAGACAGACCCACGGCAAGACAGATGGTGTCCACTTCGAACTGCTTTTCCGTGCCGGGGATGACACTCCAGGTCTGATCCACCTCACCGATGGTGACGCCGGTCACCCGATTATCACCGTCCGCTTTGATGATGGTGTGGGATAAGTAAAAGGGCACGCCGCAGCGGGCAATCTTGGCGGCATGGACGCCGTAGCCGCCGATGCGGGGGGCCGCGTCCACCAGAGCCACAACCTCACAGCCCGCCTGCAGCAATTGAAAGCTCACCACCAGACCCACATTCCCGCTGCCCAGCATCAAAATTTTACTGCCGGGCTGAATGTGATGCAGGTTCATCATAGTCTGAGCTGCCCCCGCGCCAATGACGCCGGGCAGAGTCCACCCGTCGAAGGTGACCATGTTTTCCGATGCGCCTGTGGCGACGATGACGGCGTCGCCCTTGTAGTGGACGATTTCGCCGCCCAGCTTCACAACCACCTCTTTATCCAGATAGAGTCCGGTGACAACGGCGTTGAGCACCACCTCGACGCCGGCGCCGCTTGCCTCCTCCAGAAGCTCCTCTCCAATTTTAAATCCCCTGATTTTCGCCTTGTGCTCCTTGGAGCCAAAGAACTTATGAATTTGCTTAAAGAGCTGGCCGCCGGGCTTTGCGTTTTCATCAAACACCACCACGGACAGACCCCGCTTTGCCGCCTCGATGGCGGCGGAGAGACCGGCGGGGCCGGCCCCCACTACAATCAGGTCATATCGTTTCACGCGCCGCCACCTGCCTTTCCGGAGCTTGCCTCTTGTCCGGCGGATACGCCGTATTGCGTTTTCACGTCCATGCCCTCTGCCAGAGGGGTGACGCAGGTTCTCACATTGGGCTGGCCGTCCACCACCATCACGCAGTCGGTACATCTGCCAATGGCGCAGAACATGCCCCGTGGAGTGTGTGTTTTTGCGGTATAGCGGTGCACCATGACGCCCGCCGCCTTTAACGCGGCTGCGATCGGCTCGCCCTCATATCCCTCCAGCGGCTTCCCGTCAAACAGAAAGGGGACCAGCCTGCCCCGCTGGGGCTTTCCCAGAATGGGGTGTTCTTCAATTCTCATACGGATACCTCTCTGTATCGAAATCATTATGCTAGCGCGGGAGCCTCCCACAGGTTCAGCTTCACGCCAAGCCCCTTTTCCAGCGCGTTGCGGTAGACAATAGCGCCCCAGGCCACATCCTCAATGGGCATTCCGCCGACGGAATAGATCACAATCTCATTTTCCTTGCGGTGAACAGGCACCTTGCCCAGCAGCATGTCGCCTAGGTCATCAATCTGATCCCGGGTCATCTTGCCCTCGGCGATCAGATCCATGCAGTGTACGGCGGGAATGGGGATGGTATGGTAGGCGGGGTAGCCCATTTCCTCCTCCCATGCCTCGTACAGCATGATATTGTCGGCCACATTTCTGGCGCGGTTTAAAATAAAGTCGTCATCAAAGCGGGCGGAAGCGGGGCAGCTGATGACCGCGCCGGGCTTTATCCACTCTTCCTTGATATACGGATAGGCGGAGGGGTCGCCGGTGGGACTGGAGGTGGCGATACTGACGATGTCACAGCCGCGCACGGCATCCTCATCAGTGTCTACAATGGTGATGGTTTGAATCTGGGGATAGCTCTCCTCCAGGAATTTTTTAAACGCAAGCGCGGATTTTGAAGTTTTACTGCTGCCCTTGATGTTGACCGACTCGATGCCCGGGCGGACAGCCATGATGGCGTGGAACGCGGTCTTGCTCATGACGCCGGGGCCGATGATGCCTACGGTTTTGGCATCCTCCCGGGCGAAATACTTAATACCCACGCCGGGCACCGCGCCGGTGCGGTAGGCGCTCAAAATATTGGCCGACATATAAGCCAGCGGCGCGCCGGTGTCCTTGTCGTTGAGCGTCAGCATCAGGATGGAACGGGGCAGGCCTTTTTTCTTATTTTCCACGTTGGAGCCGTACCACTTCATGCCAACCATGTCGAACTTGCCGCCCAGATAAGCAGGCATGGCCATAAACCGCCTGTCCGGCCCGTTCACCGGCATATTCGGGAAAGGGGATTTGTCAGGGAAATCCATCATGACGCCGTGGGAGTTTCCATTGGCCCCTCCCATACGGTAATCGCCCATTTTCATGAGCCGGAACATTTCCTCAATGGCCTCCACACAGCCCGCCATGTCGGTCACGCCCGCCTTGATCATATCCTCCTCGCTTAAATAAATAAAATCAACATTGGTATCTGCCATCATCGTCAGCTCCTCAAATAAATTCAGAGGCCCATTTCCCTGCGCGGGAAACAGACCCCTTTGTCTTTCATGATTTTATTGTACTCTCCCGAAACGGAACCGTATTGTAAAAACCGGAACTTCAAGTTTGGCGCGACACAGCAGCAGCGCTTTCTGTTGATTGTGCTTATTATAGAAAATAAAGGGCTGTCAAATAAAAGATACCCACCGGCGCTCAGCCGATGGGTATCTCAGATTGTCAAACAAAACCGATTGTCTGAAGCACATTAAGGACAGCGTGAGCGGTCTTTCAAACCGCTTCGGCAGATGCCGACATAAACGCACGCGCGCTCATCTATAGGACAGCTATCAGAACCGTCATAAAGCAACATCAGACTGTTGCCAAACGTTCCCGCGTCCGGCTTGACTGCTCGAATTAATTGATGTTCTCCCCAATTGTCTCATTCATGCTTCCCGTACGATAGCCCTTAAGATCAAGAGCGGTATAGGAAAATCCGATGGCTTGAAAGGCATCGCTGACCCGCTCCATGAAATCCTCATCATAGAACCTTCGCCGGTCCTGCGCGGCCACCTCAATACGGGCAACGTCCCCGTGGTGGCGCACCCTCACCTGCCGGAAGCCTTCGTCCAGCAGAAGCTGCTCCGCCCGGTCCACCATCTCCAGCTTCTCTCTGGTAATCTCCTGTCCGTAAGGAAAGCGTGAGGACAGACACGCGAAGGAAGGCTTGTCCCAGGTAGGCAGATTCATCTCTTTGGACAGCAGCCGTATCTCTTCCTTGGTCATTCCGGCGTCCTTCAGCGGGCTGACCACATTCAGCTCCTTAAGCGCCGCCATTCCCGGCCGGTAATCCCCCAGATCGTCCACATTGGAGCCATCCGCCATATAAGAGATACCGTTTTCCGCAGCAATCTTCCCGATCTTGGAAAACAGCTCCTTTTTGCAGTAATAGCAGCGGTTTACGGGATTTTTGGAAAAGCCGTCAATTTCCAGCTCCTCAGAGACAATGGCCAGATGCCGCGCACCCAGCCTCCCGATAAACGCCGTTGCCTCCTGAAACTCCCGCTCCGGATAGGTGGAGGAGCGGGCGGTTACCGCCAGGACATGCTCACCCAGTTCGTCATAGGCCACCTTCAGCAGGAACGTGCTGTCTACCCCGCCGGAAAACGCAATGATCACACGCTCCATATTCCGCAGGTTTTGCCGCAGTACCTCTAATTTTTCATGACAATCCATCCGCTTCGCCCTCCTTGATCTGATGATGCCCATGACCATGCGGTTTATCCTTCCGCGTCTCTCCCAGCAGGGCGCGAACACAGTTGAGGCATTCAAACTCCTTACTGCCCATACCATATCCGATTTTGGACAGGCGCATCTCTGGCAGAGGTCCGAAATCAGAAACAAAATACTTCAGCAGTGCCGCCCCCGTCGGCGTACACAGCTCTCCCCGCACCGCTCCGCCGTAAATCGGAATGCCCTGCAGCAGGTAGGCTGCGGCAGGCGCGGGCACCGGCAGAATCCCGTGGGCACAGCGAACCTGTCCGCTGCCTACATGGACAGGAGACGCCAGCACCCGCTCCGGCGCCAGCTCATGCATCAGCCAGCATACCCCCGTAATGTCCGCCACGGCGTCCATCGTGCCCACCTCGTGAAAATGAATCTGCTCCACAGGTTTGCCGTGGGCGCGGCTCTCGGCCTCCGCCAGCAGGTGGTACACGAAACGCACATCTCTTTGAACCTGCTCCGGCAGAGCGAGGCTGTCAACGAGTCTCTCAATTTCGGTCAGTCCCGTGTGACGGTGGCTCTCCTGCTCCGGTTGTCCGCCATCATGCTCATGTTTGTGCTCGTGTGCAGGCTCACAGGAATGGACGTGGCAATGCCCATGCTCATGGATGTGTCCGATATCCTCGCTCTCCTCCGTGACACCGCCCACGGAAATCGAGACATGAGTTCCGGTGATTCCGCATCTGACGCAGGGCTGGGCGCTGGCCAATACGCCGGGCAGTCCCAAGGCATTGAATCGCTCCATAAACCCTTGCGGGTCGGGATGTACCTCCAGCAGCGCGGCCATGAGCATATCACCCGCCGCGCCCATATTGCACTCCAAATACAGCGTTTTCATTCAGTTCACCCCGATATGATTGATCATGCTGGCCAGATATCCCGCTCCGAATCCATTGTCGATATTGACAACGCTGACCCCACTGGCACAGGAATTGAGCATGGCCAGCAGCGCCGCGACTCCGCCGAAGGACGCGCCGTAACCCACACTGGTGGGCACGGCAATAACCGGGCAGTCCGCAAGCCCCCCGATGACGCTGGCAAGCGCCCCCTCCATGCCCGCGATGGCAACAATAACGCGGGCGCTCATAATGTCGTCCTTCTGCGCCAGCAGACGGTGAAGCCCTGCGACGCCCACATCGTACAGCCGGGTGACCCGGTTCCCCAACGCCTCAGCAGTGAGAGCCGCCTCCTCTGCCACTGGAATGTCACTGGTCCCCCCTGTGGCAATCACTACGGTGCCGCTGCCGTTCGGCTCCGGCAGGTCTCCGATGATTCCCACCCGTCCCAGCTCATGATACCGGAGCGGAAGCCATTGCTCCAGAAGCGCCGCCGCCTCCGCGCTCAGGCGGGTAATGAGAATGGTTTTCTGCCCATGGCGCAGCATGGACTGCGCTATGCCAGCCATCTGCTCAGGCGTTTTCCCCGCACCGTAGATGACCTCCGCCGCCCCCTGACGAATTCCCCTGTGAAAATCCGGCCTGGCATAGCCCAAATTCTCAAATGGCTCCATTTTCATCAGCAGCGCGGCCTCCTCCACGGACACCGCTCCCTCAGCCACCTGCTCCAATAAACGCTTCATCTCCGCCTGTTCCATTCCTGTCCCCTGCCTCTGCTCACATCAGTGCTTTATTTCAACTGAAATTTTTCCTTTACAATGGCCGCCAGCATGTTCGCGGTTCCCCCCACACCCAGAAGAGAACTGTCGATCATCACATGATTATACTTCAAATCTTTCTGGGAAAACCGGGTATACCGTTTGTGGTATGCGTCTCTGGCCTTGTCCACCTCCGCAATCATCCTGATCGCTTCAGTCTCTTTCATGCTCAGGTCATTGACACAGTTGGAAAGCCTCGCCTCATAGGAGGCATAGATAAAAAAATTAATGTGGTTTTCCTCATTGCGCAGAACAAAATCAGAACATCTTCCCACGATCACGCAGGAGCTTTTTTGCGCCATATCCAAAATAATTTTAGTCTGAACCTCATACAGCCGTTCCTTGACTTCCAGCGTGTTGTTGCTTCCCAGAGGATATCTCATGCGCAGAAAGCCGCCTTTTTCCCGTTCCTCCTGGCTGCTGACCTCGGCAAGGGAGAGATTGAGCCGTTTTGCCGCCTCCTCCACAATGTCACGGTCGTAAAACTCAATGCCCAGCAGCTCTGCCACTCTCATTCCGATCAGCCGCCCCAGACTGCCGAACTGACGCGATATGGTGATATTATAATGTAACATATCCGATCCCTCACGTTTCATCCAGAATTTCCTTGATCATGGAAACCATGTTCTCCGCGGTACCGCTGCAAAGAATGCCAAGCCGCTTGATATCCTCGGTGACATCCTCCGGAAGGCTCCCATCCTCCGCATTTTCATTTAAAAGTCCTCCCATAAAGGCGGACACCTTGAGATTATGCTGCTCAAACGCCTCCAGCATACGCCTGCCAAAGGTCAGCGCAATTCCGTTATAGGTGCTGACCGCCACAAACCGGCTGTCTGTCTCAATGACTGTCTCGGCAATTTCCGTGGGACTTGCATCGGTTCCGATATCATAAACCGTAGCTCCCACCTCCCTGAGTATACTGGCGACAATCTCCTTGCCAAACTCATGGACATCGGTGGAGCAGACGACAACCTTGACTCCTGTCAGCGAGGCTTCCGGGCTTAACTGTTGCAATGAACGCTCCCGGATCCGTCCAATATTCTTTACCATATCCGTGGGCCACACCGGGATTCTGCCCCGCATGGCGTCGGCCTTCTTGCCCGCTCCGAAATGCTCCTCCAGATAGGCCGGCCCCAGTTTTTTCAGTGACAGCATCAGCTCCGCGGGATTTTCCACGTCAATTCCCATTGCGTCCAACCCTTCCAGGGTTCTGTCATAAAACACCTGGGCTCCGACCAGCAGCCTGTTCTTGTCCGCCTCAAGCTTGTCCCAGTTCATGTAGGGCTCGTAGCTTCTCGCATACTGCTCCAAAACGTTGGACATGACCTGCGCGTCCACAATTTCCTGTGGGGAGGGGATGCGTGCCGCCTCCGACACCGGCACCGCGTTTAATCCGTGTCCAGTAGGTCTGTGAATCTGGGCAATCATGTCGCCCAGAAGATAGCTGTTGATCACCGAATAATTCTTGCTGAAATCCATGTCAAAGTCAGTGGTATTGCCGTAGACCATGGAGCCGCAGGAATCCCCCTCGTTGATGTCGTCCAGCGCCAGGGCAAAGGTCATCCTAAGCAAAGGATTGCTGAACAGATTACCAAAGCAGTGTCCCAGCTTGGCTCCGATCAGCTCCTGCACAATGTGGCGCTCCAGCTTCGCCCACCCCAGCGTCACGGACAGGTCGTGGAACATGGCGGCATACCCGTCGTCCAGATTGGAATGCACCAGCATTCCCTTCTCCCGGAAGGCGGCCATGATGGAAAACCCTGTGACAGCATCAATGGTTCTTTGATTTAAATCATAAGCAAAGGGATATTCATAGGTATAAAAATGAGACGCGTTTCCGATGGTGGTTCCCCCGGCGGCAAAGGCACACTTCAGGTTGTCCAGGGTGTTGAGCGTGCCGATCATATTGTCACCGAAGTGCACCATCACCGGCGCGGCCTGCGCCACATCGATCCATTCCTGCGGGCTGCTGAACACCAGTCCCGCGCCCTTTGGAATTTGATTCCGAAGCTCCGGCGGAACGCCCATCTGGCAGTCCAGACAAATGCCGAACCGGTCCAGGCGCCCGCCCTTTTTCTCCAGTTCGGAATAAATCGACTGAATGGCAGCAATGGTTTCCTTGGCGGAGTTGTAGCCGATATGGGCATGCCGCATGATGATTCCCTGCTGCTTGCAGCGCTCCTTATACTCCCGCTCCGAATTGACCCCCATTCGATCCATAAAAGGACTCCTGCCGATGACCCAGTCCCTGGATATGGCGTCCGCCCGTCGGCGGATTTCCTCCAGGCCTGGCAGCTCATCCTGTATCAGCTGTTGTCTTGACAATTCACTCATAGCAACCTCCGTGATCCGACCAATTATAGTCTGGTAATATGGTTTAACGCAATGTGCAGTGCCCCTTCGGGGTGCAGCGAGGAGGCCAGTCCCACGGCGTAGAGCAGGTACTGCCTGTCCAGATAGCATTGACACGCCTCCGGGAGCAGCAGCTCCCGCTCGTCCCTCCGCTTCAGTGCACAGACCATCACCTCTCTGGGGTTTACGCTGTTGATGATGGGGCCTCCCGTGCCAATCAGATTTTTAATCCCGGTCAGGTCCTTTCCCTCCTGCACCCTTCTGGCTCCCTTGGCATATGCGTTTGTGATGTGTCCGGCATGCCGCCTGGCTCCGATGAACACTGCCTGACGGGCCAACGCGAAGTCCAGCTGCCGTTCCGCCTCTGTTTCAGCGATATAATCCTCATGCTCCGTCCTGTATCGGCATTGGCTCTGCACCTGCGCCTGCGGCGCATGGCACTGTGCTGAAATTTTATCCGCGCCCGCGGCGTCCAGCAGCGACAGGGCGGAGGAACACAGCCCCAAATCTCCTTCCACCGTTCTCTTGTGGTCCGGCTCAGGCGCGCCCGCCAGCTTCGCATCGGACTCAAGGGTTTTGCAGTAGGAATAAACGTCCGTGGTAGCCCCTCCCACATCAAAAATCAGGCTCTCACCCAGCCCTGAACACTGCTTTGTTCCCTCGGTCAGAAGTCTTCCCCCTGCCAGCACTGCGGCGGGCGTGGGCATTACAATCTCACCCACAAGTTCTTTTACCTTGCTCAGACCCTTCATTCCGGTAATCCGCTTCATAAAAATATGATGAATGGCCTCGCCGGCCGGCCCGGCATTCAGGCGTCCCAGCGCTGGAAAAATATTTTCCACTGTGTGGCATTCTTTTCCGTTTTGCAGGAACAGCGCCCTCACCTCTTTCGAGACACAGTGATTTCCGGCATAAATCACAGAGGTTTGAAGACGGGGACTGCCCGCCAGCAGGGCCGCATTGTGAAACAGCCAGTCCGTATTTCCGTCCTCCACACCGCCGCAGAGCAACAGAATTTCCGGTTGTATCGCTTCAATTTCCCTGACATCCGCTTCTGTCAGGAGAAAAGAAAAGGATTTGATCACTCTTGCGCCGGCGCCCAAAGCCACATTGGTACCTGCCAGCAGGCTGTATTTCGGCGTTAACCCCACCACCACCATACGCAGCCCTCCCGCCGCGCTGCTGCTGGCAACAAACCGGGCGTTTTTGACGCCGCCTGCACCGATTTTGCCCGCCGCCATTTCCAAATTGGCCAGCAGTCCAATCCCAGCATCCGTCTTCACCGTAGAAGCATGTCTGGTTGTCAAAACCAATTCCCCGTTTTCCAGGTCAAAGACACAGAGCTTGGTATAGGTACTCCCGAAATCCACCAGAATGGTATACTGCATCAGCGCCGCGCTCCCATCAGCCGTTGAGCAGCAGGCCGCCGCTCAGGTTTACAATTTCGCCCGTCAGATAGTCCGCCCTGTCCTCGCAGAGGAATGTCACAACCTCTCCGATTTCCTCCGGCTCCGCCATGCGTTTTTTCAGGACACTGCCGATTTGGCTTTTCCATCTTCCGGCTTCAAGCACCGGTTCGGTTGCCACCCATCCGGGCGCCACGCCGTTAGAGGTAATATGATTCTCTGCCAGCTCAATGGCAAAGGACTTCACCAGACTGTTCACAGCGGCCTTGGATGCCGCGTACGCGATAATTCCCGGAGTGGGAAGCCATCCGTCCACAGAGCTGATGGAAATGATTTTCCCATACCGCCGCTCCGCCATGCACTGCCTGACCACCTCCTGCGTCATCAGAAAAACCCCTTTGACATTGACATCGAAAATTTGACTGAACAATTGCTCCGGCATCTCCAGAAAGGGAACAGCGGGATAGATTCCCGCGTTGTTGATCAGAAAATCAATTTTTCCGCATGCTTTGATGATCTCGGCAACGGTATGCTTCACCTGAAGGGCGTCCGTTACGTCACAGACATAGGACAGCGCCCTTCCCCCATATTGGTCAACCAGTTCCCTTGCCGTGTCCCTTCCCTTACCCGGATCACGTCCCAGTACCACCACGTCGCTTCCCATAGCAGCAAACCGACGGGCGATTGCCCTTCCGATTCCGCTCTGTCCGCCTGTGACCAGCGCCACTTTCCCATCAAACTGACCGGTTTCCTTCATATTCAACAATCCCATCATTGTCTTGTTTCTAATACTCAATCCCTAGACGCGCTCCGATTCCCCGCTCATAGGGGTGGGATATCATCAGAATTTCGGAGCAGTAATCTGCGCAGTCCAGCAAACGCCGGCTTGGCTTCCTGCCCGTGATCGCCACCTCAAGAGAAAACGGCCTGCTGCCCAGAAACGCAATGAAATCATCCTCATCAATCATGCCCTCTGAAATCGCGCTCACCGCCTCGTCAAATACGATCAAGTCAAAGTCCATGCAATGCTCCTTCGCGTACCGGAAGCAGTCCTGCTGCTCCTGCCGATAGCTTGCCTTCTCTTCGGGCGTCATAGCAAATACAAATTTGGGAGATGACTCTTTTCTGACCACCTCAATCCCCAGGCTCTTCAACGGCGTGGTTTCACTGGTAGCCATGCCCTTCATGAACTGCAGAAACAGCACCCGTTTCCCCGCGCCCTTCGCTCTGACCGCCAGGCCTATACCGGCAGTGGTCTTTCCCTTTCCATCTCCGGTGTAGAGATGCACCAGTCCTTGTTCCATGAAACCATCCTTCTGTCCGTGTTTGTAACGCCGCAGGCTGCCGCGGGACTTCTGAACTCACCGTGCGGAATCAGATTCCACAGCACATCCAAACAGTACCCGCAGCAGCCTGCGCCGCTCATCAGTCGAGGGCGATGGAGCTGTATTTTGCGATCAGATCTTCCCCAAACCATTTTTCGCTTAACGCGCCCAAGGTTCCGTCTTCCTTGATCTGCTGAAGGGCGGTGTTGATTTGTTCCTCCAGATCAGTGCGGGACTTGTTCAGCAGGAAATGTCCGCCCACCACCGTGAAAGGATCTTCAATCACCTTAATTTTCGCCGCCAGATCGGCATCCTGGCTCAGGACATCGTTAAACATATCAGGGGGATCAATCATTCCGTCATAGCGTCCGGAGGCCACATAGGACAGACCGTCCGAAATGCTGATCAGAGAGGAGCCGGTCTCCTGGGTAATATCCGCGTCAGGATTCGCCTCCATATAGTCGAGATACACCTGCCTCAGACCGTCTGCCTCAGGCACGGGAACCAGGGTCTTGCCCTTCATGTCTTCAATGGAGTTGATGCCGGAATCTGCCGCGACGGCCAGCGTAACGGCCGCATAGTAGTTGGAGTCACAGATCAGGAACTTCTCAGCACGGGCAGAGGTTTTATATTTACTGCCCGCCTCCAGATCATACTGCCCGGCCTCCAGGCCAATTGCCGCTGCGTCGTAGTCCACCATCTGGTACTCAAAGGTATAGTCCGGCAGCAGTTCATCGATGAGCTTCAGGGTTTCATAGTCATAGCCTGTGATATTTCCGTCCTCATCCAGATAGGTATACGGCGCCACGTTGGCGTCCAGCGCACAGATGATGGTAGTGACCTCGGAACCCGAATCCGAGCTCGCCGCCGTTCCGCCGGTTGATGTATCCGATGACGATGCGCTCTGATCTCCGCAGCCAACCAATCCCAGTCCCAGCAAGACAGCCATGCTCAAAGATATGAGCCTCTCTCGATTTTTCATATTCTTCCTCCTAAAAATGTAATATCTTTAACCGCTGAAGCAGCAATTAAATTCTATTTGTCAGCCGGCAATCAGCCCCAGAAACTGGCGGGTGCGCTCTTCCCTGGGATTGTCAATCACCTCCTCGGGCGTTCCGTACTCTACAATCCTGCCGCCGTCCATGAAGATTACCTTTGACGCCACATCATGGGCAAAGGCGATTTCATGAGTTACCACAATCATGGTAATCCCGGTTTCGGCCACTTTTTTCATCACCTGCAGCACCTCGCCCACCAACTCCGGGTCCAGCGCCGAGGTGGGCTCGTCAAACAAAATCACCTCAGGATTGAGCACCAGGGCCCTGGCGATGCTGGCCCGCTGCTGCTGACCGCCGGACATCTGTGAGGGGTAATAATGCAGCCGTTCGCCCAATCCAACCTTGTTGAGCGTCTCAATGCTAAGTTCCCGCGCTTTCTCCTTGTCCATCTTCTGCACCATCACAAGGCCTTCCATCACATTTTGCAGCGCGGTTTTATTTTTAAACAAATTATAATTTTGAAACACCATCGCCGTTTTTCTGCGGATGGCCATAACATCCTTCTTACTTGCCGCGGCATAATCAGCCTTGATTTCATTGAGCTCCACCGTGCCCTCATTGGCGGCGTCCAGAAAATTAATGCACCGGAGCAGCGTTGTTTTTCCCGATCCGCTGGGCCCCAGAATTGCCACTACTTCTCCTTTTTCAATTTCCATATCCACGCCCTTTAACACATTTAAATCACCGAATGATTTTTTGATTCCTGTTAATCTGATCATAACTATGGCCTCCTGAATGTTTAGTGTGCGGGATCAATGCTGCTTTTACTCATATAAAAATAAGAAGCGAGGATGCCTGTAGAAGCATCCTCGCCGCATAGATCATTTTACCACGTTGTATAATTATGTACTTGTTGTATGATCTCTCAAGTTACTCGAATTATAGTCTGCTTTTCGCTGTATGTCAAGTGCGAAACCTCGATTTATTTGATTTCCCCCGGAATTGGTTGATCTTCTCCAAAGCAAACACAGTTTTGAAGCGAATTTTCAACCATATCTCTGACAGCCTGGTCTGTAAAAAAGGCCGTGTGAGGTGTAATGATCACATTGGGGTAGCTCTCCAACACGGCGATATCGTGATCCATCAAAAGCGCGTTCTTATGGTCGACGTTGTAAATCACCGGCTCGTTGTCGATCACATCCAGACCCACGGCGCTGATGATGTTTTGCTCCAGCCCGTCAATCAGCGCCTTGTTATCCACAAGCGCTCCTCTGGATGTGTTGATGATGATGACGCCTGGCTTCAGACGTTTCACGTTGTCACGGTTGAGGAGATGATAGGTCTGCTCAGTCGCCGGGGCATGGAACGTAATGATGTCCGACCGGCGCAGCAGCTCTTCATACTCCACATACTCCGCGTAACGCTTTATTTCCTCATTTTGGTGTCTGTTATAGACCAATATTTTGCAGCCAAAGCCGGAAATTTCGCGAATCACAGTCTGTCCGATCCTGCCTGCACCCACAACGCCCACGGTCATGTTGCGCAGCTCTCTGCCCTGATTCCAGGCCAGCGTGAAATCCTTCACCCGATAGCGCTCCATGATGTATCGGGCTCTTCGCAGTGACATCAGCATCAGCATAATGGCAAAGTCGGCAACCGCGTTGGGCGAATAGGTAATGTTCGCCACCTTGACTCCCAGCTCTTTGGCAAGCGCAATGTTAATGTGCTCATATCCGATAGATCGGGTCGAGATCATTTTGACCCCAAGCCGAGCGAATTCCCTCAAAAGCTCATCTGATATTACCGTCCCTACCACGCTGATACACGGATAGCCCTCTGCCAGATGCACATTTTCCATGGTAGGTTGGATGTTGCAGTACCCCAGTTGCAGATTCCACTGCCGGGCATACTGCTCAAACAAAACCCGCTCATCATCTCTGCAACTGTAAATCATGATCTTCATAGCATTCTCCCGTCTATTGTAATGATTTTGTCCTGCCTACGTCCACGTCACCCTTGTTCCTGTTTCGGTGAACGCAGCATGGAACAGGCGCAGAATAACAGCACCCCGATCATAATCACCTGAAGAAACCGGACGTTCATGGTTTTGACCAGCAGCACCGCCACCAGCACGCCGATCACACCGAACACCGAGCAGGCAGCGGCCTTCCTAGTGTACGTTTCATGCAACACATATTGAAACCCCGCAAGGCAGCAGCTGATAAAATTTCCGGTCATCACGATGGGAAACACAGCTCTGGAATCCACCCCCAACAAAAGCAGTACCGCCATATTGGGTACGGTGGCGCCCAGCCCCACCAGATTCAGCGCCCCGAAAACAAAAAACCAGAGCAGCGCGACCAATAACCTCCACGATGACAAACCGGTGCTGCCAGCTCCCGACTGTGTCAGAAAAAACAGCTTGATGACAATTAACATTGCCGTGCCGATCAGGGCATAGCCCATTATTTGACGTATCATTCCGCCGTTGAGCTTCATGATCAGCCTTACACCAAGGAACGCCCCCAGCGTCTGAACCACGACACACGCGGCCAGCGTGGCCGGATCCACCTCCATGGAGGAGAGAAAGGCCAGCGACATGGTGCCCACGGGTAAAATGGAGCTTGCAATGATGGTTCCGGGTAAAAGCCGGTCTTCCACACATTTGTTTGCGCGAAAGGCAAACACGGTAAGGGCGGTGTCGGACACACCAAAGGAGGAAAGAAACATCACTACCGTGGAAAGCATGGCATAAAATCCAAAGCCCCCCTTTTCCCGTTTCATGAGTTCCCTGCCGCTGTAAACACTGCGGAACAGGATCACGGCATACAGCACCATCAAGCCGGAAATGAAAATTAACAAACCCTGACGCAAACAATTCGCCGCCTATTCTCCCATAATATCTGTTTTAATATCGTACCTTTGAAACAGCTGCGCGGCTTCCCGCATCTGCTGCTGTGCCGGGGCCTCGAATCGCTCCTGTTCCATTCCAAGCTCCCGGGCCTTGGACAGGCCCATCCCGTGGTATGGAATCAGGTGAAGCTGTGTGAGCCCGCAGGCTCGCATCAGCCCGCACACAGCCTCCAGATTTCCGATATCGTCATTTACGCCGGAAATCATAGGTACCCGGATCACAATTTTTTCCTTCATACCCGGAAGCCGTGCCAACGCGCTGAGATTCTCATGAATGCCGCAGGGGTCAACGCCCACATACCGCCTGTGCTTTTCTCCGTCCATGACCTTGAGATCAAACAGGACCTGCTGACTGCACTGCGCAAGGCTTCGCAGAAGATTGAAGTCCCCATATCCGCTGGTTTCGATCACAACCGGAATCCGCTCTCCCATCGCACCTGCGGCCAAAGCCGAAGCAAATGTACCGTGAGCCAGCACCTCGCCTCCGCTTATGGTCATACCTCCCCCGGATGTGCGATAAAAATCAGCATCTCTCCTGACTTCATCCAAAACCGCTTCCACCGTCATCTCTACCGCGTGGCTATGCAGCGCGGCGGAGCAGCAGGCCTGAATGCAGGCGCCGCAATGCACACAGCCAGTTCGGTCGGCATGTACGCCGCGTTCGTCCAGCAGAATGGCCTCCCCCGGGCAGACCCGGGCACAGGCACCACAGCCGATGCATTTTTGTTCATTCCACAGCAGCTCAAATTCAAAGTGGATCAGCTCCGGATTATGGCACCACTTGCAGGAGAGAGGGCATCCCTTTAAAAAAACTGTTGTTCGAATGCCTGGGCCATCCTCCGTGGAAAACCGCTGTATCCCGCCGATATAGCACTGGTCTTTCATGCCTTCTCCCTGCCTTGCTATGCACTGTGGCTTGTTCTCAGAATAATATTGTTCTGCACATCCCGGTCAAGCTCCGTAAAGTACGCCAGATACCCCGCGACCCGCACCAGCAAATCGCGGTATTGCTCCGGCTTTTGCTGTGCCTGCCTCAAAGTCTCGTCGTCCACAACATTGATCTGAATGTGCTCTCCCATACGCTCAAAATAGGTTTTGACAATGCTGTCCAAAATCAGCAGCCCCTTTTCCCCGCTGATGCTCCTGGGGTCAAAGCGAATGTTATACAGGCAGCCGTCCTGGGCGTTCCACTGATTGAGCTTGGAGACAGACCGGATAGCGGCGGTGGGACCGCTCACATCCCGTCCCATCACCGGCGAGCAGTTGTCATTCACGGGTTCATAGGCAAACCGTCCGTCCGCGGACGCACCCACGCATTTTCCTTGTGATACGTTCAGCGACTGGGATTCCACCACAGCTGTGAACCCCCCGCCTCTGGAATCGTGGTACTGGGCGAGGGATTCCCGGTAATGCCCAACGATTGCCGCGGCGATACCGTCCACAAAATCGTCGTCGTTTCCATACTTGGGCGCTTTGTTCAGCAGGGTCAGCCGGAGCTGTTCCTCCCCTTCAAAGTTCTTCCTCAGGCAGTCCAATAGCTGTCCCGCCGTGAGGGTTTTTTTCTGATACACCAAGGTATCAATGGCCGCCAGTGCGTCAGCGGTGTTCCCAATTCCACAGATAAACGCGCCGGACTCGGAATATTTCGCCCCGCCGCACTGGATGGAGGTTCCCCGTTCCATGCAGCCCTGAATGAGAATGGACGCAAACGGCATCGGCTGCCGGGTAGCGTGCATACCTCCAACCAGATTAAAGCCTGTCAGCATCAGATCCACAAAAAAGTCAATCTGACGAAAGAGTGCGCTCTGAAGCTCTTCCAGCGAGGTCAAGGATTCAAACGCTCCGGTTTCCGGCCCCAGCTTCTCGCCAGTCAGCGGATCCACGCCGTTGTTCAGCGCCAGCTCCAGGCATTTGAGCAGATTTACATAGCCAACGGTGGGCCGCCCGTCCGTGCAACCCGGAATGCACGGCTCCACACAGCCCAGAATCCCCCACTGCCTGGCTTCCTCCAGCGTTGCGCCGAATTTCTCCATTACCATGGGAATCACCAGCTTATCGTTGAAAAACGCGGGCGTGGACAGGCCCTGCTGAATCATAGTCAGACCCTGTCTCATCATCTTCGGGGACAGACCGTCGAAATAGCGCACGGAAACCGTGGGCTGTGAGGTCTGCACATCCGCGTTTGCCTCCAGAACCAGATACGACAGTTCATTGGTGGCATCCTTGCCATCCTTCGTCTGGCCTCCGACAATCAGGTTCTGCCAGACGGGATAGCCCGCGAAAGATTCGCTGTAAAAGGAATCCCGGACCTTGATGATATCCGTGGCCTTGAGAAAGAAGCATTCCAGAAGCTCGATGGCCTCTTCCCGGGAAATCATGCCCCGCTCCATATCCCTGACGTAAAACTCGTTGGTGTACTGATCGAACCGCGCGAACGAGTTGCCGTGCCCGTTGGACTCAATGGTAACAATCAAATGTAAGAACCAGACAAACTGAACCGCCTCATGAAAGGTTTCCGGAGGCTTCGTGGGCACCCGCCCGCAGATATGGCTGATGTTCAGCAGCTCCTCTCTCCGCCGGGGCGATGTCTCCGTCTCGGCCATCTCCGCCGCCAGCCGTGCAAAGCGGTTTGCAAACGCCTGAGCGCTCTCCATGGCGATGACCGCCGCTTGCCAGAACTCAACCTGCTTCTGGGTTTCCTCATTGGCAATTGCCGTATGCTCTATGTACTCCCGGCAGCGGGCGATGCAGTCACTCAGCCCGCATTGGAGCAGTGTGTGGTAATCGGGGATGATGTGGCCGGTGGCACAGTCCCGGTTTCCCACCGTCATGACGCCGCTGGCCTCCGCGAATTTGATCTGACGCGGCAGCGCCTGGGCGACCACCTCGTCCAGACTTCTTCCCTTCCATTTGCCCAGCACGGACAAAAGCGTCTCGCGGTCCTCGGGACTCACAGTCAAAGGGTCGCTTCCCCGGGTAGGAAAGTCATCGATCTGCTCCGCAATCCACTGGGAATTAAACTCCGGATAAACCGGCGCGCTGCGCGGCTTATCGGTGTGGTTGCCCACGATCAGCTCGCCCTCCTGAATGAAGATGGTCATGTGCTTGAGGAGATAAGCCAGTGTGTGCGCCTTTAATAAAATCAGAGGTTCACCGGCGTATAATTCATACGCTTCGGTCACCAGTCTGGCCCGCTCGGCACTTAAGCTGGGCCTCGTGCTGCTCTGCCGCTGCTTTAATTGACGAATGCGCTCTGTCATATGACATTCCTCTTTCTTATGCCTTTGCGGACGGCACTGTTTTCACGTTAAAGTGATTTGCCTTTTTCTCCAAAATTGAAAACACTTTTTCCAGGATGATGTTTAAGGCCCAGTAAATCAAGGCCGCCACGGCATAGGTCTCCAGATAATTCAAGCCGCTGCCCGCTATTTTCTTTGCCGCACCCATGATGTCCACCACCATGACCATGTAGGCAAGGGAGGTATCCTTGACCATGCCGATAATGGTGTTTCCCAGATTGGGCAGCGCCACCACCACCGCCTGGGGAATAATAATTCGGACCATGGCCATGGGCGTGGACATTCCGATGGAATGCGCCGCCTCCAGCTGCCCGTAATCCACCGACAGCAGGGCGGACCGGATCACCTCGGACATATACGCCCCATAATTCAATACCAGCGCAACAGAGGCCACCACAATGGGGGAAAGATCGACGATCATATCCCATCCCAGCTGATCGACAATATCCTGCAGCCAAATGGGCAGCGCGACGAACACAAAATACAGCTGAACCATCAGCGGCACGCCGCGGATGACCAGCAGATAGCCGGAAGCCAGCTTACTGAGCACCGGAATCCGGTACATCCGGGCCAACGCGACAAACAGGCCGATGAACACACTGCAAACCAGGCCGATCAAAGCCAGATACAAGGTCACGGGCAGCGCGGATAAGATGCCCGGAATACTCTCAACCGCAAATTCCACATCAAAAATCATAGCTGTCCCTCCTTACTTTCCGGCGGTCTTGCCGCCGGAAGTTCCAAGCACCCTGAGATCCTTGCTGAGATACCATTCAATCCAGACAAACAGCTTGTCCAGTAAAAAGCATACGATCCAAAAAACCAGTGCGACCGCGGCATAAATGCCCACAGCGCCCACACCCCTGGACGCATTGGCCAGCCCCTGTCCCCGCCCCATAATTTCCACCAGGCCAATGGAAAATGCCAGGGACAGCGCCTTAAACTCATCCAGCAGCAGATTTCCCATGCCCGGCAGCGCGATACGCGCTCCCTGCGGCAGAATCACCCTTCGGAAGATGAGCTGGCGATCCATTCCAATGCTCTGGGCTGCCTCAATCTGCCCTCTGTCAATGGACAGGTAAGCCCCACGAAACGTCTCACTCAGGAAAGAGGCAAGATTCAGAGAGTATGCGATCAGTGCAAAAATGGCCGGGCTCCATCTGACCGCGCCCTGTACGCCAAACCCCTGGACAAAAAGGGCTCTCAGTCCGAAATAAATAATCAAAATCTGAATGATCAGCGGCGTGCCCCGTTCAAAGGAGATAAATACTCTCAGAACCGCATTTAAAATCTTGTGCCGGCTCAAACGGACTACCGCAAACACCAGCCCCAGTGTGATACCAATGCATACCGTACAGAGAAAAAGAAGAAAAGTCGACGGTAAAACGCTGATGAGCTTGGGAAAGCTTGCCGCAAACGCTTCCAATCCTTTCATATCGCTGCCTCCCTACAAACTTTCATTAATCCACATCGCCCTCTGTGGAATACCGCCTCTTCACATCCTCAATGCCGGAGATGCCTCGTTCCACGAAGATATTGTTGGGCGGACAGCCTGGCACAAAGGTTGCCCTGTCGCGGAATTTCATGGTGCATTTTCCTATGAGCACGATATCCTTGGGGTCCACATCCTCAGGGAATTGGTCAAAAGGCCCCACAAGAATCGTTTTCCCTGCCAGCGTGTGCTCAATGCCATCGTTTTTCATATCCATAATGGCGCTGATGACCGTATTCCGGCAGCCGGTGCACGCGCCCTCGGTCAAAATCAGCTTAAAATCCGGAAGTCCGGGGATTTCGACCTGGCTGGAGCGTTTGAAGACTCTGGCCGTTTCCTCAATCGTGTTTCCCGCAATCTCAATCTTGCTGATATCCAGTTCGCCGATCTTAGCGATCTTGCCTGCGATTCTTGTAATGCCCACTTCTTCCGGCTCGTAGCCCATAAGCTTTCCGCCCACGGCATCGCAAGCCACAACGTCGGTGGACGCCAGGATCACGCCCATCTCCACCCGGTCTCCGAACAGAGGGCCGTACCCCTCCTGGGCAATGGTGCCGTCCATCACCGTCAGCTTCGGCTTCAGGGTAGCGTTCAGATCCACAACCCCCTCCTGGACACCGGCAGTATGAAACCATTTTTTCTGGGTGTCGCCGATAAGACCCTTGATGTTTTTCATCCCCAGGGTCACTTCCGTCTGATCATGGGTTTTCATCACAGGAACGCTGATGATCACATCAGCTTCCACCACTGGCTTCCACGTATTCAGTTCCTTGAGCAAAAGGCCGTTTTTCACCGGAATGACGGTCTTTTCCGCCCGCTTCAGATCAATCACTTCGTAGCCCTGTTCTCTCAGCTGATCGTATCCGCAGGCCTCAATCACCTTTTCCGTATCAACGCCCGCCGCGCTGGATTCGGCAATGAAGGGTTCGCCGCCGACCTCCCTCACCAGATCCATGACCGCTTTGCAGACCTCCCACCGTGTAATCGCCCCAGACAGCCGATCCAGCGGCACCGCGGCAAAATTGGGCTTTACCAGAACCTTATCCCCTGGCTTTACAACCGACGCCATACCGCCGATCAGCTCCACCGCTTTTCTGACGTCCGCCGCAATAATTGCCTCGTCATAGCAATCCGTTTTCACAATCGATACCTTGCTCATTATTCTCATCCCCTATGCTTTTCTTCCATCAACTGCTTCATAAATGCCCTGATTCTCTCAAGTCCCTTAACGGTATCCTCCTTGGAGGACACATAGGATATTCTGATGTATCCCTCGCCCGCCTCGCCGAAACCGGAGCCTGGAACCACCACGACCCTGCCTTCCTTCAGCAGACGAATGGCAAACTCCTCCGAGGTCAAACCTGTCTGCTTGACATTGATAAAGGCGTAGAATGCCCCCTGAGGCGCAACGCAGCTCAGCCCCGGCATGCTGTTAATCTCCTGTGTCACCAGCTGTCTGTTGCAATCATATTGCTCCGTCATGGCCCGGATGGTCTCGTCCGACCCCTCCAGCGCGGCAAGTGCCCCATACTGGGTCGGCGTGTTGACGCAGGATACCACGTTTTCCTGTATTTTCACCATCTGGCTCACCAGTGCCTGAGGGCCAAGGACGATACCGCACCTCCAACCGGTCATGGCGTAAGTCTTGGAGAAGCTGTCTACGATGACGGTTCGCTCCTTCATCCCGGGATAACTGGCAATGGAGTAATATTTGGTATCTCCGTAAATAAAATCCTGATATACCTCATCGGTGATGACGTATAAATCCTGTTCGATACAAAGCTGCGCGATTTCTTTCAGGATCGCCTCGCCGGTGACGCTTCCAGTGGGATTTGACGGTGAGTTGAGCAGCAGCAGCTTGGTTCGCTCCGTGATGGACTCACGCAGCCGCCGGACATTATACTGGAACCCATCTTCCTCTAACAGCGGAACAATACGGGGCACCGCGCCGCACATCTGAATCTGTCCGAGATAATTCGGGAAATACGGAGCACCCAGAAGCACCTCATCGCCGGGATCGAGCATTACCTTCATGGACAGATATAGCGCTTCCACTCCGCCCGAGGTCACCATAATCTCGGTTTCCGGATCATAGTTCACCCGCTTCTTGAGCTCCATTTTTTGAGACAGCGCCTCTCTCAGGGGGAGGATGCCCGCATTCACGGTGTAATGAGTGTTTCCCTCCTGAATGGCCTGAATCGCCGCCGCGGAAATATGGGCCGCCGCGGTATATCCGGGTTCCCCCAGCGCAAAGCTGACCAGGTCATCCATCTGCTGCGCCATGTTAAACATTTTCCGGATGGAGGATCCCTGAATCGCGGATATCGTTTTCGAAAGCTCCTTCATACTCTCTCTCCTCACACATCAAATTTCCTGTTTCATTTTACAGAAGAGGAATCTCTCCCCTAAAATGAACAAAGCAAAGTCGTTTTGCGCGACTTTGCTCCAAACGTTGTATAATGTCTTTTACGTTGTATAATCTTATGATAAATGATTTTGCCCCGTTTGTAAAGTATTTTTTTCTGATTTCATCCCGTCTTTTTCATCAAGAACCGCTCCGTGCGCATTGATTTTGACAGCAATAACCCCCAAAGGGATGCACTGATCATAAAAAAAGCACTCCGATTTCCTGATGATCAGTGAAACCGCAGTGCTTTTATATCTCTCATTCTTCATGCTTGATCAAGCCGTAATCCTTCATGGAGTGCTTGATATGTAAATACATCGCATGCTTCACACCCTCCGCGTCCCTCAGCTGAAGATAGTTCATGATCATTTTATGGTCCATAATGGTATCGTCAAATAATTTCTGCTTGATATCGCTGTCCTCAAACGCAGTGACCAGAGCGCTATTAATCAGTTCCATTACTTTGATTCCAAATTCATTGTGGGTTGCTTTCGCAATGGAATTGTGAAAAATTTCATTGCCCTCCGCGTCCTCTTCCTTTGATTCCATTCCTTGCTCAATATTATTGCCAATTTGAAGAATCTCCTGAATTTCGCTGTCAGCCGCTCTCAGCGCGGCGTAATAAGCCATTTGCGGCTCCAGCATCAGGCGCAGCTCATATAAATCCCGGAGCTTCAAGTGCATATACTTCAATGCATCAAAGCCAAATTCATTGCTGACAGCCGAAGTTTCCGACACAAAGGTTCCCTTACCCCGCCTGATTTCCAATACGTTCTGTGTTACCAGATATTGAATCGCTTCCCGCACCGTCGTGCGGCTTACGCCAAGTTCAACCGCCAATTCCTTTTCATTGGGCAGCTTATCCCCGGGAGTATACGTTTTCTGAACTGAAATCATATCCTGAAGCTGCATTACAACCTTATCTGATAACTTGAGTTTTTCTTGCATTATGGCAATCCTACCTCTTTCCTCCAGTCATACGCCGGACAGTGGGCCGCTCTATTCCTCGTCAAGCAGTGGTATGACGTTTTCTGTTTCATGTGATGTCAGATACATCTCGTTGAATAGTATCATCATACCACACCTGTGTCAATCCCAATCATGTCATTTACAGATATGGAGAAACGCGAAGGCTTTTTTCAATATTTGGAACCAAGATTTCGACAAATCACCTCCGGTTGACGGTGCGGCACAGCTGCCGGGACACGGCATTGCGCCAACACATAATTTGAATGGTTTTTCTCCTTCCTGTATTTTTTTGAAATAAATACACAGTATATCATCTTATAATTGACTGGTGACAATCACCAAAACCAATGTTATAATGAATATCAGTTGGACAACGAAACCATGGCGCCGCCGTTGGGTGCCGAGGTTTCAGCGCATATTCATGAATCAGGTCAGGAAAGGAGCATCAATCAAATGAGCTTGGAAGCGCTCGAAAAAAGACTAATTGAATCCGAGAAACAAATCAACGAACTCTCGGCGAGACTCAGGAACGTCGAAGATATCCAGAGCATACACGAGCTGCAGCGGCGTTATATCAATGCTCTCGTATGTACTCAGTGGGATACATGCGCGGACTGCTTCTCGGAGCATGGAAAGGTAGACGTCTATCTTCATGACCCAGTTGTCGGCAGGGAAACCATACGCGGCTGGTTTAAAAATGAACTTTCCAAAACCCACGCCGGTAAAGAGGGTGATATCCTGGTACACCCTGAGATTACTCTCAACGGTGATACCGCTCATGGGAAATGGCTGCTGTATATGAATTATATGTACCCGCGTACCGGACAGGCACTCTTTTGGGTGCAGGGTTTTTATGAAAATGAATATATCCGGGAAAACGGCGAATGGAAAATCAGCCTCATGAGCTGGACAGAACGGCTGGGGCTGCCCGGCTCCGGTCCTCCGCAGGGGCTTTGGTAAAAGAGACCACCCGCTCTAATTTCAGATGGCGAACCAATCAGGACTTGCCTTTCGACAGTCCTGACCGACAAACCGATGCAGCTGCACACGCAGCCGCATCGGTTTTGTTTTTTACGGTAATTGAATTCAGCTTGCGCTCGCTGATGATACCTCAAACCGTTTCCGAATGCCGATTTTTCAAACAGAGATCAAGGGTTCCCCGTTTGATATATGTAAGCCCTCACGAACCGTTTGCGTCTTGATACACCGCAGAGCTGAATTGATATGCATCGGAATCAGCCTGAACCGCAGCATAATCCCATGAGGTGTCCACATAGTCATTGGTATAGTAGTCGGAGGCATCCAGCTCCTGGGAAATTGCACCGCCCTGATACAGGTTGGATATGGTTTGACTGACGCCGTCCATGTCATATACACCGATTTCGTGCGCGTCAACGCGGGCCTTCTGCTCCTCCTCCGTCGTACCCAACATACCATAGACGTTACCCTTGACTGCGCCCACCGCGCCATCCCAGGTAATTTCGATTTCAGGATAACGGTTCAATGTGATGTCGGCTGCCGCTTCAGGATTCAGGTAACAGAAATAGATCGCCTTGGTTACCGCTCTGACAAAGCCCTTTACCGTTTCGGAATTTTTTGAAGCGTAATCATTATTGACCCACAGGGAATTCGCGATCTGGGGCAGCACGTCGTTGCCGTCCAAATAACCCCAATCATAGCCCATGCCAAGACATTTATAATATTCGGACGTCCATGTACCCATGGCGTCTGCCTGACCGCCGTCTAAAGCCTCATATTCGGCAGAGCCGTAGACCACATAATTCACCGTACTTGTATCCACGCCTGCCGCGGATAAGATGGGATTGAACAGGGTTGGGAACGACTCCGCAAGAATGGCAATATTTTTTCCTTCTAAATCTGACCAGTCGGAAATTCCGCTGTTTTTCTGATAAGCCAGGCCGAAAATATTGTCCACCACAACATTACAAACCGCGGTAATATTGCTTGCGCCGGCATCCACGGCAGAAAGACCCACAGCGGGGGAAAATCCGCCGAAATCAGCACTTCCAGCCGCCAGATATTTGGCATCGCTGCCGTCGGTACACTCAATGATGCTCAGCTTAATACCTTCATCCTCCAAGTATCCCAGCGCATCCGCCACATAGATCCAGCAGAAATCCAGAGATGCCAGCGCCGCAGGGGAAACCCATTTCACTTCGGTCAGACTTGTCCCGCCGCCGGAGCCGCTGTCGGAGCTGCCCGATGCAGAAGTGCCCGAGCTGCCGCAGCCTGTCAGCGCACCAGCTATCAGACAGGACGCGATGAAGAGACTTAGC